>NZ_JBQQCG010000001.1:0-345196 GCF_052245575.1 Streptomyces sp. 2A115 | reverse complement strand
CCCCCCCACAACCAGCCCCCACACATCCGCAGCCGACACACACGACCGAGCGCCCGCCCACGGACACCGTGGGCAGGCGCTCGGTCGTTTCCCGTCCGCTCGCTCTAGTTGTGGCTGTGCAGAATCTCGTTGAGCCCACCCCACACCGCATTGTTCGGCCGCGCCTCAACCGTGCCGGTGACAGAGTTGCGGCGGAAGAGGATGTTGGACGCCCCGGAGAGCTCGCGGGCCTTGACGATCTGCCCGTCGGGCATCGTCACCCGCGTACCGGCGGTGACGTACAGCCCCGCCTCGACCACGCACTCGTCACCAAGGGCGATCCCGACGCCCGCCTCCGCACCGATCAGGCAGCGCTCGCCGATGGTGATGCGGACGTTGCCGCCACCGGACAGAGTGCCCATGGTCGAGGCGCCGCCACCGATGTCCGACCCGTCACCGACCACGACACCGGCCGAGATGCGCCCCTCGACCATGGACGTGCCGAGCGTGCCGGCGTTGAAGTTCACGAAGCCCTCGTGCATGACGGTCGTGCCCTCGGCGAGGTGGGCGCCGAGCCGCACCCGGTCCGCGTCGGCGATGCGGACGCCCTTCGGCGCCACGTAGTCCGTCATGCGCGGGAACTTGTCGACGGACGTCACCTGGAGGTACAGCCCCTCGGCGCGGGCGCCCAGCCGCGCCTTCTCGATGTCGTCGACGGCGACCGGGCCGAGCGAGGTCCAGGCGACATTGGCGAGGTGCCCGAAGATCCCGTCGAGGCTCTGGCCGTGCGGCTTCACGAGACGGTGCGAGAGCAGGTGCAGTCGCAGGTAGGTGTCGTGCGCGTCGATCGGCTTCTCGTCGAGCGAGGCGATGACCGTGCGGACCGCGACCACCTCGACGCCCCGACGGGCGTCCGGGCCGACCGCTTTCGCGGCGCCCTCGCCGAGCAGTTCCACCGCCCGCTCGACGGACAGCCGCTCGGTGCCGGCCGGGCCGGGCTCGGCGGACAGTTCGGGCGCGGGGAACCAGGTGTCAAGAACAGTGCCGTCAGCGGCGAGCGTGGCGAGCCCGGCGGCGACGGCGCCGGTGGTGCGTGTAGCAGTCGTGTCGGTCATGGGGGAAACCTAACTTGGCGAGGCCCGCCCGGGCCAACCGGTGCGCCCGGCGTCTCAGGTGCCGGGCGCACCGGCGGCCGTGGGCACCCCCGTGTCCCACGGCCGCCGACTCAGCGCCGCTGCCACCAGCGCAGGGCTGTCACCGGCTCAGGGCCGCTGCCCCTTGGCGTCGACGACGGCCGCGTCGAGCCGGGCGGACTGGAGGACGATGTCCCCCGCCTTCCACGGCCGGGGCGGGGTCTCGCCGTCGTCGGGGTACTGCTCCTCGTAGTCACGAATGACGACCCAGCGCTGCCCCACGGTCTCGTAGGTGCTCGGGGCGATGAGGATCTCGGTGCGCTCGTTCGCCCGGGCGTTCTCGTCCCGGTACACCGCGATCGCGTCACGTCCGGCGACATCCTGGACCAACTGGTGGCGGACCTCCACACCCGGCACCGTGGCAAGCGCCCGGTACAGCTTGGCGAGCCCCTCCGGGGGCATGGGGTACGTGTCGAGGAGCACACCCAGGGCGCGGAAGTCGTGCTGGGCCCGCGCCTCCTTGTTTCCTTCGCCGGACGGGTAGAACTCGCGCGCCTTCTTCAGAAGCTGTGCCGGGTCGTCCGGCAGCTGCTGAATGAACCGGAACCGCTCCCGGGGCGAGTGGTCGTCGCCCTCCTTCCAGTTCTCGAAGCGCGGGTCCGCGTACTTCACCCAGCCTTCGTTGGTCCGCGGGGGCTCGGTCTCGCCGCCGGGCCAGCCGCCGGCCGACTGCTGCACCGTCTTCTCGTAGATCCACTGGCTGGTGCCGGGCGCGCTGACGGGCTCGTACCCCTCGACGGTGTCCGCGGCCTGGCCGAGGACCTCCTTCGCACTGCCCAGCGCCGTCTGCGAGGTGCCCGGCGTCACCCTGCCCGGCGAGCCGTCGCCACCGACCGTGCCGGCGACGAACAGCGCGGCGGCCGTGACGGCGACGGCCGCTCCGGCCGCGGCGAGCCGCCAGTCGGCGCGCAGGCGGCTGGACCGGCCCTGTCCCCGCGCGGCCGCCTCCATGAGCCGCGTCCGCCCCGGAGCGAGCCGCGCCCGATCGGGAGCGGGCGCATCGGCGCGGAAGTCCCGTACCTGGGTCATCTCGTCCACGTCAGATCACCTCCTGGGTGTCGGGCACGAACGCGGGGTCGGCACCCAGCGACGTACGCACTTTGCGCCGGGCCCTGCTGAGCCGGGAGCGGACCGTCCCGATCGGGATGTCCAGCGCCTCCGCGACCTCCTGGTAGCTGAGGTCGGCCCAGGCGACGAGCAGCAGTACATGCCGGTCACCGGCCGGCAGCGCGGCCAGGGCGCCGGCGAGCGGTGCCTGCGCGGCGACCCGGCTCTCGGTCTCCTCGACCCATGACTCGGCGACAGGATCGTGCCCGGTGCGGGCCAGCGCCTTGAGCGTCCGCACCTCCTTGCGGCGCTGCTTGCCGATGAGGTTGCCCGCGATGCCGTACAGCCAGGGGCGCGCGTTGTCGCGCGTGGGGTCGTAGCGCCCACGGATGCGGAACGCCGTGAGGAAGGTGTCCGCGGTGATGTCGTCGGCCGCGCCCTCCCCGAGACGCCTGGTGACATACCGGTGGATGTCGTGTGCGTACCGGTCGTAGAGCCGGGCGAACAGCTCCGGTTGCTCGAGCGACTGGGCGACGACGTCCGCGTCGTCGTGCACCTCGGCCTCCGGTGGCGGTGGTCCGCTCACAAGTCCTCCCCCTGCTGCGTCCTGCCGAGCCTTCCACCCCTGTTCCCCGCAGGCCCACAGAAAGTTCACAGTTCACGAGAAGCGCGCAGCGGGCGGAGAGGAGAGCGGAGAGCGGAGAGCGGATGGTTCAGGGGATCACCCGCGCCAGCACCTCACGCGCGTACTCCTCGTCGTACTCCGTCCCCGTCAGCAGCACCTGCAGACAGATCCCGTCCACCAGCGCGACGAGCGCCCGCGCGGTGACCGGGTCCGTACGGCGGCCGAGCTGCTCGGCGAAGTCGTGGCCGCACTCGGCGGCGACGGGGCGCAGCACCGGGCGCCGGAGAGCGGCGAGGTACAGCTCGTACTCGAGCTCCACCCCCGTACGGTCACCCGCGAGCCACTCGCCGATCAGGCCGGCGAGTTCGTCGGCGAGGTCGGTCCGGCTGTCATCGAGCGCGCTCCGTGCGGCGACGACCTTGGCGAAGCCCTCGTTGGCCTGGCGCAGCGCCGCGACCAACAGCTCGTCGAGGGTCTTGAAGTGGTACGTCGTCGAGCCCAGCGGCACATCCGCCTCGGCCGCGACCGAGCGATGGCTCAGCCCGCCGATGCCCTTGGCGGCCACGACCCGGATCGCCGCGTCGATGATCCGCTGCCGCCGCTCGGGGTCGTAACGCCGGGCCATCGGCTGTCCTCCTCGTGCGGTGCTCATCAGTGCGCCCCGCCCAGGTTGAGCAGCACGACCCCGCCGATGATCAGCACGATCCCGGCCAGCTTCGCGACACCCAGCCCCTCCCCGAGGAAGACCGTCCCGATGGCCGCGATGGCCGCGGTGCCGACCCCGGCCCAGATCGCGTACGCCGTCCCGACCTGCACGGTCTTCAGCGTCTGCGCGAGCAGCGCGAAGGCGACGAGGTATCCGAGACCGGTCACCAGCGAGGGCCACAGCTTACTGAAGCCCTCGCTGTACTTCATCGCGGTCGTGGCGGCCACCTCGGCGGCGATGGCTCCGGTGAGCAGCAAATATCCCATGTGTACGAGTGTACGCATCGATGCGTACGACCGTACACACAAGGGCCGACGGATCAGTCGAGCAGCGACGTCTTCGGCCGCAGCACGCAGAATTCGTTCCCCTCGGGATCGGCGAGGACGACCCAGGTGACGTCCTCGCCCTGGCCGACGTCCACCCGGCGAGCCCCGAGCGCCAGGATCCTCCCCCAGCCTCCGGCCGGGGGGACCCCCACCTCGCTTCGCTCGCCTCCGCGGCCTGGTCGTCCGGCGTGAGGTCGATGTGCAGCCGGTTCTTGAGCGTCTTGCGCTCACCGACCGGCACGAAGCAGATGCCGGGCAGTGCGTTCGGATCGGAGCCGATGACGATCTCGTGCTCGGTCTCGAACAGCACGCGCCAGTCGAGGACTTGGCACCAGAAGCGGGCGAGCGACGGCAGATCGTGTGCGTCCACGGCGACTTGATAGAAGGAGACAGCCATGCTCCGCAGTCTTCCCACGCATGCCGGGCTCCGTCACCGGACAGAGCCGCACGACGCACGAGGGACCCTGGCGACCCGCTGTCCAGATGTGCGCGGAAGACCGCCCCAGTCTGCTCATTTTCCTTATGGCCCACGGAAGTTACCGCTGCTTACAGTGCGGAACCCCGGACCGCCGTCGTCTCGATGGAGAGATCATGAGCACAGGAGTCCCCCGCCGCCGCAGCCGGTGGCCGCGCGCGCTGGCCGCAGGAGCGCTCGCCTCGGCCGCGCTGACCGTGGCGCCCTCGGCCGACGGAGCGCCGACGTCCTCGACCGACGGGACACCGGCCCGTACCGAGAGGCCGGTGGCCTCCGACTCCCCGGTGAAGGGCGTCGCCGAGACCGAGGTCTCCGTACGGATCCCGCTGCCCGCCTCCGTCGGGAGCCACCCGGCGCGCTGCGACCGGCTGTCGTATCTGCGGTACCGCTCTTCGGACGGGCCGTCGAGGTCCGCCGACGCCGACCGGATCCTGGTCGCCCAGCCCGGCATCCTGGAGGGCGCGGGCGCCTTCGACAGCGTGGCCCGCAACACCGTGCGGGCGGCGGCCGACAAGGGTGAGCACATCGAGTTCTGGGCCTTGGACCGGCGCTCCAACTGCCTTGAGGACAACGCCGGGATCGCGACGGGCAGCGCGGAGAAGGCCGTCGACTACTACTACGAGGGCAGGCAGGTCAACGGCCGTTCCTTTGACGGCTTCCTGACGAGCGATCAGGTGGGCTGGCTCGCCGAGGTCGGCCTGGAGCAGACGGTCCGCGACCAGTACGACCTGCTGACCGCCGAACTGCCCGACCAGAAGCTGCGCAAGGAGAAGTTGCTGTGCGGCGGGCACTCCCTCGGCGGCGTACTCACCGGCATCTTCGCCACCTGGGACTTCGACGGCGACAAGGCGACGACGGCGGACGCGGGCTTCAACCAGTGCGGTGGCTACTTCGCGCTGGACACGACGATTTCCACGTCACTGGACGACCTGAACGGCGGCTCGTCCGGCTCCCAGGGGCCGTTGGACGGACTCGTCCCCAACACGGGCATCGGTTACGCCGCCGTACAGGCCGGACTGCGCCTGGGCACCCTGCGCCGCTTCCTCGCGCTCCCCGCGGTGATCAACCCGGAGACGATGAACCTCCTGGCGGTCAACGGCCTGGCCGCCCGCAACGCGCCGGACGCCGAGGCCACGATCCCGGACCGGCTGCCCACCAGCCCCAACATCGAGACGACGGTCCGCACGCTGTTCTCCAAGAACACGGACGTGTTCCTCGCCGGCAGCCCCACGCTCCGCGACTTCCGGCTCACCAACGCGGCGATCCTCGGCACCTTCATGGACGACAACTCGGCGCCCCTGGCGTTCATCCAGGCCAGCGTGGGTTTCTACGACTCCCCCGGCGGCGGCCGCGTCGTCGACAAGAACTTCCCCTTCCCGAACGATGCCGAGGGCTCACCGGCCGCGTCCGGTACGGAACTCAAGGCGATCCCGGACGAGCCGGGCGGCCCGCTCTACACGTGGCGCAACTTCGACCGTGTGGGCGCCGCCGACGACCCGGTGCACCGCTCCGCCGACGGCACTCCGTTCACCACGGCCGCCAAGGAGGTCACGGACATCCACGAGCTCGCCCGCAGCCTCTCCGACCACCCACTGGACTTCACCGAGGACTACTTCCCGACCAAGCTGGTGACGGACATACAGCTGGTGAACGACCCGCAGATCGCACAGCACATGGCGCACCCCGGCGGCCTGACCGCGAACCCCTCGATCACCTTCGTCGCGGGCGACGGCATCCTGGCGGACCACATCCCCGCGGACAAGAACCCCGTGGTCCTGCCCGGCTACCAGCACCTGGACGTGCTCACGGCGGCTCCGGTCCAGAACGACGGCACCCGTGAGCGGATCGCCGCGCGCCTGTCGGCCTTCGCGACGCGCTGAACCCCGAAACGCCCCTCTCGGGCCCTGAGCTCGATTTCTTAAGCCTTAAACTACTTTCTCGGGGCCCGAGTTCCAAGATCGTCCCCAACTGGCCGGTAAACGCCTCGTGTTCCCTGATGAGACCGCTCTCAGAAACGCCTACGCGCAGACCACGGGGTCCACTACTGTTTCACCCGTCGCACACGCGGATCCCCCGGCCACAGCCGTCCCGCGCGTCCGCGACCTCCGCTTCTTTTTGTGCCCAGGCCCATGACCGACAACTGTCGTGCCGAAGCACATGACCAATCCGCGTGCGCCTCGGGCGACTTGGGCGACGCTGGGGGAACCACGCATGTCAGAGAGAAAACCCGGGACCGAGCTCGAACTGTCCACCCGCCCCCAGAAGGTGTGGGAAACCGGCGAGGCCCTGGACGAGACCCGGATACCCGGGACACGCAGGCTATGGCTGGCCGGAGCGCTCCTCCTGGTGGTACTCACCGCCACCGTGACGGCGGTCGCCGTACTGGAGAGCGGTACGGACACTTCGTCGGAGGACCGGACGGAGAACATCACCTCCGCCGCGAACCAGCCCGTCCTGCCCAGCCCGCCCCCGGCCGCGCCGCCCACGGGGAAGAGCGGTTGGGCCTCCCCGGAACCGTCCGGTACCACCGGGGACGGTTCCACCGCGCCCGAGGCGCAGCAGCAGGGCGGCTCCAAGCCCGATCCGAGCCCTCGGCCGTCGAAGCCGGCCGCCCCCGAGAAGCCCCCCGCGTCCACGCCCTCCTCCTCGCGGAAGTCCGTCCAGGCGGTCAACTACCCCGACCGCTACTGGCACGTGGCCGACGGCCTGGTGAAGCTCGATCCGGTCCGCGGCTCGGAGTCCCGCGAGGACTCCACCTTCGCCGTGGCCAAGGGGCTGTCCAACAGTTCCTGCTACTCGTTCAAGACGCACGACGGCAAGTACCTGCGCCACAGGAACTTCATCCTGCGCGCCGAACGCAACGACGGCTCCTCGCTGTTCAAGCAGGACGCCACCTTCTGCCCCGGGTACTCGGGGCATTCGGGCGCGGTGATGCTCCAGTCGGTGAACTACCCCAACTACGTGCTGCGCCACAGGAACTTCCAGCTGCGCCTGGACCCGTACGGCTACAACACGACCAACCGGGAGGACTTCTCCTTCCGCCTGGTGGACCCGCTGGGCTGAGACGCACACGAAAGCGGCGGCACCCCGGACAGGGTGCCGCCGCTTTCGTGTGCGGTGCGGTGCGCGGAAGAGGACCTCAGACGTTGAAGCCGAGCGCCCGAAGCTGCTCGCGACCGTCGTCCGTGATCTTGTCGGGGCCCCACGGCGGCATCCACACCCAGTTGATGCGGAGCTCGTTGACGATGCCGTCCGTCGCGGACTTGGCCTGGTCCTCGATGACATCGGTCAGCGGACAGGCCGCCGACGTCAGGGTCATGTCGATCGTCGCGATGTTCGCGTCGTCGATCGTGATGCCGTAGATGAGGCCGAGGTTGACGACGTCGATACCCAGCTCGGGGTCGACGACGTCGTACAGCGCCTCGCGGACTTCTTCCTCCGAGGCCGGCTTCATCTCAATGGTCTCGCTCATGCGGTCTTCCTTTCGGCTTCGGCTTCGCCCAGAGCCTGGGCCGTCGCGTCCTTCCACGCCATCCAGCTCAGCAGCGCGCACTTCACACGGGCGGGGTACTTGGAGACCCCGGCGAACGCGACCGCGTCCTCCAGGACCTCCTCCATCGCGTCGTCCGGCTCGATACGGCCCTTGGACTGCATCAGCACCAGGAAGGTCTCCTGGATCTTCTGGGCCTCGGCGAGCTCCTTGCCGACGAGCAGGTCGTTCAGCACGGAGGCCGAGGCCTGGCTGATCGAGCAGCCCTGGCCCTCGTACGAGACATCACTGATCGTCGTGCCGTCGTACTTCACGCGCAGCGTGATCTCGTCGCCGCACGTCGGGTTGACGTGGTGCACCTCGGCGTCGCCATCCCGGAGACCGCGCCCGTGCGGGTGCTTGTAGTGGTCCAGGATGACTTCCTGGTACATCGAATCCAGCTTCACGATCCCAGCCAGCCCCTCAGCCGAAGAAGTTCCGTACGTGCTCCAGTCCGTCGACCAGAGCGTCGATCTCGGCCGGCGTGGAGTACAGATAGAACGACGCTCGCGTGGTCGCAGGAATTCCGTACCGCAGGCAGACCGGGCGTGCGCAGTGGTGTCCGACCCGGACCGCTATGCCCTGCTCGTCCAGCACCTGGCCGACGTCGTGCGGGTGGATGTCTCCGAGTGTGAAGGAGATCGCGGCGCCCCGCTCCTCGGCCGTGGTCGGGCCGATGATGCGCAGGCCGGGGACGTCGTTGAGCTTCTTCACCGCGTACTCGGTGAGCGCGTGCTCGTGGGCGAGGATCTTGTCCATGCCGATCGCGCTCAGATAGTCGATCGCCGCGCCGAGGCCGACCGCCTGCGCGATCGGCGGAGTGCCCGCCTCGAACTTGTGGGGCGCCGGTGCGTACGTCGACGAGTGCATCGACACCGTCTCGATCATCTCGCCGCCGCCCAGGAACGGGGGCAGGTCCTCGAGCAGCTCCTGGCGGCCCCAGAGGACGCCGATGCCGGTCGGGCCGCACATCTTGTGGCCGGTGAACGCCACGAAGTCGGCCTGCAGGGCCTGCACGTCCATCGGCATGTGCGGGGCGGCCTGGGAGGCGTCGATGCAGACCAGCGCGCCGACTTCCTGCGCGCGGCGCACTATCGCCTCGACCGGGTTGACCGTGCCCAGGATGTTCGACACCAGCACGAAGGAGACGATCTTCGTCTTCTCGGTGATGATCTCGTTGATGTTGGACAGGTCGAGCCGGCCGTCGTCCGTGAGGCCGAACCACTTCAGCTTCGCGCCCGTGCGCTGCGACAGCAGCTGCCAGGGAACGATGTTGGAGTGGTGCTCCATCTCGGTGATGACGATCTCGGTCTCGTGGTCGACCCGGTAGGGCTCGTCGGCCCAGCCGAGCATGTTGGCCACGAGGTTGAGCGACTCGGAGGCGTTCTTGGTGAAGATCACCTCGTCGCGGCTCGGCGCGTTGATGAACGCGGCGACCTTGTCGCGCGCGCCCTCGTACAGCGCCGTGGCCTCCTCGGCGAGCACATGCACACCGCGGTGGACGTTGGCGTTGTACTGCTCGTAGTAACCGCTGAGTGCGTCCAGCACCTGGCGCGGCTTCTGTGAAGTCGCCGCGTTGTCCAGGTACACGAGCTTCTTACCGTCGTGGACCTGACGGTCCAGGATGGGGAAGTCCTTGCGGATCGCCTCGGTGTCGAGGAGGCCCGACAGCTGTGTCACGCGGATGCGCCACCCTTCGTGTAACCCTCGTAGCCCTCGTTCTCCAGCTTGTCGGCGAGCTCGGCGCCGCCGGACTCGACGATGCGGCCCGCGGAGAAGACGTGGACGTAGTCGGGCTTGATGTAGCGCAGGATGCGCGTGTAGTGCGTGATGAGCATGGTGCCCACCTCGCCGCTCTCGCGGACGCGGTTGACGCCCTCGGAGACGACGCGCAGGGCGTCGACGTCCAGGCCGGAGTCGGTCTCGTCGAGGATCGCGACCTTCGGCTTGAGGAGCTCCAGCTGAAGGATCTCGTGGCGCTTCTTCTCACCGCCGGAGAAGCCCTCGTTGACGTTGCGCTCGGCGAAGGCCGGGTCCATGTTGAGACGCTCCATGGTCTCCTTGACCTCCTTCACCCACGTCCGCAGCTTGGGAGCCTCACCACGGATGGCGGTGGCGGACGTACGGAGGAAGTTGGAGACCGAGACGCCGGGGACCTCGACCGGGTACTGCATCGCCAGGAACAGGCCCGCGCGGGCGCGCTCGTCGACGGACATCTCCAGGACGTCCTCGCCGTCGAGGGTGACGGTGCCGCTGGTGATCGTGTACTTCGGGTGACCCGCGAGCGAGTAGGCGAGCGTCGACTTGCCGGAGCCGTTCGGGCCCATGATGGCGTGCGTCTCGCCCTGCTTCACGGTCAGGTCGACACCCTTGAGGATCTCCTTCGTGGAGTTGTCCGCCTCGACGGTGACGTGCAGGTCTCGGATTTCAAGCGTTGCCATGGGTGCCTCAGGACTCCTGGGTGAGGGAGACGAGCACATCGTCCCCTTCGATCTTTACGGGATATACGGGGACGGGGCGCGTCGCGGGAAGGCCGGACGGCTTGCCGGTGCGGAGGTCGAAGCTGGAGCCGTGCAGCCAGCACTCGATCTGACAGTCCTCCACCTCGCCCTCGGAGAGCGAGACGTTCGCGTGCGAGCAGATGTCATGGATCGCGAACACCTCCCCCTCGGTCTGCACGACCGAGACCGGCGTGCCGTCGAGTTCCACCCGTTTCGGGGTGTCCTCCTCCAGCTCGCTCAGCCCACAGGCGCGTACGAACGTCATCAGACCGACGCCTCCAGCTCCTCGTCGATCTTCACGAGAAGGCGCTCTTCGATGTCGTCGACACCGATCTGCTGGACCAGTTCGGCGAAGAAGCCGCGGACGACGAGCCGACGGGCCTCGTCGGCCGGGATGCCGCGGGCCATCAGGTAGAAGAGCTGCTCGTCGTCGAAGCGGCCGGTGGCGCTGGCGTGGCCGGCGCCGACGATCTCGCCGGTCTCGATCTCGAGGTTCGGCACGGAGTCGACGCGGGCACCGTCTGTCAGAACCAGGTTCCGGTTCATCTCGTACGTGTCCGTGCCCTCGGCCTTGGCCTCGATGAGGACGTCGCCGATCCATACGGCGTGGGCGTCCTGGCCCTGGAGCGCGCCCTTGTAGGCCACGTTCGACTTGCAGTGCGGGGTGTTGTGGTCGACCAGGAGGCGGTGCTCCTGGTGCTGGCCCGCGTCGGTGAAGTACAGGCCGAAGAGCTCGGCCTCGCCGCCGGGGCCCGCGTAGGCGACGCGCGGGTGGAGACGTACGACATCGCCGCCGAAGGTGACCACGAACGACTTGAAGGTGGCGTCGCGGCCGATCAGCGCGTTGTGCTGGCCCACGTGCACGGCCTTGTCGTCCCAGTCCTGGACGGAGATGACGGTCAGCTTGGCGCCGTCGCCCAGGATGTAGTCGACGTTGGCGGCGAGCACGGCGTCACCGGTGTGGTCGATGACGACGACTGCCTCGGCGAAGGCTCCCAGCTCGACGACCTGGTGGCCGTAGGCGATCCCGCCCTCGCCGTGGACGGCGATGCGGATCGGCTCGGTGAGCACCGCCTCCTTGGGGACGGTGACGACACCGGCCTTCTCGAACGACGAGTACGCCTGGGCGGCGATGCGGTCCACCGGGGTGCCGGCCTTGCCGATCCGGGCGTCGTCACGGCCGACGGTCTCGACGATGACGCCCGCGGGGGCCTCGACGTCGACCTTCACGCCGTCGCCGGTGGCGACCGCGGTGCCGTCGTGCAGCCCGCGCAGTCGCTCCAGCGGCGTGAACCGCCACTCCTCCTCACGGCCGTGCGGGACCGGGAAGTCCCGCACGTCGAAGGACGGGGGCGCACTCATGCGCGTGGCGACGGTCGACTCGGCGGCCACCGCGATCTGGCCGGCGGTGGTGGACCCCACCGGGATGTTCTGAGCCTCAGCCATGGCTGTCGGTCTGCTCTCTTTCCTGCGTCAGTTGCGATCCTCGGCCCGCCCGGAGGGGCGGGCCGTCAGCTGCTGGAACGGGCGGCGGTCAGCCGACCGCGCCTTCCATCTGCAGCTCGATCAGCCGGTTGAGCTCAAGCGCGTACTCCATGGGCAGCTCCTTCGCGATGGGCTCGACGAAGCCGCGCACGATCATGGCCATCGCCTCGAACTCGGAGAGACCGCGGCTCATCAGGTAGAAGAGCTGGTCCTCGGAGACCTTGGAGACGGTCGCCTCGTGGCCCATGGAGACGTCGTCCTCACGGACGTCCACATAGGGGTACGTGTCGGAGCGGGAGATGGTGTCGACCAGCAGCGCGTCGCACAGCACGTTGGACTTCGAGCCGTGCGCACCCTCGCCGATCTCCACCAGACCACGGTAGGAGGTACGGCCGCCACCGCGGGCGACGGACTTCGACACGATGTTGGACGAGGTGTTGGGCGCCATGTGGACCATCTTGGAGCCGGCGTCCTGGTGCTGCCCCTCGCCCGCGAAGGCGATGGACAGGGTCTCGCCCTTGGCGTGCTCGCCCATCAGGTAGACGGCCGGGTACTTCATCGTCACCTTGGAGCCGATGTTGCCGTCGATCCACTCCATGGTCGCGCCCTCGTACGCCACGGCGCGCTTGGTGACCAGGTTGTAGACGTTGTTCGACCAGTTCTGGATGGTCGTGTAACGGCAGCGGGCGCCCTTCTTGACGATGATCTCGACCACCGCGCTGTGCAGCGAGTCGCTCTTGTAGATCGGCGCCGTGCAGCCCTCGACGTAGTGCACGTAGGCGCCCTCGTCGACGATGATCAGGGTCCGCTCGAACTGGCCCATGTTCTCCGTGTTGATACGGAAGTAGGCCTGGAGCGGAATCTCGACGTGCACGCCCTTCGGCACGTAGATGAAGGACCCGCCTGACCACACGGCGGTGTTCAGCGACGCGAACTTGTTGTCGCCGACCGGGATGACGGTCCCGAAGTACTCCTTGAAGAGCTCCGGGTGCTCCTTCAGGGCCGTGTCGGTGTCCAGGAAGATGACGCCCTGCTCCTCCAGGTCCTCGCGGATCTGGTGGTAGACGACCTCGGACTCGTACTGGGCCGCGACGCCGGCGACGAGGCGCTGCTTCTCCGCCTCCGGGATGCCGAGCCTGTCGTACGTGTTCTTGATGTCCTCGGGCAGGTCCTCCCAGGACTCCGCCTGCTTCTCCGTGGAACGCACGAAGTACTTGATGTTGTTGAAGTCGATGCCCGACAGGTCAGAACCCCAGTTGGGCATGGGCTTCTTCTCGAAGAGGCGCAGCCCCTTGAGACGGAGCTTGGTCATCCACTCCGGCTCGGACTTCTTCGCGGAGATGTCCCGGACGACGTCCTCGTCGATGCCGCGCCTCGCAGAGGCACCGGCCGTGTCGGAGTCGGCCCAGCCGTATTCGTACGTACCCAGGCCCTCGAGTTCGGGGTGAGCAGTCTCCGTGGGGAGAGTCATGCGGGGTTCCTCCCGGCCGTGCTTGCAGATGCGTTATCGGTATTGATATCGGTGTGAGTCTGGTGTGTCGCCTTGGGGATGAACGTCGTGCAGACGCCGTCGCCGTGGGCGATGGTCGCCAGTCGCTGCACATGAGTGCCGAGCAACTGGGAGAAGATCTCGGTCTCCGCCTCGCACAGCTGCGGAAACTGCTCGGCGACATGGGCGACCGGGCAGTGGTGCTGGCAGAGCTGCTCGCCGACCGGTGCGTTACGCGCCGTTGCAGCGTACCCGTCCACGCTCAGGGCCTTGGCCAGCGCTTCGGTGCGCTTGTCGGGGGTGGCGGCCTCGATCGCCTTGCGGTACGCGGCGGCCTGGGCTGCCATGCGGGCGCGGGCGAAAGCCACGACGGCCTCGTCCCCACCCTCACGCTCCGCGATCCAGCGCAGGGCGTCGGCGGCGAGCTTGTCGTAGGACTGGTCGAAGGCGTCCCGGCCACAGTCGGTCAGGGCGAACACCTTGGCGGGCCGACCGCGCGTACGAGCGCCGTAGACCCGCTGCTCGCGGGCCTCCACGACGTCGTCGGAGGCGAGCGCGTCAAGGTGCCGTCGCACGGCGGCCTGGGTGAGTCCCAGCCGTCCCGCGAGGTCGGCCACGGTCGACGGGCCGTGGTCCAGGATGGAGCGCGCGACGCGGTTGCGCGTGGAGCGCTCACCGGTCGCGAGTTCCTCCTGCGGAGCCTCGCCAACGTTTTTCACAACACCATTGTTGCGTAATTCCTCAGAGTCTGACAAGCCGCGTCCATGCCACCCGGGGTGCGGTGCGTCACTTAGGTAAAGCTAACCTGACCTGCGGGAATGATCTTTGATCGATCAATTGGGTGGCGCCTCCGCGCGTTCTCCGAGAGACTGCCCAACCATGCCGATACCCCCTCCGACCGGCCCTCTCGTCACGCGAGCCACTCTCGCCGCGGACCTGCGCGCTGTTGGCGTACACCCCGGCGAGACCCTCCTCGCACACTCCTCGCTCAGCTCACTCGGCTGGGTCAACGGCGGCGCGGTCGCCGTCGTCCAGGCACTGCTCGACGCGCTCGGTCCGGACGGCACGCTCGTGGTCCCGACGCAGTCCGGCGACCTCTCCGACCCGGCACTGTGGAGCAATCCGCCCGTGCCCGAGGAGTGGTGGGAGACGATTCGCGCCACGATGCCGGCGTACGACCCGCTCATCACGCCCTCCCGCGGCGTGGGCGTGATCCCGGAGACCGTACGCACCTGGCCTGGCGCCCTGCGCAGCGCGCATCCGCAGACCTCGTTCGCGGCCCTCGGAGCAAGTGCTGCGGCGATCACCGAGGGGCACGCTGCGGACTGCCGGCTGGGCGAGCACAGCCCGCTGGCCCGCCTGGAGGAGCTGGGCGCCCGGGTGCTGCTCCTGGGCGCGGGCTATGACACCTGCACGAGTTTCCACCTGGCCGAGTACCGGATTCCGTCACCGCGCTCCGAGGTGGGACGACCGGTCCCAACCCCGGAGGGGCCCCGCTGGGAGGCCATGACGGAGGTGTCGATCAGCTCGGAGCGGTTCGACGAGCTGGGCGCCGATTTCGAGCGGGACCGTCCCGTCGTACGGGGCAGGGTGGGCGCGGCCGACGTGCGGCTGTTCCCCGTCGCCGACGCGGTGGCGTACGCGGAGAGGTGGCTGGGGCTGCATCGCTCGCGCGAGGAGTGGATCGCGGACGACGCGCCCGCCTCACGCCACTCGTGAATCCGCTCGTGACTCGACCCGCCCTCAGGAGCCCGCTCGGCCGTCCCTAGACTTGGCGCCCATGCGAAGTGAGGCCGCCCATGCGCAGTGAGCCCGTCGTCCGGGTCCAGGACCTCAGGAAGCGGTACGGCACCAAAACCGCGGTGGACGGCCTCGATCTGGAGGCCCGGGCAGGCATCACCGCCGTGCTCGGCCCCAACGGAGCGGGCAAGACGACCACGGTCGAGACCTGCGAGGGCTACCGCAAAGCGGACTCCGGAACGGTCCGCGTGCTCGGCCTCGACCCGATACGCGAGGCCTCGGCCCTGCGCCCCCGCATCGGCGTGATGCTCCAGTCCGGCGGTGTCTACTCGGGCGCCCGAGCCGACGAGATGCTCCGCCATGTGGCCAAGCTGCACGCGCACCCGCTGGACGTGGACGCGCTGATCGAGCGCCTCGGGCTGGGCAGTTGCGGCCGGACGACCTACCGCCGGCTCTCCGGCGGCCAGCAGCAGCGCCTCGCGCTGGCGATGGCCGTGGTCGGCCGCCCGGAGCTGGTCTTCCTGGACGAGCCGACCGCGGGCCTCGACCCGCAGGCGCGCCGGGCCACCTGGGATCTCATAGGCGATCTCCGCGCTGACGGTGTCTCGGTCATCCTCACCACGCACTACATGGACGAGGCCGAGCAGCTCGCCGACGACGTGGCGATCATCGACGCGGGCCGGGTCATCGCCCAGGGCTCCCCCGAGGAGCTGTGCCGCGGCGGCGCCGAGAACACCCTGCGCTTCAGCGGCCGCCCGGGCCTCGACGTGGCCTCGCTCCTCAAGGCCCTCCCGGCGGACAGCACGGCGGCCGAGCTGACACCGGGCTCGTACCGAGTGGGCGGCAAGATCGACCCACAGCTGCTCGCGACCGTCACCACCTGGTGTGCCCAGCACGGAGTGATGCCGGAGAAGATCTCGGTGGAACGGCACACGCTGGAAGACGTCTTCCTGGAACTCACCGGCAAGGAGCTGCGCGGATGACCGCCACCGGTACGTACACCCCGCGCCCCGGGGCCGCGCCGCTGACCCGGATGATCGGCGCGCAGGCCGTCCTGGAGACGAAGATGCTGCTGCGCAACGGCGAGCAGCTCCTCCTCACGGTCGTCATCCCGACGCTGCTGCTGGTGCTGTTCAGCGCGGTGGACATCGTCGACACGGGCGAGGGGAAGGCGGTCGACTTCCTGACCCCCGGCATCCTCGCGCTCGCCGTGATGTCGACGGCGTTCACGGGCCAGGCGATCGCGACGGGCTTCGAGCGGCGGTACGGCGTGCTGAAGCGGCTCGCCTCCTCGCCGCTGCCGCGGTGGGGGCTGATGACGGCCAAGACCCTCTCCGTACTGGTCACCGAGGTCCTCCAGGTGATCCTCGTGACGGTGATCGCCTTCTCGCTGGGCTGGTCGCCGGAGGGCAACCCCTTCGCCGTACTGCTGCTCCTGGTCCTGGGCACGGCGGCGTTCTCGGGCCTCGGTCTGCTGATGGCGGGCACGCTGAAGGCGGAGGCCACACTGGCCGCGGCGAACCTGGTCTTCCTGCTGCTGCTCGTCGGCGGCGGGGTGATCGTCCCGCTGGACAAGTTCCCGTCCGGCGCCCAGGACGTGCTCGGCCTGCTGCCGATCTCGGCGCTCTCGGACGGGCTGCGGGACGTGCTCCAGCACGGGGCCGGGATGCCGTGGGGCGACCTCGGGATCCTCGCCGCCTGGGCGGTCGTGGGCCTGGGAGCCGCCGGGACGTTCTTCCGCTGGGAGTGAGCGGGAACAACACCGGGCGGGACCCTCGTGAAAGCGTGCACAAGCGGCCCCCTACGATGGAACCCGTGCCAAACGTGACCCGAGCCGACGCCGCTCAAGCCGTGCGCAACCCGCTCGCCTTCATCGCCGAACGCTGGACGCCGTCATCCCGGACCGTTCAGCGCGCCGCCCTCGCCGCGCTCGTCATGGCGGTGGCCATCGTGGTCACCGGCGGCGCCGTGCGGCTGACCGGCTCGGGTCTGGGCTGCCCGACCTGGCCCAAGTGCACCGACGACTCGATCACCGCCACGAGCGCGATGGGCGTGCACGGCGTCATCGAGTTCGGCAACCGCATGCTGACGTACGTCCTGTCCGCCGCGGTCGGCTGGGCGATCATCGCCGCGCGCTCGCAGAAGCCGCGGCGGCATAGCCTCACGCGGCTCGGCTGGGCACAGTTCTGGATCGTCATGAGCAACGCGGTCCTCGGTGGCATCGTCGTCCTGGTGGGCCTCAACCCGTACACGGTCGCCGCCCACTTCCTCCTCTCCACCGCCTTGATCGCCGCCGCCACGGTGATGTGGCAGCGGACCCGCGAGGGCGACGACGTCCCGCGTCCGCTGGTCGGCAAGTCCGTGCGGCAACTCGTGTGGTTCCTGGTCACCGCCACCCTCCTGCTGATCGCGGTGGGCACGGTCGTCACCGGCGCGGGCCCGCACGCCGGCGACTCGAGCGAGGTCAAGCGCATCCCGTTGAACTGGGAGAACGTCACCAAGCTGCACGCCGTCCTGGCCTGGATCGTGGTGACGCTCGCCTTCGCCCTTTGGTTCGTCCTGAAGGCCGTCGACGCTCCCAAGGGCCCCCTGCACCGCACCCGCGACCTCTTCCTGGTGCTCCTCGGGCAGGGCGTCATCGGTTACGTCCAGTACTTCACCGATCTGCCGGAGGTCCTGGTCGGCCTCCACATGTTCGGCTCCTGCCTGGTGTGGATCGCCACGCTCCGCGTCCTGCTGTCACTGCGGGAACGAGCGGAGATCGTGACGAACCTGCCGGGCCAGTCGACGGAGTCGGCACTCACACGCGCGTGAGTCACGTAAGTCCTCACGAGTCCCTCTGTCTCCCCTGATTCAGGGGTATCCAGGGGTATTCAGGGGACCTCACTCCACCCCGTACACCCGTCGCGCGTTCCCCGCCGCGATCAACCCCGCCACCCGCTGGGCGTCCGCCAGCGACCACGCCCCCTCGGCCACCCACGTGCCGAGCACCCGGCTCAGGGATTCACGGAAGAGGCGTGCGCCCACCACATGAAGTTCCGGCAGACCGTGGGCGCCACTGGAGAAGAGGAGCTTGCCGAAGGGGGCGAGTTCCAGGATCTCGGAGAGTACGGCGGACGCGCGGGCTCCGGTGCGGACGAGGGCGGCGCCCAGGTCGGCGTAGACATGGGGGAAGACCCCGGCGAGGTGCGCCGCGTGCCGGTGGTACGGATAGCCGTGCAGCAGGACGAGGTCGGTGCCGAGCCCGGCCGTGGCACGGGCGAAGTCGGTGAGCAGGACAGGGTCGGTACGGTCGATGCGCAGGCCGGGTTCACCGAGGCCGGCGTGGAGCTGGAGCGGCAGGCCGGAGGCGACCGCGATCCACAGCAAGTGCCTGAGCAGGACCGGATCGCTCAACGCCCCGCCCACCCGGCGGCCCGCCAGCCACCGACCCGCCGCGCCGCGCACCTCCCCCGGCCCGGGCGGCTCCGGCGCGAGCGCCAGACCGTGCCGCACGCCCGCCACGGACGTGAATGCCACGGCGTTCGCGGCCGCCCCGTGCACCGACTCGGCGAGGTTGGCGAGAAACGACTCGACGGTCCCGGAGGTGTCGGCGACCTGTTCGGCGAGCAGCTCCAGGCGGACGATCTCGTGGGCGTCGGCGGCCCCGCTGGAGGCCATCTCGCCGGGACCGGTCAGATCGCCCGGCAGACCGGTGTCCACCAGATACGTCGTGATGCCGCTCCCCCGGAGCAGTCTGCGCCCCGACTCCAGCACGCCGAGTTCCCGGCGCCGCGCGAGATAACGGGACGGCGGACAGTGCGGCTCCAGTCCGAGGAGCGGCGGACACCAGCGGCGTACGGCGAACCCGGTCTGCGTGTCGAAGAACGTGGTGCCGGGGGCGGGTGGACCCTCCCCCCGGGCCAGGTGGGCCTCGAAGGTGCCGAGGCCCAGCTCCGTCCGCAGCACCCCGTGACAGTACTGGTCCACCAGCGACGGCGTTTCGATCATCCGGACTCCCCACGGGTGGGCCCTGCCATTTACAGGGCCTAACGGGTGAGCCGGGTGTCAGGTGTTGGGGCGGGATGGTGCGGGTTGTTCTGATGCCGCGGGTTCGCGGTGGCTGGCCGCGCGGTTCCCCGCGCCCCTTCGGGGGCGCGTCAGTCGTTGCTTGGGCCGCCGAGCTGGATGCCCGCCATGCGGGTCCACTCGTACGGGCCCGTCTTCACCTTGGCCGCGAAGTCGCCGTCGAACGTCTCGTGGACGGTGATGCCGGCCTCCCGCACCGCCTGTTCGGCGATCGCGTGGGTCGGCGCCATGAGGTCGCCCCAGCCGCCGTCCTCGCCCACGAGCACGATCCGGGCGCCCTTCTGGCCGATGTACGCGATCTGTCCCTCGGCCCCGCCGTGCGCCTGGGCGAAGGAGGAGATCTGCTTGGCGAGCCTCGCCACGCGGCGCTCGACCTTGGCGTCCGGCTTGGCGGCCTGCTGGGGGTCCGCGCCCTCGTCAACCTGCTGGGTGTCTGCCATGGTCAGGATGCTACCGACGGGTAGATCAAACGGCGACGGCCGCGGTGAGTGGCCTTGCCCACGCACCCGCGGCCGACGAACCACCGCCGATCACCCCTTCACAGGACGTCAGCGCAAGAACGGGTCCACAGCCACGGCCACGAACAGCAGCGACACGTACGTAATGGACCAGTGGAAGAGCCGCATCTCCTTGAGCTTGGCGCCTACGGCGCCATCCTTCGCACGGCTCTGCAGCCCGTGCGCCTCCCAGAGCCAGAAGCCGCCGGTGACCAGCGCGACCACGGTGTAGAACCAGCCGGTGTAGCCGAGCGGTGTCAGAAGCAGGGAGACCGCGACCATCGCCCAGCTGTAGAGGACGATCTGCCGCGCGACGACCTTGTTGGAGGCGATGACCGGCAGCATCGGCACGCCCACGCGCGCGTAGTCCTCTCTCACCTTCATCGACAGCGGCCAGTAGTGCGGCGGCGTCCAGAAGAACATGACGAGGAAGAGGATGACCGGGGCCCACGACATGGAGTTGGTGACCGACGACCAGCCGATGAGGACAGGCATACAGCCGGCGATGCCGCCCCACACGATGTTCTGCGACGTACGCCGTTTGAGGATCATCGTGTAGACGACGACGTAGAAGAGCAGCGCTCCCAGCGACAGCCATGCGGACAGCCAGTTGACGGTCAGGCCGAACAGCAGCGTGGAGACCACGGCGAGCATGATGCCGAAGGCGAGGCACTCGCGCGGGCTGACCATGCCGGTGACCAGCGGCCGCTGCGAGGTGCGGTCCATGAGCGCGTCGATGTCACGGTCGATGTACATGTTGAGCGCGTTGGCACCGCCCGCGGAGAGGAAGCCGCCGACGCAGGTGAGAAGCACCAGCGTCAGGTCGGGCACTCCCTGCTGCGCGAGGAACATCACCGGAACGGTGGTGATCAACAGCAGCTCGATGATCCGTGGCTTGGTAAGAGCGACGAACGACTTGACCCGGGCCCCGAACGGCCGGTGGTTCGTGCCCTGAGTCGTCCCGAGCACTCCCGCAGGACGGGATTCAACGGCCGTCACGCACACCCCTGACAGAGACATCCCAGCAAGCCCCCGGTGTGAACACCCGGTAAAGGCTCGCGCGTACCACGCCACTGTAGACGTTGCCCAGACCCCGGCCTTCGCGGGGGTCGGCTCGTGTTGAAAGGCCCCCGTGAAGAGCTGAACAGCATGGGATTGAGCAGTCAGATGAGCGGCTCCGTATTCACTTGCCAAATACGGAACGTGCCGGTCGGGGGGCGGAGGGCGGACAGTCCCGGCAGTCTGTAATGACTCGAAAAATTGCGCGTTCCTACGGGGGTAGGCTCGACAGCGAGCCGGTGGGCGCGACGTGCACCGGCATTCGACATGTGGAACATGTGGAGAGGAGCCCTGACTCAGGGTGAGCACCAAGCCGACCACCACAGACCTCGAGTGGACCGAATTGGATCAGCGGGCCGTGGATACCGCCCGCGTCCTGGCCGCCGATGCCGTACAGAGGGTCGGTAACGGCCATCCGGGTACGGCGATGAGCCTGGCGCCCGCCGCCTACACCCTCTTCCAGAAGGTGATGCGGCACGACCCGGCGGATGCCGACTGGACCGGCCGCGACCGGTTCGTGCTGTCCGCGGGCCACTCGTCCCTGACCCTCTACACCCAGCTGTACCTGGCCGGCTTCGGCCTGGAGCTGGACGACCTGAAGGCCTTCCGCACCTGGGGCTCGAAGACTCCCGGCCATCCCGAGTACGGGCACACCACCGGCGTGGAGACCACCACCGGCCCGCTGGGCCAGGGTGTGGCCAACGCGGTGGGCATGGCGATGGCCGCCCGCTACGAGCGCGGCCTCTTCGACCCGGACGCGGCCACCGGTGAATCTCCCTTCGACCACTTCATCTACGCGATCGCCGGGGACGGCTGCCTGCAGGAGGGCATCTCCGCCGAGGCGTCCTCGATGGCCGGCCACCAGAAGCTCGGCAACCTGATCCTGTTGTGGGACGACAACCACATCTCGATCGAGGGCGACACCGAGACCGCCGTCTCCGAAGACACGGTCAAGCGGTACGAGGCGTACGGCTGGCATGTGCAGCGGGTGGCGCCGAAGCCGGACGGTGACCTCGACCCCGAGGCGCTCTTCAACGCCATCCAGGCGGCGAAGGCGGTCACCGACAAGCCGTCGTTCATCGCGATGCGTTCGATCATCGCCTGGCCGGCGCCGAACGCGCAGAACACCGAGGCCGCGCACGGCTCGGCGCTCGGCGCGGAGGAAGTGGCCGCCACCAAGCGCGTGCTGGGCTTCGACCCGGAGCAGTCCTTCGAGGTCTCCGACGCGGTTCTCAACCACACCCGCGGTGCGCTGGAGCGCGGCCGGCAGGCCAAGGCTCAGTGGGAGAAGTCGTTCCAGGAGTGGCGCAACAGCAACGCCGAGCGCGCGGCCGAGTTCGACCGGATCGCCGCCGGTGAGCTGCCCACCGGCTGGGAGGAGAAGCTCCCGGTCTTCGAGGCGGGCAAGGGCGTCGCGACGCGGGCCGCGTCCGGCAAGGTGCTGCAGGCGCTGGGCGGGGTGATTCCCGAGCTGTGGGGCGGCTCCGCCGACCTCGCGGGCTCGAACAACACCACCATCGACAAGACGTCGTCGTTCCTGCCTGCGGACAATCCGCTGGCGGAGGCCGACCCTTACGGCCGCACGATCCACTTCGGTATCCGCGAGCACTCGATGGCCGCGGAGATGAACGGCATCGCGCTGCACGGCAACACCCGTATCTACGGCGGCACCTTCCTGGTGTTCTCCGACTACATGCGCAACGCGGTGCGCCTGTCCGCACTGATGCACCTGCCGGTGACGTACGTGTGGACGCACGACTCGATCGGCCTGGGCGAGGACGGCCCCACGCACCAGCCCGTCGAGCACATCGCCTCGCTGCGCGCGATCCCCGGTCTCAACGTGGTCCGCCCGGCGGACGCGAACGAGACCGCGATCGCCTGGCGCGAGATCCTCAAGCGGTACACCAAGGTCTTTGGCAAGGGTGCCCCGCACGGGCTCGCGCTGACCCGTCAGGGCGTGCCGACGTACGAGCCCAACGAGGATGCGGCGAAGGGCGGTTACATCCTCTTCGAGGCCGAAGGGCCCGAAGGGCGGAGCGCGGTGCCCGAGGTCATCCTCATCGGCACCGGTTCCGAGGTGCACGTTGCCGTGGAGGCGCGCGAGCAGCTCCAGGCCGCCGGTGTGCCGACGCGGGTGGTGTCCATGCTGTCCGTGGAATGGTTCGAGGAGCAGGACCAGGGGTACCGCGAGAGCGTGCTGCCGCCGTCCGTGAAGGCGCGGGTCGCGGTCGAGGCCGGGATCGGCCTGACGTGGCACCGGTATGTAGGGGACGCTGGTCGCATCGTTTCCCTGGAGCACTTCGGGGCTTCGGCCGACGGCAAGGTCCTCTTCCGCGAGTTCGGCTTCACTGCCGAGAACGTCGCCTCCGTCGCCCGGGAATCGATCGCCGCAGCCCAGCGCTGACGCTGACATACGACACGTAGGAGATGCATTTTCCATGACAGACGCACTGAAGCGCCTCTCCGAGGAAGGCGTCGCGATCTGGCTGGACGACCTGTCGCGCAAGCGGATCACGTCCGGCAACCTCGCCGAACTGATCGACCAGCAGCACGTCGTCGGCGTCACCACCAACCCCTCCATCTTCCAGAAGGCGATCAGCGGCGGCGACGGGTACGAGCAGCAGCTCACCGACCTCGCCGCCCGCAAGGTCACCGTCGAGGAGGCCGTCCGCATGATCACGACGGCGGACGTCCGTGACGCCGCCGACATCCTGCGTCCGGTCTTCGACGCCACGCAGGGCCAGGACGGCCGGGTCTCCATCGAGGTCGACCCGCGCCTGGCGCACAACACGACGGCCACCATCGCCGAGGCCAAGCAGCTGGCCTGGCTGGTGGACCGGCCCAACACGCTCATCAAGATCCCGGCGACCAAGGCGGGTCTGCCCGCGATCACCGAGACGATCGGCCGGGGCATCAGCGTCAACGTCACGCTGATCTTCTCGCTGGAGCGCTACCGCGAGGTCATGGACGCCTACCTGGCGGGCCTGGAGAAGGCCAAGGCCGCGGGCCTCGACCTCTCCACCATCCACTCGGTGGCGTCCTTCTTCGTGTCCCGTGTGGACACCGAGATCGACAAGCGGATCGACGCTCTGGGCACGGACGAGGCCAAGGCCGCCCGCGGCAAGGCGGGTCTGGCCAACGCGCGGCTCGCCTACCAGGCGTACGAGGAGGTCTTCTCCTCCGACCGCTGGGCCGCTCTGGACAAGGCGCAGGCCAACAAGCAGCGTCCCCTGTGGGCCTCGACCGGCGTCAAGGACCCGGCCTACAAGGACACCCTGTACGTCGACGACCTGGTCGCGCCGAACACGGTGAACACCATGCCGGAGGCGACCCTCTTCGCCGCCGAGGACCACGGCAAGATCACGGGCAACACCATCGCCGGCACCTACGAGCAGGCCCGTGCCGAGCTCGACGCCGTCGAGAAGCTCGGCATCGCGTACAACGACGTGGTCCAGCTCCTGGAGGACGAGGGCGTCGAGAAGTTCGAGGCGTCCTGGAACGACCTGCTCAAGTCGACCGAGGCAGAGCTCCAGCGCCTCGCCCCCTCGGAGGGCTGAAATCTTGTCAAGCAGCAACCCGCTGCGTGACCCGGCGGACCGACGGCTCCCGCGTATCGCGGGGCCGTCGGGCCTCGTCATCTTCGGGGTCACGGGTGATTTGTCCCGTAAGAAGCTGATGCCTGCCGTTTACGACCTCGCCAACCGCGGTCTGCTGCCACCGGGCTTCTCGCTCGTCGGCTTCGCCCGCCGCGAGTGGGCGAACGAGGACTTCGCGCAGGAGGTCCACGACGCCGTCAAGGAGCACGCCCGGACGCCGTTCCGCGAGGAGGTCTGGCAGCAGCTCATCCAGGGGATGCGCTTCGTCCAGGGCACCTTCGACGACGACGACGCCTTCGAGCGGCTGCGCGAGACGATCGGGGAGCTGGACAAGGCGCAGGGCACGGGCGGCAACTTCGCCTTCTACCTCTCCGTACCGCCGTCCGCCTTCCCCGTGGTCATCCAGCAGCTGAAGAAGCACGGCCTGGCCGACCAGTCGAGCGGCTCCTGGCGGCGCGCGGTCATCGAGAAGCCGTTCGGCCACGACCTCAAGTCGGCCGAGGAGCTCAACGCGACCGTCGAGGAGGTCTTCGCCCCGGACCAGGTCTTCCGTATCGACCACTACCTGGGCAAGGAGACGGTCCAGAACATCCTGGCGCTGCGCTTCGCCAACCAGATGTTCGAGCCGATCTGGAACCGGTCGTTCGTCGACCACGTACAGATCACGATGGCCGAGGACATCGGCATCGGCGGCCGCGCCGGCTACTACGACGGCATCGGCGCCGCCCGTGACGTCATCCAGAACCACCTGCTCCAGCTGATGGCGCTGACCGCGATGGAGGAGCCGGCCTCCTTCGACGCGGACGCTCTCGCCGCCGAGAAGACCAAGGTGCTCGGCGCGGTGAAGCTGCCGAAGGACCTGGGCCGTAGCACGGTCCGCGGGCAGTACGCGGCCGGCTGGCAGGGCGGCGAGAAGGCCGTCGGCTACCTCGACGAGGACGGCATCGACCCCAAGTCGAAGACCGACACGTACGCGGCCATCAAGTTGGAGGTGGACAACCGCCGTTGGGCGGGTGTCCCCTTCTATCTCCGTACGGGCAAGCGACTTGGCCGCCGCGTCACCGAGATCGCCGTCGTCTTCCAGCGCGCCCCGCACTCCCCCTTCGACCACACGGCGACCGAGGAGCTGGGCCAGAACGCGATCGTCATCCGCGTCCAGCCCGACGAGGGCATCACGGTCCGCTTCGGCTCCAAGGTGCCCGGCACCTCGATGGAGATCCGCGACGTCTCGATGGACTTCGCGTACGGCGAGTCGTTCACCGAGTCCAGCCCCGAGGCGTACGAGCGGCTGATCCTCGACGTGCTGCTCGGCGACTCGAACCTCTTCCCGCGCACCGAGGAGGTCGAGCTCTCCTGGGAGATCCTCGACCCGATCGAGGAGTACTGGGACAGACACGGCAAGCCCGCGCAGTACCCGTCCGGCACGTGGGGGCCCGTCGAGGCGGACGAAATGCTCGAGCGAGACGGACGGAGCTGGCGTCGCCCATGAAGATAGATCTCACGGACACCACGTCCAGCAAGATCAACAAGGCGCTCGTGCAGGGCCGTCGGGCCATCGGCACACCGGCCGTCGGCATGGTCCTGACCCTCGTCATCGTCACCGACGAGGAGAACGCCTACGACGCCCTCAAGGCCGCAAACGAGGCGTCCCGCGAGCACCCTTCACGCACCCTCGTGGTCGTCAAGCGCGTCTCCCGCTCGCCCCGCGACCGCACGAAGTCACGCCTCGACGCCGAGGTACGGGTGGGCGCGGACGCGGGCACCGGCGAGACGGTCGTCCTGCGGCTGTACGGCGAGGTCATCAACCACGCCCAGTCGGTCGTCCTGCCGCTGCTGCTGCCGGACGCGCCGGTCGTGGTCTGGTGGTCGGTGGACGCCCCGCGCGACCCGGCCAACGACCCACTGGGCGCCCTTGGCCAGCGCCGTGTCACCGACAGCTTCGCGGCCGAGAAGCCCGTCGGCGAACTGCGGGCCCGCGCCGAGAGCTACGAGCCGGGCGACACCGACCTGGCATGGGCCCGGATCACCCCGTGGCGCTCGATGCTGGCCGCTGCCCTCGACCAGATCAGCTGCGAGGTCGTCTCCGCCGAAGTGGCGGGCGAGGAGTTCAACCCGAGCGTCGAACTGCTCGCCATGTGGCTCGCCGACCGGCTCCATGTACACGTCCGGCGCTCGATCTCCGCCGGTCCCGGCCTGACCCAGGTACGGATGGAGACGACCGGCGGCCCCATCACGCTGCACCGGTCGGACGGAACGATGGCCACGCTGGCGCTGCCGGGCCAGCCGGACCGCGCGGTGGCGCTCAAGCGCCGCGAGACGTCCGAGCTGCTCGCGGAGGAGCTGCGAAGGCTCGATCCGGACGACACGTACGCATCGGCGCTGCGGTTCGGAGTGGACCGGCTGGGCGGGGTGCAATCGGCCTCGCAGCGGGCCGAGACGCCCGCTCGGGTCATGGCGCCCCTCCCGGTACGGACGGTGCCGGACTCGGCAGTCACGGAGCGGACGTCCGCGCCGGCTCCGATGCCGGCGTCGCCGTCGGGCGACGGCGACCGGCCCTCTCCTGCACAGATGCCCCCGGTCAAGAAGGCAGACCCGCAGTGAGCACTCCCCAACTGGTCGTCCACCACGACAAGGAACTGATGGCCCAGGCTGCCGCGGCCCGGCTCATCACGAAGATCGTGGACGCACAGGCCTCGCGCGGCCACGCCTCGATCGTCCTGACCGGTGGCCGCAACGGCAATGGCCTGCTGGCCGCGCTCGCGGCCGCGCCCGCCCGGGATGCCATCGACTGGGGCCGCCTCGACCTGTGGTGGGGCGACGAGCGGTTCGTGCCCGAGGGCGACCCGGAGCGCAATATCACCCAGGCCCGCGAGGCGCTCCTCGACTCGGTGCCACTGGACCCGAAGCGCGTGCACCCCATGCCCGCGTCGGACGGCCCGTACGGCAAGGACGCGGACGCGGCGGCGGAGGCCTACGCGGCCGAACTCGCCGAGGCCGCCGGGCCGGAGAACCATGGCCCGGTTCCGTCCTTCGACGTGCTGATGCTGGGCGTCGGCCCGGACACCCACGTGGCGTCGCTCTTCCCGGAGCTGCCCGCGGTCCGCGAGACGGAGCGGACGGTGGTGGGCGTGCACGGTGCGCCGAAGCCTCCGCCGACCCGTGTCACCCTGACCCTGCCCGCGATCCGGGCGGCCCGTGAGGTGTGGCTGCTCGCGGCGGGCGAGGACAAGGCACAGGCCGCGGCCATCGCGCTGTCGGGCGCGGGCGAGATCCAGGCTCCGGCCGCCGGGGCGTACGGCCGGTCGCGCACCCTGTGGCTGCTGGACGATGCGGCGGCTTCCCAGCTGCCACGCTCGCTGTATCCGCCGGCTTCGCCGTAACGCACCTTGTCCTGACAGCAGTTGATGCCGGGTCCCGCGCCACCGCGGGGCCCGGCATTTCCATCAGGAACCGGGCCGGCCGCTCAGGAACACCGGGGCGGCCGTCATCCGTCAACGGCCGCGCAGCTCCCGGTACTTGGCGACCAGCGCCCGCGTCGACTCGTCCAGACCCGGCACCTCCGCACCCTCGGTCAGCGCGGGCTCGACGCGCTTCGCCAGAACCTTGCCCAGCTCGACGCCCCACTGGTCGAAGGAATCGATGTTCCAGACAGCACCCTGGACGAACACCTTGTGCTCGTAGAGGGCGATCAGCTGGCCGAGCACCGACGGGGTCAGCTCGCGGGCGAGGATCGTCGTCGTCGGGTGGTTGCCCTTGAACGTCTTGTGCGGCACCAGCTCCTCGGGCGCCCCCTCCGCCCGCACCTCGTCCGGCGTCTTGCCGAACGCCAGCGCCTGCGTCTGCGCGAAGAAGTTGGCCATCAGCAGATCGTGCTGGGCCTTGAGCCCGTCGCTGAGCTCGGCGACCGGCTCGGCGAAGCCGATGAAGTCCGCCGGGATCAACTTCGTGCCCTGATGGATGAGTTGGTAGTACGCGTGCTGCCCGTTGGTCCCCGGCGTGCCCCACACGACCGGCCCGGTCTCCCACTCCACGGGAACGCCGTCCCGGCCCACGTACTTGCCGTTGGACTCCATGTCCAGCTGCTGCAAGTACGCGGTGAACTTGCCGAGGTAGTGCGAGTACGGCAGCACCGCGTGCGACTGCGCGCCATGGAAGTTGCCGTACCAGATGCCCAACAGGCCCAGCAGCAAAGGCACATTGGATTCGGCAGGCGCGGTCCTGAAGTGCTCGTCGACCAGCCGGAAGCCGTCCAGCATCTCCCGGAACCGGTCCGGACCGATCGCGATCATCAGGGACAGGCCGATCGCGGAGTCGTACGAGTAGCGCCCGCCGACCCAGTCCCAGAACTCGAACATGTTGGCCGTGTCGATACCGAAGTCCGCGACCTTCTCGGAGTTCGTCGACAGCGCCACGAAGTGCTTGGCCACGGCCTCCTGACCTGCCTTCAGCCCGGTCAGCAGCCAGTCGCGGGCCGAGGTCGCGTTGGTGATCGTCTCAATGGTGGTGAAGGTCTTCGAGGCGATCACGAACAGCGTCTCGGCCGGGTCCAGGTCCCGTACGGCCTCGTGCAGGTCGGCCCCGTCGACGTTCGACACGAAGCGGACCGTCAGTTCGCGGTCGGTGAAGGACCGCAGCACCTCGTACGCCATCGCCGGGCCGAGGTCGGAGCCGCCGATGCCGACGTTGACCACATTCCTGATGCGCTTGCCCGTGTGCCCGGTCCACTCGCCCGAGCGCACGCGCTCGGAGAAACCGGCCATCTTGTCGAGGACGGCGTGCACGCCCGGCACGACGTTCTCGCCGTCGACCTCGACCACCGCGTCACGCGGGGCGCGCAGCGCGGTGTGCAGCACCGCGCGGTCCTCGGTGGTGTTGATCTTCTCGCCGCGGAACATGGCGTCCCGCAGCCCGAACACGTCCGTGGCGGCGGCCAGTTCGCGCAGCAGCCGCAGCGTCTCGTCGGTGACCAGATGCTTGGAGTAGTCGACGTGCAGGTCCCCGACCTGAAGCGTGTATCCGGCGCCGCGCGCGGAATCACCGGCGAAGAGCTCACGGAGCTGCACCTCGCCGAGTTCCTCCCGGTGCTTGGCCAGAGCGGTCCACTCGGGAGTCTGGTTGAGCCTGGTACGGCTGTCTGCGTTCATCTCGGACTTCAGCCCTCTTTCATACCTGTCCTGCTGCGTACCTTGCCCCGCTGCCGGTCCCAACCTAATTGATCAGCGCGTGACGTGAGCTGTCGTCGCGCCGTCGGCCGGCTCAACAACAGATACGTCCGGCTTGAGCGCGGGTATCAGCGCGGTGACGGACAGGACGAAGAACGCGGCCGCGAGCAACGGCGGCGCGTTCAGCCCCCAGACCGTGGCCACGAGCCCGCCCAGCAGGGCACCCAGCGGCGCCCCCGCGACGGCCAGGGTCCGGTAGGCCGAGCTGATGCGGCCGAGCATGTCGGTCGGGCCCCGCTGCTGCATCAGTGTCGTCGTGTTGACGTTCCACACCATCCCCATGAGCCCGAACACGGCCATGCTCACGACGAGCGCGGCCAGACTGCGCACCGAACCCATCACGACGAGCGCACCGATCTGCACCACTCCGGCCAGCAGCACGCCGCGTATCCGGCCGACGCGGTCCACGAGCCGGCGGTTCGCCACTCCCCCGACCAGACTGCCGACCGTGTACGCCGTCATAGCCGCCGCGTACCCCGCGTTGCCCGCGTCCAGCCAGCCCGTCACGAGCAGCACCATCGTGGCGATGAGGGCGCCCATCCCGACGTTGCACAACGCGGTGGCCGCGCACAGCCCACGCAGTGCTCTGTCGTGCCACAACGCGCGCAGCCCGGCGGCGATCTCCCCTCGGAGGGTGCTGCCCGCGGGTCTTGGCTCTCGCTCGGGCGCCGCGATCCGCAGCGAGGCCACCAGCGCGGCCCCCACCAGGAAGGTCACCGCGTCGACGGCGAAGGGTGCGGCGGCCCCCGCGACGATCAGCAGCGGCACCAGGGGACCGGCCAGCAGACCGCCCGCCATCCGCTGACCGGTCATCAGACGGGCGTTGGCGCTGCCCAGCGCCTCTTGGTCGACCAGGGCCGGCAGCAGGGCCGTGGAGGCGTTGTCGAAAAGCGTCTGGAGCGTGGTCAGCGCGACGGCCAGCACGATCAGCAGGGCGATCGAGGCGTGCCCCAGAGCCACGGCCACCGCGAAGCCCGCCATCAGCAGGCCCCTTGCCAGGTCCACGGTCCACATGGCGCGCCGCTGGTCCACACGGTCGGCGACGGCCCCGCCCAGCAGCCCGAAGACGATCCAGGGAAGATAGCCGCAGGCGGTGACGGACGCGATGAGCAACGGCTCGTCGGTCAGCGTCGCGGCCAGCAGCGGCAGCGCGGCAGTACGCAGCGCGTCACCGAAGCTGGAGAGCACGGCGGCGCTCCACAGCCGCCCGAACCCTCCACGCCACGCGGGCGCACCCACGTCCCTCGCCTCGACCGTCGCCACAACGCCCCCTCCGATTCCGTCGATACAAGAACCGTAGAGGGCACCACTGACAATCGACCTCGGGCAGTGCGTCCCGGGCGTGCGGAGCGCTGCGTTCCGGGCGTACGAGAAATACGTCAGCCCCGGCCCACGAAACAGGTCCGGTCGGACACCTCTCGGTGTCCGACCGGACCTCAACTCCTAGATTTCGCCTCGCAGTTTGGCGAGCGCCTCGGCGAGGATGGCCTCGCCGTCCGCATCGCTGCGCCGCTCCCGTACATACGCGAGGTGCGTTTTGTACGGTTCGGTGCGCGGCGGGTCCGGCGGGTTGTCCCGGTCCTGTCCGGCCGGAAAGCCGCAGCGCGGGCAGTCCCAGGTGTCGGGAACCTGCGCGTCGCTGGCGAAGCTGGGCTGCGTCTCGTGCCCGTTGGAGCACCAGAAGGAGATGCGCAGCCGCGGCGCGGACTCGCCACGCTCGGCCTCGCCCATCGGCCCCGCCCCGACCCGGCTTCCTCGGATCGCGTTGCCACTTGCCACGGTCGTAACTCCCTGCGTGATGGTGCCGCGAAGCGAGTCGGCGTGACGCTTCGCTGCGAGCGCCTCAGTCTACGTAAGGCCCAACGCGCGTCCAGTGATTGGAGTTACACCCCGCCCACAGACGCAAGCCCCATGATAGGCCGCGCCTGCGGGCGCGTACCGGACATGGGGCCTTACGTGCGGAATGTGCTTGCGTAATGTGCGGTTGTGCTGCTGTGCCGATGCCGGCCACTGATCAGTCGGTGACCTTCATCAGGATGCCCAGCACCACAATGCACGCGAACCACATCAGACCGACCACCACGGTGATGCGGTCGAGGTTGCGCTCGGCGACCGAGGAGCCGCCGACGGACGACTGCATGCCGCCACCGAACATGTCGGAGAGGCCGCCGCCCTTCCCCTTGTGCATCAGCACCAGCAGCATCAGCAACAGGCTGAAGACGATCAGGGCGATCGAGAACCCCATAACCACGGCTGGACCAACTTCCTCGGACTTAGACGGACGACGGGGGCCGGTGCTTCAGGAACGAAGCCACCCGGCCCCCGCAAGGGTACGACGTATCCCCGCTACCGCATACTCACTGGTCGCGGAACCGGGTCCTCACTGGTCGCGGAACCGGACGATCTTGACGAACTCCTCGGCGTCGAGGGAAGCGCCGCCGACGAGGGCACCGTCGATGTCGGGCTTCGCCATGATCTCCGCGACGTTCCCGGCCTTCACCGAGCCGCCGTACTGGATGCGGACCTGGTCGGCCAGCTCCTGGGAGTACAGCTCGGCGAGCTTGCCGCGGATCGCCCCGCAGACCTCCTGGGCGTCGTCGGAGCCGCAGACCTTGCCGGTTCCGATCGCCCAGACCGGCTCGTACGCGATCACGATGGACTCGGCCTGCTCGGCCGGGACGTCCTTGAGGCCGCCGTCGATCTGCGCGAGCGTGTGGGCGACGTGGCCGCCCTCCTCGCGGACCTCCAACTCCTCGCCGACGCACAGGATCGGGGTGAGGCCATGCTTGAACGCGGCTTTGACCTTGGCGTTGACGATCTCGTCGGTCTCGTTGTGGTACTGCCGGCGCTCGGAGTGGCCGATCGCCACATACGTGCATTTGAGCTTGGACAGCATCAGCCCGGAGATCTCGCCGGTGTAAGCACCGGAGTCCTGGGCCGAGATGTCCTGGGCGCCGTACTTGATCTTGAGCTTGTCGCCGTCGACCAGGGTCTGCACGGAGCGCAGGTCGGTGAAGGGCGGCAGGACCGCGACCTCACAGGCCTCGTAGTCCTTGTCGGCCAGGGCGAAGGCGAGCTTCTGGACGTGGGCGATGGCCTCGAGGTGGTTGAGGTTCATCTTCCAGTTGCCCGCCATCAGCGGCGTGCGAGTGGTCATGCGGGGTCAGTCCTCCAGTGCGGCGAGGCCGGGGAGCGTCTTGCCCTCGAGGTACTCGAGGGAGGCGCCGCCGCCGGTCGAGATGTGGCCGAATGCCGTCTCGTCGAAGCCCAGGATGCGGACGGCCGCGGCGGAGTCGCCACCGCCGACGACCGTGAACGCCGGGGAGTCGAGGAGAGCCTGGGCGACCGTCTTGGTGCCCTCGGCGTAGTCGGGGTGCTCGAAGACGCCCATCGGACCGTTCCAGAAGACGGTGGCCGCGTCGGCGAGCTTGGATGCGTACAGCTTGCGGGACTCGGGACCGATGTCGAGACCCATCTGGTCGGCCGGGAGGGCGTCCGCGGCGACGTTGGTGGGGTTGGCCGGTGCCTTCGTCTTCAGATCCGGGAACTCTGTGGAGACCAGGACGTCGACGGGCAGGACCAGCTCGACGCCGCTCTTCTCCGCGCGCTCGATGTACTCCTTGACGACCGGGATCTGGTCCTCCTGGAGGAGGGACGCGCCTACTTCGTAGCCCTTGGCCTTGAGGAAGGTGTAGACCATGCCGCCGCCGATCACCAGCCGGTCGGCCTTGCCGAGCAGCTGGTCGATGACGGCGAGCTTGTCGGAGACCTTGGCACCGCCGAGCGCGACGACATAGGGACGCCGGACGTCCGTGGTGAGCTTCTCCAGGACACCGACCTCGGTGGCGATGAGGTAGCCCGCGTAGTGCGGGAGCCGCGCCGGGAGGTCGAAGACCGAGGCGTGCTTGCGGTGCACGGCGCCGAAACCGTCGCCCACGTAGACATCGGCCAGGGCGGCGAGCCGGTCGGCGAACTCACCGCGCTCGGCGTCGTCCTTGGACGTCTCGCCGGCATTGAAGCGCAGGTTCTCGACGACCGCGACCTGGCCGGGCTGCAGGCCGTTCACGGCGTCGTGGGCGGCGGGGCCCACGGTGTCCTGGGCGAACGCCACGGGGGCGTCCAGGAGTTCACCGAGGCGCTCGGCGGCGGGCAGCAGGGAGAAAGCCGGGTCCGGGGCGCCCTTGGGGCGGCCCAGGTGGGAGGCTACGACCACCTTGGCGCCCGCCTCCGCGAGTGCCTTGACGGTCGGTAGGACGGCTCGGATGCGGCCGTCGTCCGTGATGCGGCCGTCGGCCAGCGGCACGTTCAGGTCGGCGCGGACGAAGACCCGCTTGCCGTCCACGCCTTCGGCGAGAAGTTCGTCGATCGTCTTCATAAGTGGACTCCTAGGAGAGCTCTGTTGTCCTGGGCGGCTGATCGATCAATACGTGAGACAGGGCTCGGGCAGCGCGGCCTTGCGCTGCCCGAGCCCTGTGCTCACATCGAGGTGCCTGCTCTGGGACTCAGAGCTGGCCGCCGACGAAGACCGTGAGGTCCACGAGGCGGTTGGAGTAGCCCCACTCGTTGTCGTACCAGCCGAGGATCTTCACCGAGTTGCCCTCCTGGACCATGGTCAGGGAGGAGTCGAAGGTGCAGGAGGCCGGGTCGCCGACGATGTCCGAGGAGACGATCGGGTCCTCGGTGTAGGTCAGGTAGCCCTTGAGGTCGCCGTCGTCGGAGGCCTTCTTGAACGCGGCGTTGACCTCGTCCTTGGTGACCTCGCGCGACAGCGTCACGACCAGGTCGGTGGCCGAGCCGGTCGGGACCGGGACACGCATCGCGATGCCGTCGAGCTTGCCCTTGAGCTGCGGGAGCACCAGCGCGGTGGCCTTCGCGGCACCGGTGGTGGTCGGGATGATGTTCTCGGCGGCGGCGCGGGCGCGGCGCAGGTCCGAGTGCGGGAAGTCCAGGATGCGCTGGTCGTTCGTGTACGCGTGCACCGTCGTCATCAGGCCCTTGACGATGCCGAAGTTCTCGTCCAGAACCTTGGCCATCGGCGCCACACAGTTGGTGGTGCAGGAGGCGTTCGAGATGACGTGGTGGTTCGCCGGGTCGTACTTGTCCTGGTTGACGCCCATCACGATCGTGATGTCCTCTTCCTTGGCCGGAGCCGAGATGAGGACCTTCTTGGCGCCGCCCGCGATGTGCTTCTCGGCGTCGGCCTTCTTGGTGAAGATGCCGGTCGACTCGATGACGATGTCGACGCCCAGCTCGCCCCACGGGATGTCGGCGGGGTTGCGCTCGGAGAGAACCTTGATCGTCTTGCCGTCGACGGTGATCGTGTCGGCGGTGTGCGACACCTCGGCCTTGAGGCGGCCCAGGATGGTGTCGTACTTGAGCAGGTGAGCGGTGGTCGCGGTGTCACCCAGGTCGTTGACAGCCACGATCTCGATGTCTGCACCCTGCTCCAGCAGCGCGCGGAAGTAGTTACGACCGATGCGGCCAAAGCCGTTGATGCCTACGCGGATCGTCACGAAACCGATCTCCTCGTTGGTACGCCGGCTTTCGACGCCGGCGAGTTGTATGGGATGTCCCCGACCGCCTACGACCCTACCTCCCTGAGGCTCCCGGAGTGACATCGAGACACCCCATACACGGCAGGGCGGTCCGTACCCACCAGTAGAGGTACGGACCGCCCGGGCTTGACGCCCTGTGTTGTGCGTGTCAGCTCCGCAGAGCCGCCAGCGCCTTGCCGAGCAGAGCCGTGCGGTCGGCCGCCGCGGTGACGTGCTCCAGACCGAACCCGAGCAGCACGGTGTCACGCGTGGTGACCGCTCCGTACGTCTTGAAGAGCTCGCCCGAGCGTCCCCAGTCCTTGACCACGGCGGGGCTGCCCGCGGGCGGTCCGGGTACGGTCCAGGCTCCGAGCGACGACTCGAAGCCCTCGGTCTCGCCTGCCGTGCCGCCGATGACCACGGAGGCGTTGTCGGCGAGGACTCCGTGGCCGCCCGTACCCGGGTCGGAGATGTAGCTCAGGGAGATCTCCACTGTCTTTCCGGCGTACGCGGAGAGGTCGAAGTTGACCTCCTGCCAGCCTTCTGAGGCTCCGGTGAAGCTGTTCCAGGAGCCGCTCGTGCCGGTGGGGGTGCAGCCGGCCGAACCCTCGGTGAGATAGCGCTTGAGGGCGGGGTGCGCCTGGATGAAGTACCCGGCCTCGCACTCGGCGGGCACGGCGGTGCCGGTGGCGCCGCCCTTCTCCGGGAGCGTGGTCCAGTCGTCGGCCCCGGCCGTGTGCGCTTCGAGCACCGCGTGGTCGTAGCCCTCCTCCGTGTCCCACAGGAGCCTCGTACGCAGGGCGGGCGCGTCGGCCGCGCTCACTCCGGTGAGGTCGATGGTGCGGGTGAGGCGGTTCCAGGCGTAGTCGGAGTGCGTGACGGCCGCCATGGCCGCGCCCGCGTACGGGCCGTACGGATTGACGGTCCCCGGGTACTGTCCCGCTCCCGCACTCGCGAACTGCGGGAACCTGTCGGCGGGCAGCGTGTCCGAGGTGACGCTGTACGCGCCTGCCGCGTTCAGCGGGTTGCCGGGCGCGTCGCCGAGTGCTCCCGCGGCGCCCGCGAGCTTGCCCGAGCCGTCGAAGGCCGCGGTGCCCGGCGTCGTCGTACGGGAGTAGGCGCCGAGGTAGTACTGGCTGAAGTCGTTCGTGGTGGCGCCCGGCAGAGCGACGGTGCCGCCCGCCTGCTCGCCCGCCTCGATCAGCTTGCCGCCCTCGTTGAGGTAGGCGCGCAGCTGGAGCTGGGTGGCCGATCCGGGGCGGTCGGCGCCTGTGTAGTGGACGACCGTCTTGAAGTGGCCGAGGACGCCGAGGGCGTCCGGTACGCCCTGTGCGGCGACGTCCCAGACCAGTGGCTTGCGGCCGTTGGCCTTCAGGGCGTCGACGTACGTCTGGGCCTGCGTCGCGGTGGCACCCTCCTCGGCGATCACCAGCGTGTCGGCGCGCGGCCGTTCGGCGATCGTGTACGTGAAGTGCTCACTGGAGGTGGGCTTTCCGCTTCGGGTCTCGCCGGTGAACCACACCTCGACCTTGTCACCCGGCTCTCCGTCCTGCACGGGCGCGCGGTACTCGTCGAAGTAGAGGTTGTCCTCGCCGCCGAAGGTCTCGCCGCCGTCCCAGGCCTCGAGCGCCTGGTCCTCCGTACGGCCGCCGTTGACGCGGTACCTGAGCTCCTTGTCGCGGACGGACTTTCGGGCGACGACGGAGATCTCCTGGTCGGCGCCGCGGGAGTACGAGGTCGTGAAGGTGGCCGGGTTGAAGTCGGGGGCGTCGATGCCGACCGGGGACTTCGGCTGGTCGGGCTTGGCAGCGGCCTCGGCGACGGAGAGCGCGAACGGGATGTTCTTCTCGAACTCCTGCTGGATCAGCTTCTCGTCGTCCGGGAAGGTGAAGATCGACTCGCAGTCCGCCGCGTTCCAGGCGTCGTTCGGGTCGACGTTCGACGCGGTCTGGCAGGTCGACATCTCGGGTGTGAACATCGAGGTGCCGTTGACGTTGGACGCGTGCCCGTCGGCCTCGCCGTTGGTCGTGTAGAGCTCGGAGGAGACCTGCGGGCGGTAGCCGGGGATCGCCGGGTTCTCGGGCGTACCGGCCAGGGACTTGTAGACCACGTCGTCGGGGGACGGCGTCGCCACCTGCCAGCCGACTCCGTAGAGGATCAGTTCGGCGGCGGAGTGGTAGTTGATGCCGTACTCGAAGTCGATGCGCTTCTGGAAGGCGTCCAGAGCCTTGGTCTCGGGCTCGGAGCCGGGGCTCGCGCCGCGGTAGGTCTGGCTGGTGGGGTACGGGGACGAGCCTTCGTCGTCGTAGCCCCACTTGTAGGCGAAGTTGCGGTTGAGGTCGACGCCGTCGCCCACCGTCCAGGCGCCGTCGCCATTGACGTCCCGCATGTTCTTGCGCCACTGGCGGTCGCCGTCGGCGTCGAACGTGAAGTCGTAGCCGTCGGGGTTGGCCGAGAGGACGAACCACAGCTCCGTGGAGTCCACGAGCTTGGTGATGCGCTTGTCCTTGCCGTAGTTGTCCAGGTAGTGGTGCATCAGGCGCCGCGTCATCTCGGGCGTTATCCACTCACGGGCGTGCTGGTTGGACAGGTACAGCACGGAGGGTTTGGCGCCGTCCTTGGTCTTCTTGGCGCCCTTGGTGAGCTTCAGGGCCAGGATGTCCTGTCCTTTGAGGGTCTTGCCGATGGAGACGACCTTCGTCAGGGACGGGTGCGCCTGGCCCGTCTTGACGATCTCCTCCTGGAGGTTGCCCTCCCCGCTGTACTGCCGGTAGACGCCGTCCCCCGCGGCGGCCACGCGCGCGCGTGCCTTCGTCGACAGCTTGTGCTCGGTGAGGTCGACGCCCTTCTTCTCCAGCGCTTCGGCCTGCTTGTCGGTGAGGTAGACCTCGACCGTGGCCGTGCCCTTCTCCGGGGCCTGTTCGCCCAGTTCGTGGCCGTCCTGGCCCGCCGCGAGGAGCAGGGGTACCTGTTCCTTCGTGACGTCGGCGCGGAACACCTTGACCTCGTCCGTGTTCGGGTCGGGCGCGGCGCCTGGCTCCGCCTGTGCCATGGGCGCGATGGCCACTCCGCTGAGCAGGAGTGCGCCGGCAGCGAGGATCGATCTCGCTCTTCGTCTCATGAGCCCCCCTTGCAGTAGTTCGCCACAGCAGCGAACAGATGCCAGGCTCATGACACATCATGATCAAGTCAAGAGCGCGTCGCGGACAGCCAAACGCCGGTGCGGTCGCCCCAAGTGGGCGTGCGCACCGGCGTGTTGAGGTTGTCGAAGGCAGCTGACGGGGTGTCCGAGGATCAGCCGGCGAGGTTGTCGGCCATCTCCTCGGTGAGGGTGGACTCCGTGCCCGGGATGCCGAGGTCCTGGGCGCGCTTGTCGGCCATGGCGAGCAGCCGGCGGATGCGGCCCGCGACGGCGTCCTTGGTCAGCGGCGGGTCGGCGAGCGCGCCCAGCTCCTCCAGGGACGCCTGCTTGTGCTCGATGCGCAGCCGTCCGGCGGCGGCCAGGTGCTCCGGGACCTCCTCGCCGAGGATCTCCAGGGCGCGCTGCACGCGGGCTCCGGCGGCGACGGCGGCGCGGGCCGAGCGGCGCAGGTTGGCGTCGTCGAAGTTGGCGAGCCGGTTGGCGGTGGCGCGGACCTCGCGGCGCATCCGCCGCTCCTCCCAGGCCAGCACGGACTCGTGCGCGCCGAGGCGGGTGAGGAGGGCGCCGATCGCGTCACCGTCGCGGACGACAACCCGGTCGACGCCGCGCACTTCGCGGGCCTTGCTGGCGATCTGGAGCCTGCGCGCCGCGCCGACCAGCGCGAGCGCCGCCTCGGGGCCGGGGCACGTCACCTCCAACGAGCACGACCGGCCCGGCTCTGTCAGCGAGCCGTGCGCCAGGAACGCCCCTCGCCAGGCCGCCTCCGCGTCGCAGGTGGCCCCCGAGACCACCTGCGGCGGCAGACCCCTGATCGGGCGTCCGCGGCCGTCCACGAGCCCGGTCTGGCGGGCCAGCTGGTCGCCGCCCGCGACGACCCGTACGACATAACGGGAGCCGCGGCGCAGACCGCCGGGCGCCATCACGATCAGCTCCGAACTGTGGCCGAAGATCTCCAGGATGTCCCGCTTCAGCCGACGCGCCGCCATCGCGGTGTCCAGCTCCGCCTCGATCACGATGCGGCCGCTCACCAGGTGAAGGCCGCCCGCGAACCGCAGAATGGCGGAAACCTCCGCCTTTCTGCAGCAGGTCCGGGTGACGGGAAGCCGGGAGATTTCGTCCTTCACCGCTGCCGTCATCGCCATGGGCCGATCCTTCCATGCATCCGAAAAATACGGTCGTACGCGGCGGCCAACAGCTCCGGATCGTGCCTCGGAGACCCGTCGGTCCGGGCCACCGGCGCCAGCTCGACCGCGGCGCCGAACCGCTGGGCGGCATCGGTGAGTAAATCGCGGTCGGGCACGGCGGCCTCGTCGGCCAGCACCACGTCCAGGGCGAGTTTAGGGGCGTGTCGTCCCAAAACCTCCAAATGACGCTGCGGAGAGAAGCCTTCGGTTTCTCCCGGCTGCGGGGCGAGGTTCAGGGAGAGGACCCGGCGTGCCTTCGTCTCGATGAGGGCGTCGAGCAGCTCGGGCACGAGCAGATGCGGGATCACCGAGGAGAACCAGGAGCCTGGGCCGAGGACCACCCAGTCGGCGTCGCGGACCGCGGCGACGGCCTCGGGGACGGCGGGCGGGTCGTGCGGCACGACGTGCACGGACTGCACCTCGCCGGGCGTGAGCGCGACGGTGGCCTGGCCGCGGACGGTGTCGATGTCGTCGGGCCGCTCCGGGTCGTGGCCCTTGACCAGCGCCTGGAGCTCCAGCGGTACGGCGGACATGGGCAGCACACGGCCGTGCGCGCCCAGTAGCCTGCCGACCAGGTCCAGGGCCTGGACGTGGTCGCCGAGCTGCTCCCACAGGGCGACGATCAGCAGGTTGCCGACCGCGTGCTCGTGCAGCTCGCCCTTGGACTGGAAGCGGTGCTGGATGACGCGGGCCCAGGTCTGGCCCCAGTCGTCGTCGCCGCACAGCGCGGCCAGGGCCTTGCGCAGGTCGCCGGGCGGGAGTACGCCCAGCTCGTCGCGCAGGCGTCCGCTGGAGCCGCCGTCGTCGGCGACCGTGACGACCGCGGTGAGGTCGCCGGTGATGCGGCGCAGGGCAGTGAGCGACGCGGACAGGCCCATGCCGCCGCCGAGCGCGACGACCTTGGGCTGCGCACCGCGGGCACGCACCTTGCCGCCGCGGCCCTCGGGACCGATCCGCCGCAGCCTGCTCAGCCGCAGAGTGCGTCCGGTCATTCGCGGCCCATGTCCCGGTGGACGACGACCGTCTCCACTCCCTCGGCCACCAGGCGGGCGGCGAGCTTCTCCGACGTGGCGACGGAGCGGTGCTTGCCGCCGGTGCAGCCGACGGCGATGGTCACGTAACGCTTGCCCTCGCGGCGGTAGCCGGTCTGGATGAGGCGCAGCAGCTCGGCGTACCGGTCGAGGAACTCCTTGGCGCCGGGCTGGTTGAAGACGTACGCCGCCACTTCCTCGTTGAGGCCCGTGTACTGGCGCAGCTCCGGCACCCAGTGCGGGTTGGGCAGGAAGCGCATGTCCACGACCAGGTCGGCGTCGACCGGCAGCCCGTACTTGAAGCCGAAGGACATCACGGTGGCCCGCAGTTCGGGCTCCTCCTCGCCGGCGAACTGGGCGTCCATCTTGGCCCGCAGCTCATGCACGTTCAGGCTGGAGGTGTCGATCACCAGGTCGGCGTCGCCGCGCAGCTCGCGCAGCAGCTCGCGCTCGGCGGCGATGCCGTCGACGATCCGGCCGTCGCCCTGGAGGGGGTGCGGGCGGCGCACCGACTCGAACCGGCGCACCAGGGCGTCGTCGGAGGACTCCAGGAAGACGATCCGCCGGGTGACGTGCTTGGCCTCGAGGTCGGCGAGGGACTCGCGGAGGTTGTCGAAGAAGCGGCGGCCCCGTACGTCCACGACGACCGCGATCCTGGCCACGTTGCCCTGGGAGCGGGCGCCGAGTTCCACCATGGTGGGGATCAGCGCCGGCGGCAGGTTGTCGACGACGAACCAGCCGAGGTCCTCCAGACACTTGGCGGCGGTGGACCGGCCCGCGCCCGACATCCCGGAGATGATCACCAGCTCCGGGATGGCCGCCTCTGGGACGCCGGCCGCCGTCTCGATGGTCGTGCCCGTGTTCACTTGCTCTCCGTCTTTCCCAGCCGCTTCGTCGGCCGCGTTTTTTTGCGCGTGATCTTCTGATCCTCGTCGTACGTGATCTTCGCGTGCTTCCTTGTGCGCTTCCTCGGCTTCCGCGGTGTGCTCTGCCGCCTGCTCTGCCGAGGGTTCTTGCTGGTGCGCGTGCTCGGTCATCTCTCCTGCCCCCGTCGATCGTCCGAGGCGCCCGCGGACACGGGCTCCCCTGAGGAACCCTCCATCGTTTCGGGTACCCCGTCTTCCACGTCTTCCATGATCTCTCCAGTCGCCGTGTTCACGGCGGGTGCGGCCGGGGCCGCCTGGGCAAGGGCCACCGCGATCGCCTCGGCCGTCTTGCGGCCTATGCCGGGAACCTCGCAGATCTGGTCGATCGTCGCGGACCGCAGCTTTTTCACCGAACCGAAGTGCTTGATCAGCGTCTGCTTGCGCGTCTCGCCGAGGCCCGGCACGTCGTCCAGCGGGCTCGCCTTGAAGCGCCGGGCCCGCTTGGCGCGCTGGTAGGTGATCGCGAAGCGGTGCGCCTCGTCGCGTACACGCTGAAGAAGATAGAGCCCCTCGCTGGTGCGTGGCAGCACCACCGGGTCGTCGTCGCCGGGCAGCCAGACCTCTTCGAGTCGCTTGGCGAGGCCGCAGACGGCGATGTCGTCGATGCCGAGCTCGTCGAGGGCTTTCTGGGCGGCGGCGACCTGCGGCTGTCCGCCGTCGACGACGACGAGCTGCGGCGGGTACGCGAACCGCTTGGGCCGCCCGTCCTCCTCGGTGAACCCGGTCTCGCCGTCGGCCCACTCACCGGTCTTCTCCTTGTCGGCGAGGTAGCGCTTGAAGCGGCGCGTGATCACCTCGTGCATGGACCGGACGTCGTCCTGGCCCTCGAAGCCCTTGATCTGAAAGCGCCGGTACTCGCCCTTGCGCTGCAGCCCGTCCTCGAAGACCACCATCGACGCCACCACGTCGTCGCCCTGGAGGTGCGAGATGTCGTAGCACTCGATCCGCAGCGGCGCGCTGTCCAGGTCGAGTGCCTCGGCGATCTCCTCCAGGGCCCGTGAACGGGTGGTCAGGTCGGAGGCGCGTTTGGTCTTGTGCAGCCCGAGCGCCTGGAACGCGTTGCGCTGCACGGTCTCCATGAGGGACTTCTTGTCGCCGCGCTGCGGGATCCGTAGCGACACGTTCGAACCGCGCCGCTCGGTGAGCCACTCCTGGACGGGCTCCACGGGGTCGGGCAGCGCCGGGACGAGCACCTCCTTGGGCACGGAGTCGCCGGTCTCCTCCCCGTACAGCTGCTGGAGCGCGTGCTCGACGAGGTCCCCCGTGGTGACCGCCTCGACCTTGTCGGTGACCCAGCCGCGCTGACCGCGCACCCGGCCGCCCCGTACGTGGAAGATCTGCACGGCGGCTTCCAGCTCGTCCTCGGCGAGCGCGATCAGATCGGCGTCCGTCGCGTCGGCGAGCACGACCGCGCTCTTCTCCATGGCCTTCTTCAGGGCTTCGATGTCGTCGCGCAGGCGGGCCGCCCGCTCGTACTCCATCTCCTCGGCCGCGTCCGTCATCTGCCGCTCCAGACGGCGGATGTACGTCCCCGTGCGGCCGGCCATGAAGTCGCTGAACTCCTCGGCGAGTTCGCGGTGGTCCTCGGCGGAGATCCGCTCGACGCAGGGGGCGGAGCACTTGCCGATGTAGCCGAGAAGGCAGGGGCGGCCGGTGCGCGCGGCGTTCTTGAAGACGCCGGCCGAGCACGTCCGTACGGGAAAGACGCGCAGCAGGAGGTCCACGGTGTCGCGGATCGCCCACGCGTGCCCGTACGGACCGAAGTAGCGCACGCCCTTCTTCTTCTGGCCGCGCATCACCTGCACGCGGGGGAACTGCTCGTTCATGGTGACCGCGAGATACGGATAGCTCTTGTCGTCGCGGTACTTGACGTTGAACCGGGGGTCGTACTCCTTGATCCAGGAGTACTCCAGCTGCAGCGCCTCGACCTCCGTGGACACCACTGTCCACTCCACCGCCGCGGCCGTGGTGACCATCGTGCGCGTACGCGGGTGGAGGTTCGCCAGGTCCTGGAAGTAGCTGGCCAGGCGCTGGCGCAGGCTCTTCGCCTTCCCGACGTAGATCACCCGGCGGTGCTCGTCGCGGAATTTGTAGACCCCGGGCGAGTCGGGGATCTGTCCCGGCTTGGGGCGGTAGCTGGAGGGGTCGGCCATGTCTCACACCCTACTGGCGGGGTGTGACAGAGCGACGGCCTGTCAGCCCCATCGCCCGGGCTTGATCCGGGTCAGGTCCGTCCTTCCCTCCTATCGCGTCTCCAGGAAGGTGAGGACGGCCAGCACGCGGCGGTGGTCGTCGGCGGCCTCCGGGAGGTGCAGTTTGCCCAGGATGCTGCGGACGTGCTTCTCGACGGTGCCCTCGGTCACCCACAGGCGGCGGCCGATGCCGGCGTTGGAGCGGCCCTCGGCCATGAGCTCCAGGACCTCCCGCTCGCGGGTGCTGAGGAAGGACAGCGGGTCGTCGCGGCGCTGGGCCGAGACCAGCTCGTGCACCAGGGAGGGATCGACGACCGAGCCGCCCTTGCTGATCCGGTCAACGGCCTCGATGAACTCGTCCACGACCGTGACCCGGCTCTTGAGCAGATAGCCGATCCGGCGGCCGCCGGCCAGCAGCTCCAGGGCGTCCTCGACCTCGACGAAGGCGGACAGGACGAGGATGCCGAGCTCCGGATGGCGCTCGCGGATGCTGCGGGCCGCCTTGAGTCCCTCGGTGGAGTGGGTCGGGGGCATCCTTATGTCGACGATCACCAGGTCCGGGAGGTGTTCGGCGACCAGCTCCAGGAGGGCGCCCGCGTCGCCGGCCTGGCCCACCACCTCGTATCCGAGACGTTCGCAGAGGCTGGCCAGACCCTCCCTGAGCAGGACGTCGTCATCGGCCAGGACGACCTTCCCGCGCGCGGGCCGCTGTGCTGCGTCCATCGTTTTCCCCGTCCGCTCGCCCGTCCGGTGCGGTACGCGTCCAACAGCCTGCCGGACGTGGCCGGTTACGGCTAGCTGGAGGTGGGCAGTGGTGGATGACCGGAACCCGTTTCGGGGGCTGGCCGTGACGACACGGAGACAGTTCGGGGCAATGCTCGTACCAGTGCAGATGCAGGTGGACCGGCCGCCCCGAGCGAGGGGCGGCGGGTCGATGACCGAAGGGCTGCGAGAGATGCGACAGACGCGGATCGAAAAACGACGGCGGCCGGTCCGCGCCCGCCGCTACGCGGACGAGGAGCGGCACGCCGACGGCCTGCTGTCCGGCCTCGACCCCCGAGACCCCGACGTCGTGCGCGCCAAACGCCTGCAGTCGGAACAGCACGGCGGGACCCCCCGCCCCTGAAGCTGAAGCCGGACGGTTGCCTCACCGTCCGTGAAAGACCGCCCGGGGCGCACGCGGTCACCGAGTCCGGGACTCCCCCTCGTTGGACCCTCCGCCGCGTACGCTCCGGGCCCTCACCTGTCCGGCGACGGCCCACCGCTCGCGTCCGGCAAGAACTCCGGCAGCGGCAGCCGTACGGTCATCGTCGTGCCATCGCCCGGCGGGCTGCTGACGCTCAGCCTGCCGCCGGTCGCCTCGACCCGGTCGGTGAGCCCGACCAGTCCTGAGCCGCCTCCCGGCTCCGCTCCCCCGACCCCGTCGTCACCGATGACCACCTCCAGGACATCGTCGTACGTCCGCGCCCGCACCTCGACCACGCTCGCGCGCGCGTGCTTGGCGGCGTTGGTGAGGCACTCGGACGTCACGTAGTAGACGGCCACCTCGATCTGTTCCGGGAGGCGACTCGACGGCAGTTCCAGGTCCAGCTCGACGGGGACGGCGGACCGCCGGGCCAGGGCACGCAGGGCCGGGCCCAGGCCGCCCTTGGAGAGGATGGCCGGGTGGATGCCCCGGGAGATCTGCAGCAGATCCTCGAAGGCGTCGTCCAGGCCCTTGCTGATGTGCGCCAGCTGCTCGACGAGTTCGGCCGGCTGGTCCGCAGTCATGGACTCGGCCGTCCGCAGGTCCAGTTGGAGCGAGACCATGCGCTGTTGGACGCCGTCGTGCAGGTCGCGCTCGATCCGCCGCCGGGACGCGTCGCCGGTGGCCACCACGCGCGCGCGTGAAGCGGCCAGTTGGGCGCGGCTGTCGGCGTTGGCGATGGCGGTGGCGATCAGTTCGGTGAAGTCGGCGAGGTGTGACTCGGTTCCGCTGGGCAGCGGTTCGGGGCGCGAGGCGGACACGACGACGGCACCCCACAGGCGGTCGTCGACGACGATCGGCGCTCCCACGGAGCGGCCGACGCGGGCCGCCCGCCGTGTCCCGGCCACCGCCGTCGCCGCCTCCTGGCCCTCCGTCGCGGTCGTGCGGGCGGAGCCCAGGACGGTGGCGGTGCCGTCGGCCTCGTACCGCAGGACGGCCGCGGAACTCGTGCTCAGCAGCAGCCCCACCTCGCGCGCGACGGCGGTGAACACCTCGTGCGGCGGGACGCCGCGGGCCACCAGGGTGGCGACGCTGCGCAGCGCCGCCTGTTCCCGGGCGGCGCGGCGGCTCTCGGTGACGTCCCGTGCGGCGGCGTAGATGAGGCCCTCGTCGAGAACCGGACGGCAGCTCCACTGGAGCCAGCACTCCGTGCCGTCGCCGCGCACATAGCGGTTCTCGAACTCCGCGACTTCGACGCCGGTCGCCAGCCGGTCGACGATGGCGCGGGTGCGTTCCCGGTCCTCCTTGTGCACGAATTCGAGGTACGGCCGGGACAGCAGCGTCTCGCCGGGGTAGCCGAGTGTCCTCTCGAACGCCGGATTCACCCGCTTGAAGTAGCCGTCGAGACCACTGATGCCCAACAGGTCGAGGGAGAGGTTGAAGATGCTCTCCAGCTCCTGTTCGGCCTTGTGGCGCCGCCCGTGGGCCGCGGCGAACGACGCCATGGTGCCGTTCATGCCGCGCAGGAGCTGCGCCCAGGTCCCGTCGAAGGCGGCGACGTCGGCGCGGTGACCGAGCCGGTTGTCGTCAATCGCCGTGTTCATGGTGCGGATCTCGGCGGCGAGCCGCTCGCTGGTCACGTGGAGTTCGCGGAAGGTGTCGGCCACGTCGCCGATCTCGTCGCGGCCCGCGTAGCGGATGTCGTACGACAGGTCGCCGTCGGAGAGGGCCTTGGCGCCCTCGGAGACCTCGGTGAGGGGGCGGGTGATCGAGCGGCGCAGGGCCAGGGCGAGGACGGTGACGGCGAAAAGGACCACTACGGAGAGGGCCAGTTCGCTTTCTCCGCGGTCCTTCGCGGCCTCCAGGTCGTGGTCGGCGACCGCGGCCAGCTCGTCGGCGGCGCTGTCCGCGATGCCGCGCAGGGCGGTGAGGCGGTCGGTCGACGCGGCCAGCCAGCGGTCCAAGGAGGGCAGTTTCTCGGTGGCATCCGCGATGAGGGCTTCGCGTGTGGCGCGGACGGTGCGGCCCGCGGGCTGGAGCAGCACGCTCGACAGCCTCACCTGGAGCTGCCCCGACACGTTCTGCCGGAACCTGTCGAGATGGGCGTCCTCCAAGGTCTCCCAGCGGTCGGCGGTGGTCCGGCCGTTCGCTCCCGCGGCCGCCGACGCGAACAGGACGGCCAGTTCGACGCGTTCGCGCTCGGCGGCCTCGATGGCCTCCTGGGCGGCCAGGTAGCCGTCCGCGGACTGGCCGGAGTCCCGGGAGGGGCGGCTCGAGTCGAGGTCGTGGACGGTGTCCAGGAGGTCGTTGGTGATGCTCGCGTACTTCCGCTCGATCTGTGTTCCGGTGAACGAGCCGCTGCTCGACTCCAGTCTGGTCGCGAAGAGTTGCCGGCCTTTCGCGTCGAGCAGGCCCTGGACGTCGAGCCGCCCGGTGCGGCCGCGGGCGGCACTGTCGCCCGCGTCGGTGAGTGCCCGGTCCGTGGCCAGCCGGGCCGCGGCGCGTTCCTCCGACACGCCCGGCCGGTCCGGGCGTACCTCCACGAGGACCTCGGCGAGGCGCTCGCGGGCCAGGGCCTCGGTGAGCTCGGCGATGCCGAAGGAGACGCGCGTGGCGGACCCGAAGTCCCGCAGGGTGCGCGCCTCCCGCCACTGCGCCACGGCCGCGAAGACCGTGAAGGCGAGCAGTCCGGAGACCGGCAGCAGGACCAGCAGCAGGAGCTTGGTACCGACGCGCAGCCGGGCGAGCAGCGGCGGCCCGGCAGGCCCTCCCGCGGTTCTGCCCGGTACGGCTCCCCCGTGCCCCGGGCCGCCACGCCCCGTGCCGCCAGGCCTGGTTCTGTCGAGTACCCGTATGCCGGGTATGCGGGTTCTCATCGCCCGGTCGACGGATAACCCTGGTGGTCGGCCAGGTCCTTGTCGATGCGCCGGACCGCCTCGTCCAGGGCGGCCCTGACGGGAGCACCGTCCACCATGATCTCGGCGTAGGCCCGCGAGAAGGCCTCGGTGATCGCCGGATAGGCCGGGGTCTGCGACCGCGGCCGTGCGACGCCGCTCTTCAACTGCTCGATGAACAGGTGCTCGGCGCCGCCCTCGGCGAACCTCGGCGAGAGCGCGACGGCGCTGTCGGTCGCCGGGATCGCGCCGTTGGCCCGGCTCATGCGCAGAACCTCCCGCGGCTTCAGGAGGTACGCGAGGAACCGCCACACCGCGTCCCCGTCCACGGAACCCGCCGTGACACCCCACTGCCAGGAGCCCATCCCGGTGACAGTCCCCTCGCCGAAGTCGGGCAGCGGAACGATCTTCACATCCCCCGGGAACGCCTCGGTGTACTCGCCGTACACCCAGTGGCCCAGCCAGGAAATGGGACTGCGCCCTTTGGTGAACGCCTTGTCGTCCTCGTTCGGGTCGATCAGCCCCTCCAGGGCCCAGCCCTGCATGGCGGTCATCGCCCTGACCGCCTCGGGCCCGTTGAGGAAGCCCTCCGCCGTCCGAAAGCTTCCCGGGGCGATGAGGTCACCGCCGGCCGACCAGACGGCGGGCGCGAAGCCGTACGTGTTCCACTCGTCGCCCCCGGCCGAGTTGTTGATGAACAGGTCGAGAGGTTTTTCATAGCCCTCCTTGCGCAGCTTTCGCAGGATTCCGGTCAGCTCGGTGGCCGTCCAGGCGTCGTCCGGGCCACTCGGGACGCGGATACCGGCTTGCTTCAGGACGGAAGGGCGTACGTAGAGGCCGAGCCCGGAGTCGAAGGTGCCGACGCCCCACAACCGGCCCGCGTAGGTGCCCTGTTCGCGGATCGAGGGCAGCAGATCGGACTTCACGCTCTCTGGCACACAGGAGTCGATCGGCTTCAACTTGCCCGACCATGCGTAGTTGTAGAGGTTCGGGCCGTCGAAGTCGAGCAGGTCCGGCAGTTCGCCGCTGGCGGCCGCGGACTCGACGAGATCCGTGTACGGGCGCTCCTCGGGCAGCGTGATCAGCTCGACCCGGACGGCCTTCTGCGTGGCGTTGAAGTCCTTGACCTGACTGCGCAGCGTGTCGACTTCACCGCTCTGGCCGGTGTGGAACCACACGGTGATGTCGGTGGTGCCTGCGAGCTTGCCGTCGCACGTCGTGTCGGCACGCTCCTCGGAGCGCTTGCCGTCGTCCCGCCCCCGCCGCAGCCGCCGACGAACAGGAGCGCGGACATCACCGCCGCGAGGAACACGCGGCGCGTCCGGAGCGTCCCGGTATTCCTGTCCAGCAAGTTCATCGCGCACCCCCACCCGACCGACAGGACACGGTCACTTCAGGGCAGCGTCATGCTACCGCCCGTGACCCGTCGCTGCGCTCCGTAAGCACGAACGAACTTTCCCGGCACAGGACGTCAGCACTTTCCGGCTAGCAGGAAAGCCAATGCGGCAGCCGGTTGACATGCTGTCCGCATGTCCATGCGCTGTCTCCTCGTCGATGACAGCACCCGTTTCCTGGAAGCCGCGCGCGTCCTGCTGGAGCGTGGCGGGATTCAGGTCGTCGGCGTCGCCTCAACGGGCGCGGAGGCGGTCGCGCGGGCACTGGAACTCGCCCCGGACGTCGCCCTCGTCGATCTCGATCTGGACGGCGAGAACGGCATCGACGTGGTGAGGCGACTCGCGAACAGCGTGCCCGCGGTGATCCTCGTTTCCACCCACTGCCTGGAGGACTTCCAGGAACTGGTGGCCGCCAGCCCCGCCCGCGGCTTCCTGCCCAAGTCGGCGCTGTCCGCGGGGGCGATCCGGGACCTGCTCGGTTCGTGAGACGGGCGCCGAAGGCCCCGGCGGCGTGGACTGGAGGAGCGCGTTCGGACAACGAGGTGCGCTTCAGGTGTTGTCGGTTGCGCATCAGGTGTTGTCCGGGCCTGGTCAACACGCTTCAATGCGGGGTGACTTGGACCGGGAACCACGGCGTACGGATGTGAACATCCTCCGCACGCCGACCAGGTGCCCCCCTCCGAACTGCGCGAACGGCCCGACCGGCCGTTGTGGACATTCACAGAAAGGCCCCCTGCATGCGGCACGGCACACAGCACGCGGACGTCGCCACGGCGGAGCTGGAGACGGCCCTGCGGGGCGGTCCCTTCCATGTCGCCCTGCGCGCCGCGATCGCCGCCCGTGGACTGCCGCTGCAGCGCGTACAGCACCATCTGACGCGGTACGGGGTCAAGGTCGGTGTGACGAGCCTCAGTTACTGGCAGCAGGGCGCCCGGCGCCCACAGCGCCCCGAGTCTCTGCGGGCCGTACGCGCCCTGGAGGAGATCCTCCAGCTACCGGAGGAGTCGCTGATACGGCTGCTCGCCGAGGCCGACGAGCACCCCGAAACGGAACGCCCCGCGGCCCGTTCGTACCGCTCCCTGGTCGAGGCCTCGGGCGCCCTGGAGAAGCTGCTGGCCGAACTGAACTCACCGCCCGACGGCGGACTGCACACCATCGGCCACCACGAACGCGTGCGCATCGGCTCCCGGCGCGAGCTGCTCGGGCGCGACTCGCACCACATCGTGCGCGCCGACAAGGACGGCATCGACCGCTATGTGGCCATCCACCACGGTGACCCGGGGTGCGCTCCGGACCGCATGACGGTGCACGCCCTGGAGAACTGCCGTACGGGACGCGTCCGTTGGCACGACGGCACCGGAGTACTCGTGGCCGAGTTGCTCTTCGACACGCGGCTGCGCACGGGCGACACGTTCCTGTTCCGCTATGACATCGAGGACGGCACGGCCGGCGCGTCCAGCGAGTACGTTCGCGGGTTCAGCCTCTCGGGCGGGCAGTACGCCCTCCAGGTGCGGTTCGCCGAGGACGCGCTGCCCGTACGCTGCCACCGGTTCACCCAGCACTCGGCGGCGGCACCCCGGATCGGCCGCCAGGAACTGGCCGTGAGCGGCCATCACCGGTCCGTGCACATGGTCGAGCCGCGGGTGCGGTCGGGGATCGTGGGGATCGGGTGGGACTGGGAATGACAGGGAGCGACGGGGACGAGCTCCACTGCCGACGGGAGACGTAAACGCTTGCGTAAGCGTTTACGTCTCGCTCGGAATCGGGTACCTTCCGACCCGGGACAACGCCTGGCGGGCAGAGAGGGGGCGCAACCATGGCGACCATGGTCGACGTCGCCCGGAGTGCGGGCGTATCCGTCGCGACGGTCTCGCATGTACTCAACGACACGCGCCCGGTGCGGCCGGCCACACGCCAGGCCGTGCTCGACGCCATCGACGAACTCGGCTACACGCCCAACACGCTGGCCAGATCCCTGGTCACCTCGCGCACGCGGTCCATCGGGCTCGCGGTGTCGGCAATCAGCAACCCGTACTTCACGGAGATCCTGCAAGGGGTCGAGGCCGGTGCGCTGGAGCGCGGCTACAGCCTCCTCATCGCCGACCCGCACGACGAGCCCGAGCACGAGCGCAAGATCGTCCAGCTGCTCCACGAGCGACGCGTCGACGGGATGATCGTGGCGCCCTCCGCGACCCCGCACGACCTCATCGGCTACCTCGCGAGACATGACGTACCGACCGTCATCCTGGACCGACTGGTCGACGGCGGTCTCGCGCCCGGCTTCACGTTCGACCAGGTCTGCGCGGAGAACATCGAGCCCGTCAAACGCCTGGTCACCCACCTCGCCGAGCTCGGTCACAAGCGGATCGGCCTGGTCGCCGGCCTGCCGGGGCTCAGCACCACGAGCGAGCGGATCTCCGGATACCGGCACGGTCTGGCGTACGCGGGACTCGCGTACGACGAACGTCTCGTGGTCCCCGGCAACTCCGAGGCGGCGGCCGCCGAGCGTGCGACCGACGCCCTGCTGTCCCTCCCGGCACCGCCGACGGCGCTGGTCACCGCCAACAACGCGATGACCATCGGAGCGCTCAGGGCCATGCGGGAGAGAGGCCTGTCCGTGCCCGGCGACCTGGCCCTGTGCTGCTTCGACGACTTCTCCTGGGCGGACCTCTTCTCGCCCCGGCTGACGGCGATCTCCCAGCCCAGCAAGGACATCGGAACCCAGGCCGTACGGCTGCTGCTGGACCGCCTGGACCACCCCGGCCGTACGGCCCGTACGGTCCGGCTGCCCTCCGACTTCGTTCACCGCACCTCGTGCGGCTGCCCCGAGAAAGGATCCGACTCGTGATCGTCGTCGCCGGTGAGGCCCTGATCGACCTGGTGCCCCGTGAGGCCGGCGCGCTCGCGGGGCTCGACCCGCGCCGCGGCGGAGGCCCGTACAACACGGCGGTGGCGCTGGGCCGGCTCGGTTCTCCCGCGGCCTTCTGCTCCCGGATCTCGTCCGACGCCTTCGGCGAGGCCCTGCTCGGCGGGCTGCGCGAGGCGGGCGTCGACGTGGCGTCCGTGCAGCGCGGCACCGAGCCGACGACCCTCGCCGTCGCGTCGATCGGCACGGACGGTTCGGCCGCCTACTCCTTCTATGTCGAGGGCACGGCGGACCGGCTGTTCTCGGCTCCGGACCAACTCCCGGACGGGACGAGGGCGGTGTCCTTCGGCACCTGTTCGCTCGTTCTGGAGCCGGGTGCGAGCGCGTACGAGGAGCTGATGCGGATCGCGTCCGCGCGGGGCGTGTTCACCGCGCTCGACCCGAACATCCGCGCAGGGCTGATCCCGGACGCGGACGCCTACCGGGCCCGGTTCAAGAGCTGGCTGCCGTCGGTGTCACTGCTCAAGCTGTCCGAGGAGGACGCGTCCTGGCTGGGCGGCACTCCGCGCGAGTGGCTGGCCTCGGGGCCCGAGGCCGTCGTCGTCACCCGCGGCGGCGACGGACTGGCCGTCTTCACCCGCGACGGCGCGGAGTACGCGGTACCGGGCGAACCGGTCGACGTGGTGGACACGATCGGCGCGGGCGACACGGTGAACGCGGCGCTGCTGCACGGTCTCGCCGCCCGCGACGCGCTGTCCGGGCCCGCGCTGGCGGGCCTGGGCGCCGAGGGCTGGACCGAGTTGCTGCGGTTCGCCGCGCGGGCCGCGGCGATCACCTGCTCACGGGCGGGCGCCGAGCCGCCGTACGCCCATGAGCTGGGCGCCTTCTAGAGGGCGCGCGAGCTGGACCGGGGAAGCTGTCCAGTTCGGGTGGGCCCTGCGGGCCGTCAGCCGTTGACGGCTCGAAGTGCGCCGGGCTGGCGGCCGTTGAGGCGGTCCAGTGCGGTGGCCGTGGTGTCGTCGGCGGGCAGGTACACCACCATGCGCTGGCCGTCGTCGGGCAGGGCGAGTGTCTCGTAGGCGAGCCGCAGGGAGCCGGCTTCGGGGTGGGTGATGAGGTCGGCCCCGGCGCGCCGGGGCATCACGGGTACGGCCGCGAGCCGGTCGGCGAACAGAGCTCCGGCGGTGATGGTCAACTCGTCGGTCAGCGTGGTCACATAGGGGTCGTTGGGCGGGGCTTCGTGCCTGAGGACGGCGATCTGCTCGTCGGCCACGCGATCCCAGTCCGCGTAGGCGGTGCGAGCCCGCTGGTCGGTGAACAGGTACCGGAGGACATTGGGGTGCGTGCCGTCGAGCAGCCCCAAGGGGGCCGCGATCCGCTGATACCCGGTCGTGTACACGAGGATCTCGCCGAGCCAGTTCAACAGCACGGCGGGAGCGGGCTCCAGCCGGTCGAACAGGGCGCGCGTAGTGGGACGGACCGCGCGGCTCGGGGTCATGCCAGCGGTGCACAACACCGCGTCGGTGCCCGCTCCCTTCGTCAGGCGGCGCAGCAGGATCCGGTCGGGCACGGCCAGCCGCAGCGCGTCCGCCAGTGCGCCGAGGACCTGGGGCGACGGATTGCGGTCGCGGCCCTGTTCGAGGCGGGTGAGGTACTCGACGCTCACCCCGGCCAGCGTGGCCAGCTCGGCGCGGCGCAACCCCGGCGTGCGACGGCGGGACCCGGTGGGCAGCCCCACCTCGGCGGGAGTGACCGCCTCACGGCGGGTACGCAGGAAGGTGCCCAACTCGTTGTCGCTCACCCTCTGAACGTACCAACGCGTGAGCGCCGGATGGTGGCCCTGTCACTACCATCCTCCGCCCGGTCTCCCTCCCGTCCGGCGTCTCTCTGACAGTGGGACTCATGACAAACGACAACTCCCCGACCGCTGTGACCGCTTCTGCTCTGCCGCTTCTCTCAGGCGACTGGGAGCTCGACCCCCTCCATTCCGCCGTGAACTTCACGATCCGCCACCTCGGCATCGCCAAGGTGCGGGGCCGCTTCAGGGGGTTGAAGGCCGAGCTGTACGTGGGTGAGTCGGCCGAGGACACCAAGGTGAGCGCCGAGATCGACCTGGCCTCCATCGACACCGGCAACCCCGATCGTGACGCGCACACCTGCTCTCCCGATCTGCTCGACGTGGCGAGCCGCCCGACGATGACCTATCGGTCCACTCGCGTATCCGGGAAGGACGAGGAGTGGTCCATGGAGGGCGAGTTGACCATCGGCGGGGTGACCCGAGCGGTGGCGCTCGACGTGGAGTTCGGCGGCGTGGTGGACTCCGTCCTCGACAACCGCAGGCACGCGGGCTTCGAGGCGACCGGCGAGATCCGGCGCAGCGACTACGGTCTGGACTTCGGCGGCGGGATGCTCGGTGACGTGGTCAAGATTCACTTGGACATGCAGTTCGTCGAGCCGCGGGGGCAGAAGTAGAGGCAGAGCGCCAGAAGTAGAGGCAGAGCGGCTGACTGTGCAACGCGCCGCGTTCCACGGGGAGTTCCCGTGGAACGCGGCGCGTTCGTGCGTGCCGTGATGTGCGATGTACGACGTGGCGCGAACCCGCCTCAGACCTTCCTGGCGCGTGTCGTCTTCTTCGCCGGGGTCGCCTTCTTCGTGACCGCGGCCGCCTTCTTGGTGGCCGTGTTGTTGGTGGTTCTGGCCGTCGTGGTCTTGGCCGTCGTGGTCTTGGCCGTCGCTGTCTTCTTCGCCGTCGACGTGGCGGCCACGGCCACCGTCTTCTTGGCCGCCGTCTTGCGCGGAGCCTTCACCTGCGTGCCGTCGCTGATCCGCTCGGCGCCCAGGACCTCACGCAGGAACTTGCCGGTGTGGCTGGCCGGGACCCCGGCGACCTGCTCGGGCGTGCCCTCGGCGATGACGAGGCCACCGCCGGCGCCGCCTTCGGGACCCATGTCGACGACCCAGTCGGCGGTCTTGATGACATCGAGGTTGTGCTCGATGACGATGACCGTGTTGCCCTTGTCGACCAGGCCGGAGAGTACGGTGAGCAGCTTGCTGATGTCCTCGAAGTGCAGGCCGGTGGTCGGCTCGTCGAGGACGTATACCGTGCGTCCGGTGGAGCGCCGCTGCAACTCGCTGGCGAGCTTCACGCGCTGGGCCTCACCGCCGGACAGGGTGGTCGCGGACTGGCCGAGTCGGACATAGCCGAGGCCGACGTCGCTCAGGGTCCTGAGGTAGCGGGAGATCGCGGGGACGGCCTCGAAGAAGTGGCGGGCCTCCTCGATCGGCATGTCCAGCACCTCGGCGATGGACTTGCCCTTGTAGTGGACCTCCAAGGTCTCCCGGTTGTAGCGCGCTCCGTGGCAGACCTCGCACGGGACGTACACGTCCGGGAGGAAGTTCATCTCGATCTTGATCGTGCCGTCGCCGGAGCAGTTCTCGCAGCGGCCGCCCTTGACGTTGAAGGAGAACCGGCCGGGCAGGTAGCCGCGGACCTTCGCCTCGGTCGTCTCGGCGAACAGCTTGCGGACGTGGTCGAAGACGCCGGTGTACGTCGCCGGGTTCGACCGGGGTGTGCGGCCGATGGGCGACTGGTCGACGTGCACGACCTTGTCGACGAGGTCGTCGCCGTCCACACGCGTGTGGCGGCCGGGAACGCTCCTGGCGCCGTTCAGTTCGCGGGCGAGGTGCGTGTAAAGGATGTCGTTGACCAGCGTCGACTTGCCGGAGCCCGACACGCCCGTGACGGCCGTGAGGACGCCCAGCGGGAACGACACGTCGATGTCCTGCAGGTTGTTCTCGCGCGCGCCGTGCACAGTCAGCTGCCGGGACGGGTCGCACGGGCGCCGGATGTCGGGCAGCGGGATGGCCTTCTTGCCGGACAGGTACTGCCCGGTCTGCGACTCCTCGTTGGCGAGCAGTTCCTTCAGTGAGCCGCTGTGCACGACCCTGCCGCCGTGCTCGCCCGCGCCGGGACCGATGTCTACGATCCAGTCGGCGACCTTGATGGTGTCCTCGTCGTGCTCGACGACGATGAGTGTGTTGCCCATGTCGCGCAGCCGGACCAGGGTCTCGATGAGGCGGTGGTTGTCGCGCTGGTGCAGGCCGATGGAGGGCTCGTCGAGCACGTAGAGGACGCCTACGAGGCCGGAGCCGATCTGGGTCGCAAGGCGGATGCGCTGGGCCTCGCCGCCGGAGAGGGTACCCGCCGCGCGGTTCAGCGACAGGTAGTCGAGGCCGACGTCGACGAGGAACCGCAGTCGCTCGTTGACCTCCTTCAGGACGCGCTCAGCGATCTTCTTGTCGCGCGCGTCGAGCTTCAGCTCACCCAGGAAGTCCGCGCAGTCGCTGATGGACATGCCGGAGACCGCGGCGATCGACTTCCCCATGACCGTGACCGCGAGGACGACCGGCTTGAGGCGGGTTCCCTCACAGGTGGGGCAGGGCACCTCGCGCATGTAGCCCTCGAAGCGCTCGCGGCTCGCGTCGCTCTCGGCCTCGCTGTGCCGCCGCTTCACGAAGGGGACGGCCCCTTCGAAGGGCGTGGTGTACACGCGCTCCCGGCCGTACCGGTTCCGGTAGCGGACCTCGATCTGCGTCTTGTGCCCGTACATCAGGGCCTTCTTGGCGCGCTGCGGGAGGCCCGCGAAGGGGATGTCGGTCCGGAATCCCAGCGCGTCCGCGAGGGCTCCGATGAGGCGCCCGAAGTAGTCCTTGGTGTGCCCGTGCGACCAGGGGTGGATGGCGCCCTCGTCGAGGGACTTGTCCTCGTCCGGGACGATCAGTTCGGGGTCGACCTCCATCCGCGTGCCAATGCCTGTGCACTCGGGGCAGGCGCCGAAGGGCGAGTTGAAGGAGAAGGAGCGCGGCTCCAGCTCTTCGAAGGAGAGGTCGTCGTACGAGCAGTACAGGTGCTCCGAGTACATGCGCTCGCGCTCGGGGTCGTCGGCGGGGAGGTCGACGAAGTCGAGCACGACCATGCCTCCGGAGAGGCCGAGGGCGGTCTCCACGGAGTCGGTCAGGCGGCGCTTGGCACCCTCCTTGACCGTGAGGCGGTCGACGACCACCTCGATGGTGTGCTTCTCCTGCTTCTTCAGCGTGGGCGGCTCGGTGAGCTGGATCGTCTCGCCGTCGACCCGGGCACGGCTGTACCCCTTGGTCTGGAGCTCGGCGAAGAGGTCGACGAACTCACCCTTGCGCTCGCGCACCAGCGGCGACAGCACCTGGAAGCGGCTTCCCTCGGGCAGCTCCAGGACCTTGTCGACAATGGCATGCGGCGACTGGCGCGTGATCGGGCGGCCGCACTCGGGGCAGTGCGGCTTGCCGATGCGCGCGAAGAGCAGACGGAGGTAGTCGTAGACCTCGGTGATGGTGCCGACCGTCGAGCGCGGGTTGCGCGAGGTCGACTTCTGGTCGATGGAGACGGCCGGCGACAGGCCCTCGATGAAGTCGACGTCCGGCTTGTCCATCTGCCCGAGGAACTGGCGGGCGTACGAGGAGAGCGACTCCACGTACCTCCGCTGACCCTCGGCGAAGATCGTGTCGAACGCAAGCGAGGACTTGCCCGACCCGGACAGCCCGGTGAAGACGATGAGCGAGTCGCGCGGGAGGTCGAGCGAGACATTCTTCAGGTTGTGCTCGCGCGCGCCACGGACGATGAGACGGTCGGCCACGCCGGTCCGCACCTTTCTTGAGAGAAGTGACAGGGGCGGGACCCCCGTCATTCACAGACTAGGGCGAGCCACTGACAGCGCCGGTCTGGTTTCCCTGGTTGGTAACAATCCCGGACCTCCAAGAATGCCTGACGCCACACCCGACCCTATAGCACGCACATTCGATTAGCGGGCCTGGTCCACCACCTTCACCCAAACGGGTGGCGGGACTATCGTCGGGCCCATGAACGATCATGTGCGCGACCTGGCGTCTGTACGTGACGCGACCGAACGGCTGCTCACCGCAGTCGCCAAATTGGACAACGCCTCGCTGGCCGAGCCGTCGCGACTGCCCGGCTGGAGCCGCGGCCACGTCCTGGCCCATCTCGCCCGCAACGCGGACGCACTCGTGAACGTCCTCGAAGGACGGCCGATGTACATCTCCGGGGACGCCCGGGACGCCGAGATCGAGCGGGACGCCCCACGGCCTCTCGACGTGCAGCTCGCCGACGTCCGCGAGAGCGCGGCCCGCTTCCAGGAGAAGGGAACCGCGCCCGCGGACTGGTCCCGCACGGTGGAACTGCGCAACGGAGTCACCGACTCGGCGTCCGGGGTGCCGTTCCGGCGGTGGATCGAGGTCGAGCTGCATCACGTGGATCTGGGGATCGGGTACGAGCTGGAGGACCTCTCGGAGGAGTTCACTCAGCGCGAGATCAACTTCCTTACCGAGCGATTCCGGGGCCACCCCGATGTACCGGCCCTGCTGATCAAGCAGGACGACGGCCGCATGATCCCCACCGGAGCCGTCGAGTCCCTCTCGAAGGAGCAGGTCGAGAGCGGCTACCAGCCGCCTCTTCCCGAGATCACGGTCAGCGGCCGCCGGGCGGACCTCCTCGGCTGGCTCTGCGGCCGTCGCGACGGTTCGGCCCTGCGTGTCGACGGCAGCCTGCTCCCCGTACTGCCCCCGCTATAGGCTGACGCCATGACGTACAGCGGAGCGGTGAAGGTCGGCGGGCCTGCGGATGTGCACGAGCTACAGGACCTGATGATCTCCAAGGTCGCCGTCGGCCCCATGGACAACAACACCTATTTGCTGCGCTGCCGGGCCACGGACGAGCAGCTGCTGATCGACGCGGCCAACGACGCCGGGACGCTGCTCACGCTGATCGGCGACGACGGCATCGCCTCCGTGGTCACCACGCATCAGCACGGCGACCACTGGCAGGCGCTCGCGGAGGTCGTGGCGGCCACGGGCGCGCGTACGTACGCGGGACGGGACGACGTCGACGGCATCCCGGTACCGACGGACGTGCCGGTCCAGGACGGCGACACGATCCGGGTGGGCCGCGTGGAGCTGACCGTGCGCCATCTGGTGGGGCACACACCAGGCTCCATCGCGCTCGTCTACGACGACCCGCACGGTCACCCTCATGTGTTCACAGGTGACTGCCTCTTCCCGGGTGGTGTGGGCAACACACGTAAGGATCCGAAAGCGTTCGCCAGCCTCATCCACGACGTCGAGACGAAGATCTTCGCTGTGCTTCCGGACGAGACCTGGGTCTACCCGGGGCACGGCAACGACACGACGCTGGGCTCGGAGCGACCGCACCTGCCGGAGTGGCACGCGCGGGGCTGGTGAACCGCCCCAAGAAGAAGGCACGTTGGCGAACTCCCTGACACCGCGAGCGTGTTGGTGAGTCGCCCGACGCCGGAAGTGAAGTCGGCGGCCGCACGCGTCGTCGCGCGCCCCGTGTGAAACGAGCGCACGCGCCGGTGGCACGCGCGCGCTCCCGGCGCATGGGGGGCACGCGGTCCACTGGAGGCAGTCCCGCACAGGATGATGGCTCCTGAGCGGACGGGTCGCCGGCCTTCGATCCCCGCCCTCGGCCGGCGGCCCTGCCCTGGCAGCGGTGGCCGACGTCCGGCGGCCACCGCCCCGGCACTCCCGGTTGCCTCGGCCGTCCCGTCCGGTCGGCCCACCGGACATACGGTGCGTCGTCGGCGCCACACCAGTTCACAGCATTGCAACACCCGTTCCCACTATGCGGACAGTTGCCCCTGTGACCTCGACAGACAGGCCCACGCACTGTCACTCTCCCGCCATGCATCTTGCCCTCAGCACCCTGCGTGGTGCCGCGTCCGCCGCCACCGTCGCTCTGCTCGCCGTCGCCGTCGGCTGCGCCCCGCAGCCTGAGGAGAAGGCCGCCGACAAGCCCTCCGCCGCGTCGTGTGCCAAGGGCAAACTGGCCACCGAGGTCTCCGGGAAGCTGACGATCGCGACGGACGAGCCCGCGTACGAGCCGTGGTTCAAGGACGACAAGCCGGCCAACGGCAAGGGCTTCGAGTCGGCCGTCGCGTACGCCGTGGCGAAGCAACTCGGCTACACCGAAGGCGACGTCGTCTGGCAGACCGTCCCCTTCAACAAGGCCTTCGCGCCCGGCGAGAAGACCTTCGACTTCGACATCAACCAGGTGTCGATCAGCGACGAGCGCAAGAGGGCCGTCGACTTCTCCTCCGGCTACTACGACGTACGCCAGGCCGTCATCGCGCTGAAGGACTCCAAGGCCGCGAAGGCGAAGAGCATCGCCGACCTCAAGGGCGTGAAGCTGGGCGCCCAGGTGGGCACCACCAGCCTCAACTACATCAACGACGTGGTGAAGCCGACCCAGGACCCGGCCGCGTACGCGAAGAACGACCAGGCCAAGTCCGCGCTGAAGAACGGCCAGGTGGACGCCATCGTGGTCGACCTGCCGACCGCGTTCTACATCACGGCTGCCGAGGTGACGGACGCGAGGATTGTCGGGCAGTTCGAGAACACTGGCGGCAAGCCCGAGCAGTTCGGGCTCGTCCTGGACAAGGGCAGCGCACTCACGTCGTGCGTGACGGACGCCGTGGACGCCCTGCGCGAGGACGGCACGCTGGCCTCCATCGAGAAGCAGTGGCTGTCCGACGCCGTCGACGCACCGGTACTCAAGTGACCGTCGTGAAGGAGGAGTCGGGGGAGGACTCCGGCGAAGGCTCCGGCGAGGGAGGCATGCGCGAGGCGTACGTCCCGTCGCGGCGGCGGATCGAGCGGGAGCGCTACAAGCGCACCCGTGCCCGCCGGGCGACGGCGATCGCCGCGCTGTCCACCCTCGTGACCGGCGTCGTCCTCTACCTCGTCGTCGTCAACGCGCCCGGCTGGCCGCGCACCAAGGAAACGTTCTTCAACGCGGAGTACGCGCGCGAGGCGTTCCCCAAGGTCCTCGAAGGGCTGTGGCTGAACGTCCGGTTACTGCTGGTGTGCGGCGCCGCGGTCCTCGTCCTCGGCATGCTGATCGCCGTCGCCCGTACGCTGCGCGGCCCGGTGTTCTTCCCCGTGCGGGCACTGGCCGCCGCGTACACCGACTTCTTCCGCGGCCTTCCGTTGATCATCAACCTGATGATCGTGGTCCTGGGCGTGCCGGCACTGCGGCTGCAGGGCATCACCGTCGATCCGGTGCTGCTCGGCGGTACGGCACTCACGCTGACGTATTCGGCTTACGTCGCCGAGGTGTTCCGCGCCGGTATCGAGTCCGTCCACCCCTCACAGCGCGCCGCGGCCCGCTCGCTGGGGCTGAACAACCGTCAGTCGCTGCGCTACGTCGTACTGCCCCAGGCCGTACGCCGCCAGGTGCCGCCACTCCTCAACGACCTGGTGTCCCTTCAGAAGGACACCGGGCTCGTCTCGATCGGCGGCGCGGTCGACGCCGTGCGCGCCGCGGACATCATCGTGGGCCGCAGCCTCAACTACACGCCGTACATCGTCGCGGGACTCATCTTCGTCGCGCTGACCATCCCGATGACTCGCTTCACGGACTGGGTCACGGCCCGGATGGACCGCCGACAGGCGCAGGGAGGGAGCATATGAGCGAGACACCCACGACTTCCGACGTACCGGTGCTGCGTATGGAGGCCGTCCGCAAGACCTTCGGCGGCTCGGTCGTCCTGCGGGACGTCGACTTGGAGGTCGCCCCGCACACGGTTACGGCGCTGATCGGGGCCTCCGGCTCCGGCAAGTCGACGCTGCTGCGCTGTGCGAACCTCCTGGAGGAGATCGACGACGGCGCGATCTGGCTGGACGACGAGGAGATCACCGACCCTCGGGCCGACCAGGACTCCGTACGCCGCCGGATCGGAGTCGTCTTCCAGGCGTACAACCTCTTTCCGCACATGACCGTCCTGGAGAACATCACGCTCGCCCCGCGCCGCGTGCACGGCGTGAGCCGCGGGGAAGCGGAGACGTATGCCCGTGAGCTGCTCGACCGGCTCGGGCTCGGCGCCAAGGCGCGCGAGTACCCGGACCGGCTGAGCGGTGGCCAGCAGCAACGGGCCGCGATCGTCCGTGCCCTGGCCGTACGCCCCCGGCTGCTGCTCCTCGACGAGATCACCGCCGCCCTCGACCCGGAGCTCGTGGGCGAAGTCCTGGCCGTCGTCCGGGACTTGAAGGGCGACGGAATGACCATGGTGCTGGCCACGCACGAGATGGGCTTCGCCCGCGATGTCGCGGACCAGGTGTGCTTCCTGGACGGCGGAGTCGTGCTGGAGCGCGGCACGGCCGAGGAGGTCTTCGGCGACCCGCGGGAGGAGCGCACGCGGCGCTTTCTGCGGCGGATCGTGGAGGCGGGACGGCTGTAGCCGACCGCGGGTTCATGGCTCGGGGCAGGCCCACGGTTGGGGACAGGGGGGCACTGCGCCGGGAAAATCTGGGCTCGGAAATCCTGGAATGAGTTCATGAGTCGATGGTGGCACCCGCCACTGACAATCGGTCGCGAGCCCGAGCCGTGCGCCGGCCGCCGGACCCCCTCCCGGCGTCCCGGGCCGGCCCATCGGCCCGCGCTGGTCAGGCCTTCCCCTGCCCCGTCCCCGCCAGCGCCGCGACCCGTTCCACCCCGAACACGTACCCCTGCACACCACAGCCCGCGATCACGCCGTCGGCACGGAGCGAGACGTACGAGTGGTGCCGGAACTCCTCGCGCTTGTGGATGTTGGAGATGTGGACTTCCAACACGGGCAGGCCGTCACAGGTGTTGAGCGCGTCCAGGATCGCGACGGAGGTGTGCGAGTAGGCGCCCGGGTTGATCACGATCCCGGAGTGGTTGAGGCGTGCCTCGTGGATCCAGTCGACGAGTTCGCCCTCGTGGTTGGACTGGCGGAAGTCCACCGTGCCGCCGTGCGCGGCCGCCGCCTTGGCACACATCGCCTCGACGTCGGCGAGGGTGTCGGAACCGTAGATCTCCGGCTGCCGCTGGCCCAGGAGGTTCAGGTTGGGGCCGTTGAGAATCATGATCGGGGCGTTGGCGAGAGTTCGGGGCACCGTTCCTCCGGTCCGGTCGGCTGGGTCGGCCCGTTCGGGACCGCTGTTCAGACCCGGTTTATCACGGTGCGTGGACGCGGCGAGGGCTCCTGTCCTCCTGGCATGACGACGCCCGCCTACCCTCCCAAGCCGGCGCCCGGCGACCGGATAGCGGTGATCTCGCCGTCCACCGCGCTGCCGGGCCTCCTTCCGCTCCCGTACGAGCTGGGGCTGGAGCGGCTGCGCAAGGAGTACGGGCTCGAACCGGTCGAGTATTCGACGACCCGGAAGGTGGGCTCGACGCCTCAGGAACGGGCCGCCGACATCCATGCGGCGTTCGCGGACCCGAGCGTCAGGGCGGTCATCGCGGCCATCGGCGGCGACGACCAGATCACCGTGCTGCCGCTGCTGGACAGGGAGTTGATCCGCGCGAATCCGAAGCCGTTCTTCGGCTACAGCGACAACACGAACCTGCTCGCGTATCTGCACAGCGCCGGAATCGTCGGCTACCACGGCGCGACCGTTATGAGCGAGCTGGGCCGCCCCGGCGCGATGCACCCGCTGACCGCCGAGTCCATGCGGGCGGCGCTCTTCACCTCGGGCGAGTACGAACTGCGGCCCGCCGAGCGGTGGCGCGACGTCGACCGCGACTGGGCGGACCCGGCGACGTTCGAGTCGGAACCGGAGACGCGGCCCGGCAACGGGTGGACCTGGTTCAACCCGGACCGGGTGGTGGAGGGGCGCAGTTGGGGCGGCTGTCTGGAGATCGTCGCCTGGCTCCTGATGGCCGACCGTGAGATACCGCGCGACCTCTCCGTCCACGACGGAGTGCTCTTCCTGGAGACCTCCGAGGAACTGCCGAGCGGTGAGGAAGTCTTCCGCATCCTGCGGAACATGGGCGAGCGCGGACTGCTCCAGCGCTTCTCCGCGCTCCTGATGGGCCGCGCCAAGACCTGGTCGTTCGAGCACCCCAACAGCCCGGAGAAGGGCGCCCGTTATGCCGCGGAGCAGCGTGCGGCCGTGCTGCGCGCCATGCGGGCCTACGCCCCTGACACCACGATCGTCTTCGACGTGGATCTCGGGCACACCGATCCGCAAATCGTCATTCCCTATGGAGGTGCCATTCGGGTGGACGGCTCTGCCCGGCGCATCACGGTGACGTATTGAAGCCGACCGGGCTCCCGCGCGCCCCCGTAACTCTTGGTGACCGTGGGTAGTTGAGGCGGCATGCATCGTGCACGCACCGTAAAGCCTCCTTCCATGCCGCGACTCGCGGCCGCCTCGCTCGCCGGGACAGCCATCGAGTTCTACGACTTCTTCGTCTACGGGACCGCCGCCGCACTGGTCCTCGGACCCTTGTTCTTCCCGACGTTCTCGCCGGTCGCGGGGACGCTGGCGGCTTTCGCGACCTTCGGCGTGGGCTTCGTGGCACGGCCGCTGGGCTCGGTCCTGTTCGGCCATATCGGTGACCGGCACGGACGGCGGCCCGTTCTCGTCGCCTCCTTGTTGCTGACCGGTGCGGCGACCGTAGCGGTCGGCTGCGTACCGACGTACGACACCATCGGTACGGCCGCTCCCGTGCTGCTCTTGGTGCTGCGTTTTCTGCAGGGACTCGGGCTCGGCGGTGAGTGGGGCGGGGCGGTGCTGCTGACCGCGGAACACGCGCCGGCCGAGCGGCGCGGGCTGTGGTCGAGCTTCCCGCAGATCGGTCCCGCTGTGGGGTTCGTCCTCGCCAACGGTGTGATGCTGATGCTGTCGGCGACACTCTCCGACGCGCAGTTCGCCGCCTGGGGCTGGCGGGTGCCGTTCTGGGCGGCGGGTGTGCTGGCGGCGGCGGGGCTGTGGCTGCGCTCCTCCCTCGCGGAGAGCCCGCAGTTCCTCGAACTGCGGGAGCACGCGCGCGTGCCGCTCGCGGAAGTGGTGCACGACCACTGGCGGCTCGTTCTGCTGACGGCCGGAGCGCTCGCGGTCGGATACGCGGTGTTCTACGCGGTGACGACCTGGTCCCTCGCCTACGCGACGGAGCGGCTCGGGGTGAGCCGTACCGTCATGCTGGCCTGCATCATGGCGGCCGTCCTGGTGAAAGGCGCTCTGACCCCGCTGGCGGCCCACCTCGGCGACCGCTACGGGCGGCGACCGCTGTGCCTGGCGGGCTGTGCGGGCTCCGCGCTGTGGATGTTCCCGATGATCGCGCTGCTGTCGACCGGCGAACCGCTGCTGATGTTCCTCGGCTTCCTGGTGGCGCTGATCGCGTTCGTCACGATGTTCGCCGTGATCGCCGCGTATCTGCCGGAGCTGTACGAGCCACGGGTGCGCTGCACGGGTGCCGCGGTGGGGTACAACCTGGGCGGGGTACTCGGCGGCGCGCTCACCCCGATCGTGGCGACGGCGGTCGCCGAACAGAGCGGGCGGGTCCCCTGGGGCGTGGCCGCCTATTTGACGGGCGTCGCGCTGCTCAGCCTGGGCTGCTTCGCACTGCTGCCCGAGACCCGGCCCGTACGGGTTGCGGCGCCGGAACCCGCTACAGGGTGACGTGCGGCATGGGCGCACGTATGCGTTTGCGTAAACGCTTACGCGCGCCCTGCGGTGGGTGCGGAGTGCTGTCGCCCGCGGATCACCGCCTGCTCCTCAAATGCACTGGCGGCGGCGACCGGGCCGAGTTATGCCCGTTGCGGCGCCGCGACGCTACTTGAGTTCGGTCATCTCGCGTACATCACAGTCGGTGAACGACGGCGGCCTGGTACACATCGCGGCCAGCTGCTCCGCCATCCTGGTCGTCTCGGGGTCGTTGCTGTTGCGCATGGCGTCCTCGTACGACTCGAACTCCAACACGACCAGCAAGCGGTTGGGTGTGTTCCGGTCCTGCAGGACAAGGCGGTGTGTGGGGCCGCCGCTGTTGCCCGCGGCGCGCTTCTCGCGCTCCCGGACCAACTCCCGCATCTCGTCCATGCGCTCGGTCTCGAAGTCGATGATCTGCACGAACTTCATGGGTGCCTCCACCCGGCCAGGCGCCCCCGGGCCGGGGAACGCTCAGCACACAAGCAAGCACCGGGAGCGGTGGTCGGCAACTCGCCGAACGTCGCTCCCGGTGCTGGTTGTTCCTACGTCCGACGCGGTCAGACGTCGATGCTGTCCTTCTGAGTCCCTTCGGCCTGCTGAGATCCTTCGGCCTTCCGGGCCTCTTCGGCCGTCTGCTTCTTGGAGGCCATCAGGCTGGTGATCGTCGTGACGACAAGCACCGCGCAGATCACTCCGAGGGAGACCGGGATGGAGATCTCCGGGACGTGGACACCGGACTCATGCAGCGCGTGCAGCACCAGCTTGACGCCGATGAAGCCGAGGATCACCGACAGGCCGTAGCTGAGGTGGACCAGCTTCCTGAGGAGTCCGCCGATCAGGAAGTACAGCTGCCGCAGACCCATCAGCGCGAACGCGTTGGCCGTGAAGACGATGTACGGGTCCTGCGTCAGACCGAAGATCGCGGGGATCGAGTCGAGTGCGAAGAGCACGTCTGTGGTGCCGATCGCGAGCATGACGACCAGCATCGGCGTCATGACGCGCTTGCCGTTCTGCTGGATCCACAGCTTGGTGCCGTGGTAGCGGTCGGCGACACCGAAGCGGCGCTCGGCGGCCTTGAGCAGCCGGTTCTCGTCCCAGTCCTCGTCCTCCTCGTCGGCCCGGGCCTCCTGGATCAGCTTCCAGGCGGTGTAGATGAGGAACGCGCCGAAGATGTAGAAGACCCACGCGAAGCTCGCGAGGATGGCGGCGCCCGCTGCGATGAAGATCGCGCGCAGGACGAGGGCTATCAGCACACCGATGAGCAGCACCCGCTGCTGGTACTGCGTGGGCACCGCGAACTTCGCCATGATCAGGACGAAGACGAAGAGGTTGTCGACGCTCAGCGATTTCTCGGTGATGAAGCCCGCGAAGAACTCGCCGGAGGGCTGTCCTCCGCCGAATATGAGCAGTCCGAGTCCGAACAGTCCGGCCAGGACGATCCAGACGACCGTCCAGATTCCGGCTTCCTTGATCGATACGTCGTGCGGCTTACGGCCGATGAAGAAGTCGACGGCGATGAGGGCGGCAAGGCCCACGATGGTCAGGACCCACAGGGTCAGGGAAACATTCACTGCGCCTCCGGCAGTACGTAACGGCAGATTTCAGCGTCGTCGCTACCGGAGGTCTCTTCCACCCTGGGCGTCTGGGGCGCGTGATGCGTCCAGTGCGCTTCGGGCCGACGCCCCGGGATCTGGCCGGATCCGTATTGACGGGTACGCCGCAGCAGGTAGGGAGTACTCCCCTCCGTACGGAGGACAGTACCCAATCACCAAGGAAAGGTAAAGAGATTGGTAAAAGAAAGGCCAAATGCCCTGGTCAGGCGACTTGGCGAATCCTTGGGAGAGTGCGCGGGAGCCCTCAGCGGTTCCAGGAGCGCCGGGCTGCCGCGACCTGGGTGAGGACGTGCTGGAGCACCTGGCTGCCGGGCGGTACGCGCGAGGGGTCGTATGTCCACGCGTGCCCCACCCACGGGTCGGCGAGGTGGTCATCGGGCACCGGGGTGAGCCTGAGCAGCGAGCGCCACAGCGGGTCGAGCAGCGGTCCGTAGGCGGCGGCGTCCTCCCGGTCGGCAACCAGCATGAGGTGGACTCCCACGGCCGGGCCCTCGTCCGCGAGATAGCGCAGCTGGGTCACGGCACGGTCGTCGAAGCCGTGCGGGAAGTCATTGACGATCAGCAGCTGCTCTGCCGTGTCGAGGTCGGCCGGCAGCGAGTCGGCCACGCCGCCGCGGATCGCCATCTGCACCAGGTCGACACGCTGGGTGAGCCGGGCAAGCATGTCGTTCACCCCTGCGGCGCCGACGGCGGGCGGGCCGCCGAGCACGCCGGTACTCGCGAGCGGCGCGAGCGACGAGGCCCCTGAACCGGCCGGGTCGATCACCTGCACCGTGTACTCGCCCGCCGGGTAGACGGCGAGCAGCCGGGCGGCGTGCGCCACCGCCGAATCCATGGCGAGGCGGCGCAGCTCGTCGGAGTCGGCGAGCGAGTCGTCGAGGGATCCGGCGCGGCCGCTGTCGATCCACAGACCACGCTCCAGCGGCAGCCGCACCAGCATCGGAATGCTCAGGCCGTCGCTCTCGGGCAGCTGGAGATCCCCCAGACGCAGGGCCATGGGAATCTCCATCGGCACCCGGTAGCCGTGCCAGACCGGGTTGTCCCAGCGTGCGAACGCGGGCGGCAGCGCGGGCTCGACGACCTCGGCCTCGGCGGTGAGCTGGGCGAGGTCGCGGTCGAGCGCCTCCCTGGCCCGGTCGACCAGCTGGGCGTGCTTGGCGCGGGCCGCCTCGCGTGCGGCGTCGCCCTGTCCGCCGATGCGGCTGCGCGGGTCGGACAGGGCCCTGTCGAGCTCCTGCTCCATGCGCGACTCGGCGAAGTCGACGGCGCTGCGGTACGCGGCCGTGGCGCGGGCCAGGTCCTCGAACATGCCCCACACCTGGTTGTAGAGCCGCTCCTCCATGGACCAGCCGGTCGCGTCGCCCGCCACGGGCTGCGCGGGCTGTCCCGGCTGGGCCGGGGGCGCGGTCGGCGGGGGCGACGGAGGCGCGGCCGCCTGTCGGCCCGGGTGGCTGTAGTTGACGGAATCGCCGGCTCCGGCCACGGCGGGCTGCGTGACGGCGGACGGGTCCGCCTGCGCGGGCCCCCCGGGATGGCCAACCTGCGGCGCCGCGTGCTCAGGAGCGCCGGACGCTGTGGCTCCCGCCTGTCCGCTCGGATGTCCGTGGTGCGGCGGTGGTACGTGGCCGGAGACGCCCTGGGACGTGGGCCCGGACCCGCCCTGGTCCTGGCCGAGCGCGGGTGCCGCGGCCTGTCGCGAGCGGTCGCCGTCGGCCGTACGCGGCGGAGGTGCGGCCACCGCACGCGCCAGGCCCTTGGCGACCGCCTCGTTGATGCTGCCCGCGAGCTGGTGGGCCTGGGGCAGGCCCTGGTCGGCGAGGAGTTCGGCGAGGCCGCCCGCGTACCCCTGACCGACGGCCCGCACCTTCCAGGCGCCCTGCCTGCGGTAGAGCTCGAGTGCGACGACGGCCGACTCGGCGTCGAGGCCCGTGATCGTGTAGCTGGCGACCTCGGAGCCGTCGAGTCCGGTCACGGCGACGAAGGGCGCGGCGACGGCGCCGAACCGGACCGGCCCACCGGCCCCTGACGGCAGCGCGAGGAGCACACTGACCCGGTGCACGGACTCTGGCAGCGCGTCCAGGTCGCAGGCGAGGCGGTGGTCCGCCGCCGCCTGCTTGGAGACCTCGAGACCGGGCAGAGTGGGTGAGCCCGGGTGGGCCACCCACTCGACACCGTGCACCGTGCCGTGTTCGTCGCTGAGCGTGGCCCCGGCCACGATCGGCTTGCCTGCCGACACACGGATCTCAAGTCGGGCCTGGGCGAGAGGGTGGTTCTGCCCCCGGACCAGCTCAGCCGTCATCGCCTTCGTTCCCCCTATGTACTCATGCGCCTGTATTCGTGCTCCCCGCGCCAGGCTGCCTACAGGTGCGGCAGGATCGTCGGCATCAGGTCCTGGAAGGTGCGGCCGTTGGCCGGCGTACCGATGGCGGTCATCTGCCAGCCTGTGCCCGCGCGGTGGACCTTCGCCATGATCTGCGCCGTGTACTGGCCGCCGCCGGCCAGGGTGTAGCGGGCCAGCTCCTGGCCGTTGGTCTCGTCGACCAGGCGGCAGAACGCGTCCTGCACCTCCTGGAACGTCTGGCCCGTGAAGGAGTTCACGGTGAAGACGATCTGGTCGATGTGGACCGGAATGCGCGCGAGGTCGACGAGGATCGCCTCGTCGTCGCCGCCCTGGCCCACACCGCCGACGAGGTTGTCACCGGTATGCCGCACGGAGCCGTCGTCACTGACGAGGTGACGGAAGAACACCACGTCGACCGGCTGCTTGTCCGCGAACAGCACGGCGGAGGCATCGAGGTCGATCTCCCGGGTGCGAGAGCCGAACAGGCCACGTCGCGGAGCCGCCTGCCAGCCGAGCCCCATGCGCACCGCGGTCAGCGTGCCTCCGTCATTCTTCTGCAGATTGATGGCCTGACCCTTGGTCATGTTGACCGTCACGCGCTGTTCCCCTCTCGAACCGTCCCCTGTTGCCGCAGAATCCTGCGGTTGACCAGCAACCCTACGCAGGGCCACTGACAGCGCCGAACCCTGGTGCACACTTTGTGTCGGTCTTGCAACACAGCGCGCCACCCGCGAGTCAGGCGATGCCTGCCTCCTTCATCTGCCGCAGCTCCTTCTTCATCTCCGAGACCTCGTCACGCAGACGGGCGGCGATCTCGAACTGCAGGTCCGCGGCGGCCGCCCGCATCCGCTCCGTCATCTCCTGGATCTGCCCGGCGAGTTCCGCCGCGGGGCGGTCGGTCGGCACGGTCTCCTTGGCCTTGCCCTTGGCGGACTTGGCTCCCTTCGCTGCCTTCGAGCCGAGCGCGGGCACCGGGGCCTTGGCGCCCTTGCCGTCCTTCGACTGACGGTAGCCCGAGCCGAGCAGCTGTTCCGTGTCGACGTCCTCGCGGGCGATCTGCGAGACGATGTCATTGATCTTCTTGCGGAGGGGCTGCGGGTCGAGGCCCCTCTCCTTGTTGTACGCGACCTGCTTCTCCCGGCGGCGGTTGGTCTCCTCGATGGCCTTCTCCATCGCCGGGGTGATCTTGTCGGCGTACATGTGGACCTGACCGGAGACGTTGCGCGCCGCGCGGCCGATGGTCTGGATCAGGGACGTACCAGAGCGCAGGAAACCTTCCTTGTCGGCGTCGAGGATCGACACCAGGGAGACCTCGGGCAGGTCGAGGCCTTCCCTCAGGAGGTTGATGCCGACGAGGACGTCGAACTCGCCGGCGCGCAGCTCGCGCAGCAGCTCGACACGGCGCAGGGTGTCGACGTCGCTGTGCAGGTAGCGGACCTGGATGCCCAGTTCGAGGAAGTAGTCGGTGAGGTCCTCGGCCATCTTCTTGGTGAGCGTGGTGACCAGGACGCGCTCGTCCTTCTCCGTGCGCTTGCGGATCTCGTGAACCAGGTCGTCGATCTGCCCTTCGGTGGGCTTGACGACGACCTCGGGGTCGATGAGGCCAGTAGGGCGGATGATCTGCTCGACGAAGCCGTCCCCGCGCGAGAGCTCGTACTTGCCCGGCGTCGCCGACAGATAGACGGCTTGGCCGATGCGCTCCTGGAACTCCTCCCACTTCAAGGGGCGGTTGTCCAGGGCGGAGGGCAGCCGGAAGCCATGGTCTACGAGGGTGCGCTTTCGGGAGGCGTCCCCCTCGTACATGGCGCCGATCTGCGGCACCGTGACGTGAGACTCGTCAATGACGAGCAGGAAGTCCTCTGGGAAGTAGTCGATGAGGGTGTGGGGCGCGGTACCGGGCTCGCGGCCGTCGAAGTGCATCGAGTAGTTCTCCACGCCGGAGCAGGAGCCGATCTGGCGGAGCATCTCGAGGTCGTAGGTCGTGCGCATCCGCAGCCGCTGGGCCTCCAGGAGCTTACCCTGCTTCTCAAGCTCCGCAAGGCGCTCCCCCAGCTCCTTCTCGATGTCGTTGACGGCTCGCTCCATGCGCTCGGGGCCCGCCACGTAGTGGGACGCCGGGAACACGTAGAGGTGCTCGTCGTCGCTGATGACCTCACCGGTGAGCGGGTGCAGCGTGGAGAGGGCCTCGATCTCGTCGCCGAACATCTCGATACGAACGGCCAGTTCCTCGTAGACCGGGAAGATCTCGATCGTGTCGCCGCGGACCCGGAAGGTGCCCCGCGCGAAGGCCACGTCGTTGCGCGTGTACTGGATATCGACGAATCGGCGCAGCAGGTCGTCCCGGTCGATCTCGTCGCCGACCTTGAGGGCGACCATGCGGTCCACGTACTCCTGAGGCGTACCCAGGCCGTAGATGCAGGAGACCGAGGCGACCACGATGACGTCGCGGCGCGTGAGCAGCGAGTTGGTGGCGGAGTGGCGCAGTCGCTCCACCTCCTCGTTGATCGAGGAGTCCTTTTCGATGTAGGTGTCCGACTGGGGGACGTAGGCCTCGGGCTGGTAGTAGTCGTAGTACGAGACGAAGTACTCGACCGCGTTGTTCGGCAGCAGCTCGCGGAACTCGTTGGCCAGCTGGGCGGCCAGTGTCTTGTTCGGCGCCATCACCAGGGTGGGGCGCTGGAGCTTCTCGATCATCCACGCGGTGGTCGCGGACTTGCCGGTGCCGGTCGCGCCGAGGAGGACTACGTCCTTCTCACCTGCGCGGATACGCCGCTCAAGCTCGGCGATGGCAGCGGGCTGGTCGCCGCTGGGCTGGTAGGGGCTGACGACCTCGAAAGGCGCCACCGTGCGTTCGATCTTGGATACGGGCCGCATGGAATCCACCGTACGACCCCGCACTGACAATGGCGTCGGGTCACCAGTTCTGCGGAGTGCGAGAACCGGGGTGCTTGGAGCGCTGGCGCAGGCCGGCCGCGGGCCGGCGGCCGGTGTGGCGGACCATGTGGGCCGGGATGCCCGGCTTCTGCTCGGCAGCGTTCCAGCCGGGCTTGCCCATGACCATCAGCGGGTCGAACGTCACCACGACACCAGCGAGGAGCAGGAAGGCGAGAGGGCCGACCATCAGGGGCGCCAGCAGGGCAGCGGGCGACTCCCCGGCGGGATCGCTGGCCGCGCCGTGCAGATGGACGCTGAGGGCGGCCATGCCCGTGTAGTGCATGCCGCTGACGGCGAGGCCCATGACCAGGCTCGCGCCCACGCTCCACAGGAAGCCCCGGACTTGTCCCGCCGCCCATAGGGCCGCGATCGCGGCGACGACTGCTATGACGACCGAGGCGGCGACTGTGAAGGTGTTGTACTCGAGGTTCCCGTTGAGTCGCATACCGGCCATGCCCAGGTAGTGCATGGAGGCGATGCCGAGGCCTGTGATGGTGCCGCCGGTGAAAAGGGCCGTTCCGGAGGCTCCCTTGTAGCCGACGATGAAGATCCCGATGCCGACCATGACGATCGCGACGCCCAGGCTCGCGAACGTCGTCGGCTTGTCGTAGTGGATCGGTGTCTCGTCGACGGAAAATCCCATCATCGCGATGAAGTGCATGGTCCATATGCCGGAGCCGATCGCCGCCGAGCCGAGCGCGAGCCAGCCTGACCGCCAGGAGCGGGTGACAAGCATCGATCTCGTGGTGCAGCGCAGGCCCAGCGCTCCGCCGAGGCAAGCCATCAGGTACGCCACCAGCGGCGTGACCAGTCCGTAGCTGAAACCGTCGACCGTGCCCTGCATGCGCGGTTGCCCTTCCGCCCTGTTGCGTCCCGGAATTCCGTGAAATGCCCCTGTCCCAGGACCGCCGCGGCGGCCGGGGTTGACGCAGAGAGTATGACTCGCGTCGGAACGCTCGAACGATTTTCCGGCAAAGAATCACGCCCTTGCCGCAGTTGTGCGGCACAGGTGAGCGGACTCCGGCAACTCCATTCAATTTGTGGCCATCTTGCACCTCCCTGCTGTTGACCCTCTGCTGTCACTCTGGGACGGTCCGTGACCACAGACGCAAGGAGTACGCATGCACGCGCGCGCTGCCACCGCAACGACCACCGCGCTCCTGGGAGCCGCCGCCCTCGTTCTCCCCGCCTCCACCGCTCACGCTGATGCGAGCACCGACCAACCCCTGGTCATCGCCCATCGTGGTGCCTCGGCCCATGCCCCGGAGAACACGATTGCCGCCATCGACAAAGCGGCCGACCTCGGATTCCGCTGGGTCGAGAACGACGTCCAGCGCACCAAGGACGGCGAACTCGTGGTGATCCACGACGACAGCCTGACGCGCACGACCGATGTGGAGGAGGTCTTCCCCGGGCGGGCCCCCTGGAAGGTGAAGGACTTCACCGCCGCGGAGATCGCGCGCCTCGACGCCGGCAGCTGGTTCAGCCCCAGGTTCACGGGCGCGCGCGTGCCGACGCTGAAGCAGTACATGAACCGGGTCTCGCGCAACCACCAGAAGCTCGTCCTGGAGATCAAGAACCCCGCGCTCTACCCGGGCATCGAACGGGAGACCCTCAAGGCCCTCAGCAACGAAGGCTGGCTGGGGCCGGCCCACGTGCGGAGCAAGCTGGTCATCCAGAGCTTCAGCGCGGACAGCGTCCGGACCGTGCACGCGCTGCGGCCCGACATCAAGACGGGCTTCCTGGGCACGCCGCCGGTCGCCGAGCTGCCCGTGTACGCCCAGTTCGCCGATCAGATCAACTCGACCCACACGTCCATCTCCGCCGACTACGTCGCCGCGATCCATGCCCTCGACGGAGCGCACGGAAATCCGCTGGAGATCTTCACCTGGACCGTCGACACCGCGGACGGCACGCGGCGCGTCGCGGACTTCGGCGTGGACGGCGTCATCACGAACAGGCCCGACGTGGTCCGGGAGGCGCTGAACGAGGGCTGAGAATCACGAAGGCTGAGAACAAAGGACCGGGAACGAGGGCTGAGGCCCTCATGGCAGGCCCGTCGCCGGTGGCCCGGACGCTCGTGAGCGTCCGGGCCACCGGCGTTGTCAGTGGTGCGCCGTACGGTGGATCGCATGAACAGCCATGGGCAGAACGAGCAGCAGGTGGTGTGGGCCGTCGTCGACAGCTCCATCGGTCCGCTGTTGCTGGCCGCGACCGGCGAGGGCCTGGTCAGCGTCGTCTTCCACGTCACGGACGCGGTGCGCGACAAGGCGCTCGAGCGGCTCGGGTCCCGGCTCGGCACCGAGCCTGTCGAGGCACCCGAGTCCCCTCTGCTGGCCGAGGCGATACGGCAGGTCGCGGCGTACTTCGCGGGTGAGCGCCGTGACTTCGAGTTGCCGCTGGACTGGTCCCTGATCTCCGGGTTCAACCGCCAGGTGCTGCGCGTGCTGGCGTCCGGCGTTCCGTTCGGGACCGTGGTGGGGTACGGCGATCTGGCCCGGCGGGTCGGTCAGCCGGGCGCGGCCCAGGCGGTAGGCATGGCCATGGGGGCCAATCCGCTGCCGGTAGTCGTGCCCTGCCACCGGGTCGTGGAGAGTGACGGCGGCATCGGCGGGTTCGGGGGCGGCCTGGAGACCAAGCGGAAGCTGCTGGCGCTGGAAGGAGTGCTGCCGGAGCCGTTGTTCTGAAGGACGCATGTTCTTTTGAAGGACGCATGTTGTTCTGAGAGGCAGGTTCTGAGCGACTGTTGAAGGGGCTCGTGAAGGCACTCGGCCTCGGGAGTGGTTGTTGTCGTGAGGGTGTCCTGAGAAGGATGAGGGGGGACGCGCCGGTGACCACATCGTCCGTGTTCGGTTCCATCGCCACGGAGTGTTCGCGGTGACCGCCGTCGAGCGGCCGGTCGTCGTGCCCGTCGACGCGGACGGACTGCCGGCGCTGCGTCGCCGGATATCCGCTGTGCTCGTCGCCAGTCAGATCCTCGGCGGGCTCGGAGTGGCGACCGGTATAGCGCTGGCTGTCGTGCTGGCCCAAGAGGTGGCCGGCACCGAGTCGCTGGCCGGGCTCGCGCCCACCGCGACCGTCGCGGGGACGGCGGTGCTCTCCGTGCCGCTGGCGGCGCTGATGACAGCGCGCGGCCGTCGGCCCGGGCTTGTCCTGGCGTATCTCATCGGAGCGCTGGGGGCCGGAGTCGTCGTGGTCGGCGCGGCCGTGGACAGCTTTCCGCTGTTGCTGCTCGGCATGGCGGGGTTCGGCGCGGCCTCGTCCGCGAACCTGCAGGCGCGGTTCGCGGCCGCGGACCTGGCCGAGCCGGAGCGGCGGGCGCGGGCCATCTCCAACGTCGTGTGGGCCACCACGATCGGTGCGGTCCTCGGCCCAAACATCGCCGCGCCCGCCGGCCGCAGCGTCTCCGGGCTCGGCATACCGGAGACGGCGGGCCCCTTCCTGTGGGCGACCGGGGTCTTCCTCATGTCGGCGCTCCTGGTCGCGGTGCTGCTGCGACCCGACCCGCTGCTCACCGCCCGCGCGCTGGCGCCGGTCGAGGAGCAGTCCGCCGCGGCACGGTCCATACGGGCCGGGGTGGCCGCCGTCCGGGCCTCGCCGCGTGCCCGGCTGGCTCTCGTGACGGTGGCCGTGTCACACACCGCGATGGTGTCGGTGATGTCGATGACACCGGTCGATCTCGGTCACCACGGGGCGAGCATCGATCTGATCGGGCTGGTCATAAGCGGCCACATCGCGGGCATGTACGCGTTCTCGCCCGTCATGGGGCGGCTGTCCGACCGGTTCGGGCGACTCTCGGTGATCGGCCTGGCTGTGGCGCTGCTGGCCTGCGCGGCACTGCTCGCGGGTACAGCGGGCGCCAGTCACGGGCAGACCGCCGCCGGGCTCTTCCTGCTGGGCCTCGGCTGGTCGGCGGGCCTCGTCTCCGGCTCCGCGCTCTTGACGGACTCCGTGCCCCAGCCCGCGCGCGCTGCGGCTCAAGGGCTCTCCGATCTCTCCATGAACACGTCGGCGGGCATCGGCGGGGCGGCCGCCGGCCTAGTCGTCGCGCAGGCGAGTTACGCCTGGCTGAACCTCATAGCCGCCTGCCTGTTGCTGCCGCTGGGTGCGCTGGCGCTGTTCACTCGCCGGACCACGACGCAGCGCGGCCCAACGCCCACGCCGTAAGAACAGCCCTGGAGGCGGCCGAAGGACGGCCGTAAAAACTTGCGGACCGCGGCCCGCGCGAAGGGTGGCCGGAACGGTGCGGCGGTAGCAGACTCCGCCGTGCGCACAGCCACTGGCATCCGAAGTCACGGGGGCCGAAGGGACGGCGATCACGTATGAGCGGGAACCGGGCAGTCGCGTATCTCAAGCCGGGCGCGGTGGAAGTCAGGACCATCGACTACCCCACGCTCGAACTGCAGGACGGGCCGGGGGTGGCACCCGACAACGTCGGCCGCAAGTGCCGGCACGGGGTCCTCCTCAAAGTGCTCGCCAGCAACATCTGCGGCAGCGACCAGCACATGGTGCGCGGCCGTACGACCGCGCCCGAGGGACTCGTACTCGGGCATGAAATCACCGGAGAGGTCATCGAGCGGGGCCCGGACGTCGAGTTCGTCGAGGTCGGAGACATCGTCTCGGTGCCGTTCAACATCGCCTGCGGGCGGTGCCGCAACTGCAAGGAGCGCAAGACCGGCATCTGTCTGAACGTCAATCCGGCCCGCCCCGGGGCGGCCTACGGCTACGTCGACATGGGTGGCTGGGTCGGCGGCCAGGCAGAGTACGCCATGGTCCCGTACGCGGACTTCAACCTGCTGCGGTTCCCGGACCGGGACCAGGCACGCGAGAAGCTCCTCGACCTGACCATGCTGTCGGACATCTTCCCGACCGGCTTCCACGGCGCGGTGACATCGGGCGCCGAGGTCGGCTCGACGGTGTACATCGCCGGGGCGGGGCCGGTCGGTCTCGCCGCCGCGGCGTCGGCTCAGCTTCTCGGCGCCGCCGTCGTCATCGTCGGCGACCTGAACGCCGAACGCCTCGCGCAGGCCCGGAGCTTCGGCTGCGAGACGGTCGACCTCACCCGCGGTGACGTGGGCGAGCAGATCGCCGAGATCCTGGGTGAGCCGGAGGTGGACGCGGCCGTCGACGCGGTCGGCTTCGAGGCGCGGGCCCACGGCCACGGCCCCGACGCCGAGGAGGCACCCGCGACGGTCCTCAACTCGCTGATGGGCATCACGCGCGCGGGTGGCGCGCTGGGCATTCCGGGCCTGTACGTCACGGACGACCCTGGCGGGGTCGATCAGGACGCACGAACCGGGACGCTGAAGGTGCGGCTCGGCCTGGGATGGGCGAAGAGCCACCGCTTCACCACGGGTCAGTGTCCGGTGATGCGGTACCACCGGGGGCTGATGAAGGCGATCCTGCACGAGCGTGTGCACATCGCCAAAGCCGTCAACGCGACGGTGATCAGCCTGGACGACGCGCCGCGCGGCTACGCCGAGTTCGATCAGGGCGCCAGCCGTAAGTACGTCCTCGATCCGCATGGGGCACTGAACGGAGCACGGCCTGTCTGAGTCCCCGAGGGCGGCTCTGGAGGGGAGGTCCCAAGGGGTGTCCACGCGCGCGTGGACACCCCTTGTTCCACAAGCTCACAACACCCCTTCCCCCCTCCTTGGCTCACAGCTTCTCCTTCTCACATCGGAGAGCTACTCGTAGTGCCGTGCCTCGAAGACGTTTCCGTCCGGGTCCCGGAAGTAGAAGCTCCGCTTCGCCTTTCCGCGGGCGCCGAACGCGTCGTAGGTGAACTCCGAGAGAGGTACGGCTCGTTCCGCCAGGCGGGCGCGGAGATCGTCGAAGTCCTCACCTCCGAGGGACAGGCATACGTGGTTGACCGGGTGGCCCGCGCTCTCGGCCGCCCCTGGGACGACGTCCATGCGCTCGGCCATCGACAGGGGCGCGAGATCGAAGATGGTCTCCTCGTTGAGGCGCACGGAGGGAAACGACACCTGCCCCGCGGCGAACTCGGTGACCCTGATGGGCTCAAGGCCCACCGCCTTCTCGTAGAAGTCGGCCGAGGCCACCGGGTCGCGTACCCAGAGGACGACATGGTCGAGTCGTGTGGAGTTGTCTGTCATGCCATCAGGCTGCTGCCCCCTTGTGGCCGTCGCAAGGGTTTGGCCGGGCGCGTCGCCCGCCAGGGATGAGGGAAGAACCGACAGACAGGAGGCACGCGCGTGCTGGTGGTGTCCGAAGAGGTGCGGGAGGCGCTCGCCGCGGGGCGGCCCGTGGTGGCACTGGAGTCCACGATCATCGCGCACGGGCTGCCGCGTCCGCGCAATCTCCAGGTGGCGCTGGAGCTGGAGAACACCGTGCGCCAGGAGGGCGCCGTTCCCGCGACGATCGCCGTCCTGGACGGGCTCCCCCACGTGGGTCTCGACAAGGAGCAGCTGGAGCGGGTCGCGAACGAGGAGGGCATCCGCAAGCTGGGGCATCGCGATCTGCCGCTCGCGGTCGCCGCGGGGGTCAGCGGGGCGACCACGGTGTCCGCGACGGCGCTGCTGGCCGCGCAGGCGGGCGTACGGGTGTTCGCGACGGGCGGGCTCGGTGGCGTGCACCGGGAGTGGACGCTGACGCAGGACGAATCCGCCGACCTGGGGCTCCTCGCGCGCACCCGGATCACTGTGGTGTGCGCCGGGGTGAAGTCGATCCTGGACGTGCCGGCGACCCTGCAGCGGCTGGAGACGCTGGGCGTCGCTGTCGCCGGTTACGCCACGGCGCGCTTTCCCGGCTTCTATCTGTCCGACTCGGGACACCCGGTGGACTGGACGCTCCAGTCGCCCGGCGAGGTCGCGGGTGTCATGCGCGCACAGGACGCGCTCGGCGGACCCGAATCGGCCCTCATCGTCGCCAACCCCGTGCCCGAGGCGGAGCAGCTCGATCCCGAGCTCCACGCGCGCGTGCTCGCCGACGCGCTGCAGGCGTGCGAGGCGGAGGGCGTGAGCGGCCAGGCGGTCACTCCGTTCCTGCTCGACTACCTGGTACGCCACACCGACGGGGCGTCACTGACCGCGAATCTGGCGGCGGTACGCGGCAACGTACGGCTCGCGGGGCGGATCGCGGCAGCCTGGGCAGGGACGTGACCGGGGCGGACGGAGGCGAGATGTCAGCCGGCGCCGACGGGGCTCTCCTTGTCGTCGGCGACGTCGTCACTGATGTCATCGCCCGGCATCGCGGACCGCTCGCGTCGGGCACCGACACGGCCGCCGTCATACAGACACTGCCGGGCGGCGCGGGCGCCAACGTGGCGTGCTGGGCGGCCCGTCGGGGCGGTGCGGAGGTGCGGCTCCTCGGCCGGGTGGGCGCGGACTCGGCCGCGTGGCACGAGCGGGAACTGACGGCTTCAGGGGTGCGCCCCCTCCTGGTCATCGATCCGCAAGCGCCGACGGGCACGGTGATCTGTCTCGTGGACGCGGGCGCTTCGGCGGAGCGCACCTTCCTCACGGACAGTGGCGCGTCCCTGCGACTCGATGCCGATGACTGGTCGCCGTCGCTGCTCGACGGTGTCGCGTGGCTGCACCTGTCGGGCTATCTGTTCTTCTCCGAGCCCTGCCGCGCGCTGGTGGCACTGACTCTGGCCTCGGCACGCGCGCGCGGTGTGCCGGTGAGCGTGGATCCCGCCTCGGCGGGGTTCCTCACAGAGCTGGGTGTGGACCGTTTCCTCGCGCTCGCCGAGGGTGTCGACGTACTTCTGCCGAACAGGGACGAGGCCTGTCTGCTCACCGGTCTGCCCGATCCGGCGGACGCGGCGGCCAAGTTGAGCCGCCACGTTCCGCTGGTGGTGGTCAAGCAGGGCGGGGCCGGGGCCCTGGTCGCCCGGTCGGGGGTGGTCGAGGCCCGGGTTCCGGCGGCATTCGCAACCCCCGTCGACACGACGGGGGCCGGGGACGCCTTCACGGGAGCCTTCCTGGCCGCGCTGCTTGCGGGCGGCCAACCGGAGGAAGCGGCCGCGGAGGGGTGCCGGGCCGGGGCACGGGCGGTGGAACGGGTGGGCGGGCGGCCGGAGACAGGGGCGTAAACCTGTCGTCGGAGCTGCGGCCCGGCACCGGCCTCCCGGGATCATTCCCTCCCTCGACTCTCGCTTGCATGACCACGTCACCCACCGCGCAGCGCTGCTCCAGGGCCGCCACCCGCCACCGTTCCCAGAACTACATCCGGCGCCCCCACGCCGAGATCAGCGGCGCCGCGGCCAGATCCATACCGCCCGCGGCCACGTTCGCCAGGTGACGGTCGATGTCTTGCTCCGTGGCCAGGCGCGCTGCCACGAGCTGGTCACGGATCTGACGAACCGTCGCGGACTCCAGCGTGGCCGAGGCGGGCGAGGTGATCGGAAAGTACGCGTCGGCCTCGACCTTGCGCAGTCCGGCCTCGCGGAGCAGGCGCGGAAGCCGCCGCCCGTACGCGAGATCGGCGCCGCGCTCGGCCAGCAGCTCGCGGAACCCGTGACGCAGCCGGTTGGCCAGCTGTTGCTCCGGGCTGCGCTCGTCGGGGCAGGCCAGCGGCTGCAACGAGGGGTCGGCGTCCTCGACCAGGAGCCTTCCGCCGGGCCGCAGCGCCCTGATCATCGAGCGCAACGCCCGCTCCCGGTCCGGCACATGGGCCAGCACCAGCCGGGCGTGCACGAGGTCGAAGCCCTCCCCCGGTGGCTCGTCCACGCCCACGTCGTGGACGCGCAGCTCGACCGGGGGACGGACGGCCGAGGTCGCCCACGAGATGTCGATGTCGGTCGCGACGACCCGGCCGGTGGGGCCGACCTTCTTGGCGAGCCAGGACACCACGGACGTGCCGCCCGCGCCGACCTCCCAGCAGCGCCAGCCGGGTCCGATGCCGAGCCGCTCGATGTGCTGGAACGTCGTGGGGTCGAAGAGAGCGGCGAGGGCGGCGAAGCGCTGCCCCGCCTCGGTCTGTCGGTTGTCGAGGAGATACCCATCGGTTCGCGTCATGCGACGATCATCCCAGTTGTCCGGCTTGTCCATGATGGTCGACGCTCCCTACGTCAACACGTCAGTCCGGACCCCCCTCGCAGTTGGCCCGCTCATAGCCGACTCGAGAGTCGGCATGCCCATAACCGGCCCGCTCGCAGCTGACGCCCGCGCGCCGACACTGTGCCGCCACCGACCACGACGGCGGTTCCGGAACGGAATGTTCCGTTCCCACAGGCTCCTTCGGCCGTCGAAGCATCCTGGCAGACTGGCCGCGACAAGGCGCAGAGTGCGGCGCGGGGGAGATCCACGCAAGGAGACCCAGATGTCCATGGCAGGGAATCTGCGGAAGGTCACGAGCCTGAGCAAGGTCGGCGGCCTCCGCAGGGTGGCACGGCTGGCACGACGGCGCACTCGCGTCGACCTGAGCCATCCCGCCCGGTCCCCGCTCGGCTCCGCGGTCGTGAACTGCGTGGCGTACGAGGAGGGATCCAGAGTCCCCGCCGGCCGCGATCTGGTCGAGACGGTGGAGCGGATCCGCAAGGCCGACGGCGGCTTCGTCTGGCTCGGGCTGCATGAACCGACGGAGGCCGAGTTCACGGGCATCGCCGAGCTCTTCGACCTGCACCCACTGGCAGTCGAGGACGCGGTGGACGCCCATCAGCGCCCGAAGCTGGAGCGGTACGGCGAGACGCTGTTCGCGGTGTTCAAGACGGTCTGCTATGTCGAGCACTCCGAACTGACCGCGACCAGCGAGGTGGTGAACACCGGCGAGATCATGGTGTTCGTCGGCCATGACTTCGTGGTCACCGTGCGGCACGGTCGGCACGGGTCCCTGGGACCGCTTCGCGAGGAGCTGGAGGCCAGCCCCGAGCAGCTCGCCAAGGGCCCGGCCGCGGTGCTGCACGCGATCGCGGACCATGTGGTGGACGAGTATCTGAACGTCACGGACTCGGTGCAGGAGGACATCGACCAGGTTGAGACGGACGTGTTCTCCGCGAGCGGCGCGCGGGCCGACCCGGGGCGCATCTACCAGCTCAAGCGTGAACTCCTGGAGCTGAAGCGGGCGGTGGTTCCCCTGGGCCGCCCCATCATGGACCTCGCCACCCGGCCGATACGGGTGATCGACCCGGAGATACAGGCGTACTTCCGGGACGTCTCCGACCACCAGTTGCGGGTCGCCGAACAGATAGCCGCGTTCGACGAACTGCTCAACTCGATTCTGCAGGCGCACCTCGCACAGGTCAGCGTCGCGCAGAACGAGGACATGCGGAAGATCACGGCCTGGGCGGCACTGATCGCCGTGCCGACGATGGTCTGCGGTGTCTACGGCATGAATTTCGACAACATGCCGGAGCTGCACTGGAGGTTCGGCTATCCGTTGGCGCTCGGCGCGATCGCCGTCGCGTGCTTCACCCTCTACCGGGGGTTCAAGCGCAACGGCTGGCTGTGACGCCGCTCGTCCGGCACGGCCGGCCGGACGAGCGCGTGTTCCCGGTACCGGTGGGGCCTGGGCGTCAGCGTGTCGCGCTCTTCGCGTAGACGCTCTCGGCCCAGCTCGCGAGCTGTTCGTCCGTCAGATGCTGGGCCAGGTCGGCCTCGCTGATCATCCCGACCAGACGCTTGTTCTCGATCACAGGAAGGCGGCGGATCTGGTGCCCCTGCATTTCGCCGAGTACGTCGCTGACGTCGGCGCTCGATTCGATCCAGCGCGGTGTGCCCTTGGCCATCTCACCCGCGGTGACGCGCGCCGGGTCGTGGCCCATGGCCACACAGCCGACCACGATGTCGCGGTCCGTGAGGATGCCGCAGAGCCGTTCGTTCTCGTCGCTGATGGGCAGCGCGCCCACGTTGAGCTCGCGCATCAGCTGGGCGGCTCGGTCCAGGGTCTCGCGAGCGGGGATCCACTGGGCGCCGCGGTGCATGATGTCTCCGGCGGTGGTCATGAAGTACCTCCCGGTGCCGGACGGCCGGCGCGGCGCGGGTACGCGCCGCTAGTCCCGGCGTCCTACATTCTCGCCGGGTACGGGGAGATACGCACCCGGAAGTTCCCGGCTTCCGGTCGGTTTTCAGGCCCCGGCCCTGCGGTCTCCCGGTCTCACGCCGAGAAGCCGACGATCCGCTCGGGCAGCACGCGGACGATCACCCGGACCTCGTCCACCTTCTCCGCCTGAGGGTCTATGCCGAGGTACTTGTGCGAGAGCTCGTACGGGAGTCGCTTGCCCTCGTCGGGGAGGATCTCGGCGGTGCCGCGGATCTCCACCGATGTGTAGGGGTTGGCGAGGTCGAAGACCGAGAGGCTGACGCGGGGGTCGCGTCGGAGGTTGCGGACCTTCTGCCGACCGTCGGTCGAGGAGAAAAGGACAGTGTCGCCCTCGCGTTTGATCCACACCACCGAGTTCTGGGGTGCGCCGCCAGGACCGAGGGTGGCGACGCTGGCGAAGTTCTTACCGTCGAGGAGCGTGCGGACCGAGTCGTCCAAGGAGATCATCATGCCATCAGAGTAACTACATGCACGTGCATACAAAAGCCCTGTTGGAGGAACCGACGCCCAACGTGAGGGAATAGGGCGCGGACCGCCTGTCGCCGAAGTCAGCCGTTCCACGCCGGGTGGCGTGGGTCGTCCGCGCGCACCAGGACGTCGGCCGTGTCACCCGGGGCCGTCTCGCTCTCATAGCGTTCGTACGCGGGAAGCGTCCAGTGCTCGCTTTCGGGCGTGCGTCGACGCAGGGCGGCCGGGGAGAGGCGTACGTGGACGGTGAGGTCGAACGGGAACCAGTGACGCAGGAGCATCGGTCCGTGTAGCAACAGTACGGCGCCGGGCGGGAGTTGGACGGACGGGCTGCGGGTGGCGCGGTCGGTGGCCGGGTCCCAGAGGTCGGGCAGGACTCGGCCGTCGCCACCGGGCTCCAGCGGGCCGAAGACCTCGCGCCACAGAGCGCCGGTGTCGAACCAGCCGTCGTAGTACGCCTCCACGTCCTGGCGGCCGTACTCGAACCGGAGGGAGGCGGGGCGCAGAAAGCCCTCCGTGCCGACGACAACCGCGGACCGGCCGCGCGGGCGCAGGGCCTCGGCCACGAGTTCGGCGAGGTCGCCGGGGTGGGCGGCCGGAGCTCCGTCGAAGGCGACGCGCGGCCAGGGGCCGCCGTCGGCCGGCTTCAGGTCGAGCAGCCGCTCGGCGAGAAGGTCGCCGAGCCGTTCCCAGGTGATCGCTTCAAGTCGCACACGGCCCATGATGCCGCGAGGGGGAGGCGACCGGCGGACGCATGGTCACGGGCAGAGAAGAACCGGCGGACCAATGGTCACGGGCAGAGAAGAACCGGCGAGCGCGTGGTCACGGGCAGAGAAGACCGGCGGGCGCGTGGTCACTGGGACCGCGGGGAGCACCCCGGGGAAGGCGACCGGGCAGATCGGCGTAGATCCAGGCCCGCCGCGGGGAATGAACCGACCATGGCGACCACGGCAACTCACCCGACTCCCCCAACTCCCCCACCCCGCACCGGGCTTCTCGTCATTCAGTCGATCAAGAGGAGGCACTGTGCCGAGTGTCGGGGCGGTCCGCTTGGGCTGTTGGTGATGGAGGAGGGGACGCCGCGCTGTCTGGACTGTGCCGATCTTGGACATCTGGTGTTTCTGCCGCGGGGCGACACGGCGTTGACGCGGAGGTCGCGGGAGGGAAGCGCGTTGTCGGCGGTGGTCGTGCGGTTCAGCCGGCGGCGGAGTCGGTACGAACGACAGGGGGTGCTCGTCGAGGAGGCGGCGCTCGCGCGGGCCGAGGAGCGGTGTCTGGCGGACGCGGAGGCTCGGCGGCGACGGCGGGCGCGGGACGCGCGGCGGAGGGACGCGGAGGATGTGCGGTTCACGGACGCGTTCGCGGAGGAGATCCTGCGGTTGTTTCCCGGTTGCCCGGCAGACCGGGCGCAGGCGATCGCCGCGCACGCCTCGGTGCGGGGCAGCGGGCGTGTGGGCCGTAGTGCGGCGGGGCGCGCGCTGTCCGAGGCCGCGGTGACCTCGGCGGTGTGCGCGGCGGTCCGGCACACGGAGACTCCGTACGACCAGCTGCTGATGAGCGGCGTACCGCGTCATGAGGCCCGCCGTCGGATCGCTCCCACGGTCGAGGGGACGCTCCAGGGATGGCGCGCGGGCGGGGTGGGGCAGGCATGACCGCACCGGCGCGGGCGTGATCGTCCCAGGATGCCGCCCCCGGACTGCCCCCTCTGGACGGCGCTCGCCCTTGCCCTTGCCCTTGCCCTTGCCCTTGCCCTTGCCCTCACCTCGCCCTCGCCCTCGCCCTCGCCCTCGCCCTCGCCCTCGCCCTCGCCCTCGCCCCGAAGACGCTCGGACATGCCCCCGAGTTCCTCGGCCATGGTCACTCTCCTCGTACGGCATTTCACTTGTCGTGACAGCTTGTGGTGACAAAGAGTGCCGTGCAGGATCTTTGGGTTCGGGGTCGTCCGGCCCGTGGAGTCGGGGAGCGGTGCGCGAGTTGTTACCCAGGAGCCTTGCTTACGGGGAGTTGCCATGATCGAGGGACCGTACTTCGTACTGACGGTGCTGGGCGTGCTCGGCACCGGGTTGGTGGCCGGGGTCTTCTGCGGGTTCTCCACGTTCGTGATGAAGGGGCTCGCCGCGCTGCCGCCCGCGCAGGGCGTCGCCGCGATGCAGGCGATCAACGTGACCGCGCTGACGCCGGCCTTCATGATCGTGTTCGTCGGGTCGGCCGTGCTGTGCGCCGTGCTCGCGGTGGTCACGTTCGTGCTGTGGCCCGACGAGGGCACGGCGGAGCTGCTGCTGGGCAGCGCGCTGTATCTGTTCGGCTGTTTCGGGATCACGATGGCCGCGAACGTCCCGCGCAACGACAAGCTGGCCACGATGAACGCCGGCACCCCGGAGGCCGCCGCGTACTGGCCCTCGTACGTGAGTCAGTGGACGACGTGGAATCACGTTCGCACGGTCGCGTCGGCCGCAGCGTCGATCTCGTACGTGCTGGCGCTCACCTGAGGCGCACATACCGGCACCGCCACCGGCGCCTGGGCGCGCATACCGGCGCCCGTCTGGGACGGGCGCGGCGACGGCGTCGTATCGTGGCGAGAAGAGTCTGCCGAAGGCCCTGCGGCCCGCCGCCCGGAGACCGGAGATGCGAAGCGGAGACGGATACCGGCGTCGGAGACCGTACGGGCCCCGTTCGCGTACGCAAGGGGGACGGCGATGGCCGATCCCAAAGGTTTCCTCCACGCCTCCCGCCAGGAATGGCCGCGCCGTCCTGTCGAGGAGCGGGTCCGTGACTGGGACGAGGTGTACGTCCCCGGGGCGCTGCTGCCGATCATCGGCACGCAGGCCGACCGGTGCATGGACTGCGGCATTCCCTTCTGTCACGAGGCCTGCCCGCTGGGCAACCTGATCCCGGACTGGAACGACCTGGTCTCGCGTGACGACTGGCGCGCGGCGAGCGAGCGGCTGCACGCGACCAACAACTTCCCAGAGTTCACCGGGCGGTTGTGTCCCGCACCGTGCGAGGCGGGCTGCGTGCTGGCGATCAACCAGCCCGCGGTCACCATCAAGAACGTCGAGGTCGCTATCGCCGACCGGGCTTGGGAGGACGGGTTGGCGCCACCTCGGCCGCCGGACCGGCTGTCCGGGCGGACGGTCGCGGTGATCGGGTCAGGGCCCACCGGCCTTGCCGCGGCGCAGCAGTTGACCCGGGCGGGGCACACCGTCGCGGTGTACGAGAAGGACGACCGGCTCGGCGGTCTGATGCGATACGGGATCCCCGAGTTCAAGATGGAGAAGCGGCACCTGGAGCGGCGGATCGAGCAGATGAGGGCGGAGGGAACCAAGTTCCGTACGTCGACCGCCGTCGGCCGGGACATCGGAGCGGCCGAACTGCGCGCCCGCTACGACGCGGTCGTCCTGGCCGTCGGCGCCACGGCCTGGCGTGAACTCCCCGTGCCGGGGCGGGGGTTGACCGGCATCCATCAGGCGATGGAGTATCTGCCGCTGGCCAACCGGGTGTGCGAGGGAGACCTCGAGAGCTCGCCACTGTCCGCGGCGGACCAGCACGTCGTGATCGTCGGCGGCGGGGACACGGGGGCCGACTGTCTGGGCACCGCGGTGCGCGAGGGTGCGGCATCGGTGACGCAGCTCGACATCTACGAGCAACCGGGTACGGAGCGCGACGAGGACACCGAGCCGTGGCCGGTGTATCCGAAGATCTACCGGCTGTCGGCCGCACACGAGGAGGCCCGCGACCTGGAGACGGCGCCCGCGGCCGACGCGGACGCGCGGCTCTTCGCGTCGTCCACGCTCCGCTTCACCGGGGACGCGGACGGGCATGTCCGCGCGCTGCACCTGGTCGAGGTCGACGCCGAGCGTCGCCCACGCCCCGGGACCGGCCGCTCGCTCCCCGCCGACCTCGTCCTGCTCGCCCTCGGTTTCTCCGGCCCCGACCGCGCCGACGGCCTCGTCGACCAGTTCGGTCTCGCCCTCGACCCCCGCGGCACGATCACCCGCGACGCGGACTTCGCGACGAACGTCCCCGGCGTGTACGCCGCGGGGGACGCCGCGCGCGGCCAGTCCTTGATCGTGTGGGCGATCGCCGAGGGGCGGGCGGTGGCGGCGGCAGTGGATCGCCGTCTGACGGGCGCCACCCGGCTGCCGGCGCCGATAGGGCCGTACGACCGGCCGATGAGGGTGTAGACGCCACACGCCACACGCCACAGGCCACACGGCACACGGCACACGGCACACGGCATTGAAGGTGTGAGCCACCCGCGTTACCCGCCGTCTCATCGGCCCACCACCCCAGCGTCCCACCGCCTCGCGAGCCCACCACCCCAGCGACCACGCCGCGGCAAACCGTCGCCTCAGCGGCCGTCCGTGCCCGCCTTCTTGGCCGTCGAAAGAGCGATGCGGTTCCACGTGTTGATCGCGAGGATCAGCGCCAGCACCTGGGCCAGCTCCGGGTCGTCGAACTGGGCGGCGGCCTGGGCGTAGACGTCGGCCGGGACGCCCCCGTCGGCGACCAGAGTCACCGCCTCCGTGAGTGCGAGTGCCGCCCGCTCCTTCTCCGTGAAGACGTGCGGGGCCTCGCGCCACACCGGGACCATGTGCAGCCGTTCCTCGCTCTCGCCCGCCTTGCGCGCGTCGTTGGTGTGCATGTGAAGGCAGTACGCGCAGTGATTGAGGTGCGAGGCGCGGATCTGGATCAGTTCGACGAGGGCCGGGTCGAGTCCCTCGCGGGCGGCGGCATCGAAGCCGATGAGGGCACGGAAGGCCTTCGGCGCGGATTTCGCGAAGTCGAGTCGAATGTTTTCGGCCACCCGCACTCCAGCCGCGGTCCCGGTGTTCGCGTGCGCCCTGTGCGGCGCGTTCGTCGTGCTCGTCGCGTTCATCTCGTCCCTCGTGTTCGTCGCGTTCATCTCGTCCCTCGTGTTCGTCGCGTTCATCTCGTCCCTCGTGTTCGTCGCGTTCATCTCGTCCCTCGTGTTCGTCGCGTTCGTCGTCATGGCCATGAATCTACGGGCCGGAAAGACCCGCTGTAGGGTGCATTTTCATGACAGATTCATGGGTCAATTCAGCCGAACGCATCGGCGCCGACCTGCACCTGGACCTGTCGGGCCCGTCGGGTCCGGGAGGCCGCCGTGCCGCCCTGATCCGTGCCCTCCGTGAGGCCATCCGCAGCGGCCGTCTCACCCCGGGCACCCGCCTCCCTCCGTACCGCTCGCTGGCCGCCGACCTCGGCGTCGCGCGCAACACGGTCGCCGACGCGTACGCCGAGCTCGTCGCCGAGGGCTGGCTGACCGCGCGCCAGGGCTCGGGCACCCGGGTCGCGGAGCGCGCCGAGCCGTTGGGCGCCCACGCGCGCGTGCCCAAAAAGGCACCTCCGCGCGCGCGTGGGCCTCGGTTCGACCTGCGCCAGGGCACGCCGGACGCGTCGTCGTTCCCGCGTACCGAGTGGCTCGCCTCGTACCGGCGTGCGCTGAACGCCGCGCCCAACGAGGCTTTCGGGCCGGGCGATCCGGCGGGCCGGATCGAACTGCGGGAGGCGCTCACCGAGTACCTGGCACGCGCGCGTGGCGTCCGCACCGAGCCGGGACGGATCGTCATCTGCTCGGGCTTCGCGCACGCCTTGCGGCTGCTTTTCCCCAAGGTCATACGGGGCCCACTGGCCGTGGAGGCGTACGGCCTCGGCTTCCACCGCGAGTTGCTGGCGGCGGCGGGCGTACGGACCGTCCCGCTGCCCCTCGACGAAGACGGCGCCCGAGTGGACGTATTGGGAAGGGAGCGGGCCGTGCTGCTCACGCCCGCGCACCAGTTCCCGACCGGCGGGCCACTGCATCCCGCACGGCGTTCGGCGGTGATCGACTGGGCACGCGCGCGTGGAGGGGTGGTTCTGGAGGACGACTACGACGGGGAGTTTCGTTACGACCGCAAGCCCGTCGGAGCCGTGCAGGGCCTGGACCCGGAGCGGGTCATCCACATCGGTTCGGTCAGCAAGAGCCTGTCGCCCGCGCTCCGACTGGGCTGGATGGTCCTTCCGGAGAGGTACGTCGCGGGGGTGCTGGCGGCCAAGGGCGAGCGGGAGGCGTGGGCGAACGTTCTGGAGCAGCTGACGCTCGCGGACTTCGTCGTGTCGGGGTCGTACGACCGCCATGTGCGGCGGATGCGGCAGCGGTACCGGAGGCGGCGGGACCGTCTGGTCGCCGCGCTGGAGGCGCACGCGCCGCACGTCGAGGTGACCGGGATCGCGGCCGGGCTCCACGCGGTGCTGCGCCTGCCGCCGGGGAGCGAGCGGTCCGCTGTGAAGGCCGCCGGGTGGCAGGGTCTCGCGCTGGACGGGCTCGCCGAGTTCCGGCACCCGGAGGCTGCCGTGTCCGCGCCGGACGGGCTCGTCGTGGGGTATGCGACGCCTTCGGATCACGCGTACGGGGCCGCGCTGGACGCGTTGTGCGCGGTGTTGCCTCCCGAGTGAGCGTTGCCTCCCGAAGCGAGCACGGAGTGAGCGGAATTTCCGACCGGCCGAGTGGCGTTGTCGCCGGATGAGTGGCTGGAATATGCCTCCTCACTGACATGCAATAGAACAGCTGGGTGGGATCATTGATCCCAGGAGGCGTGTTGTCGCCGCGGCCGCGAAACCGGAAGCGGCGGTGGTCCGCCCCCATCCTTCGTTCCGCCGTCAGGCGTAGGGCCACCCCGCGCGTCCCCCCTGTTGGCGGTCGGTCCTGGAGGGTGTGCGATGACGACGGTTGACGAACGTCATGAAGACGGTGCGCGAGACGGGGATGACCGGGGCTCGCGCCACGACAGCGGCGCGATGCGGGGGCCGCGGGCTCTGGACGCACTCCGCCCGAACGGCGCGATGGACGCTCCTCGCGGGCGAGATCCGCTTGGTTCCCTGTTCCTCCGAGCTGCCTCCGAAGCGGTCCCGCTGAGCGATCCGCGGGCCGCACGCATCCCGTTCGCCGGTTCCAAGGCCGCGCATCTCGCGCGGGCGGCGCGGGCCGGGCTGCCGGTACTACCCGGGTTCGTCGTGCCGCACGGCGAGGCGGCGGGCGGTGAACGGGCGGACGATGACGGATGGGCCGGCGACGGCGGGTGGGCGGAGGGTGAGCCGGAAGGGCTTCGCCGTGCCTGGCAGGAGCTCTCCGACGGCGGCACGCGACCGCTCGTCGTACGTTCCTCCTCCCCGCAGGAGGACACGCAGGAGTCGTCCTTGGCGGGCCAGTTCGCGTCCGTGCTGGATGTGCGGGGCCGGGGCGACTTCCATGCGGCCGTACGGACCGTGCTCGACTCGGCGCGCAGGGCCGACGGCTCGGCCGCTCCGATGGCCGTGCTGGTGCAGCCGATGCTCGCGGCCCGCGTCGGGGGCGTGTTGTTCGGTGCCGACCCCGTGGAGGGGCGGGCGGACCGGATGCTGGTGAGCGCGGTGCGGGGCGGGCCCGACTCGCTGGTCAGCGGTGCACAGCCCGGCACCAACTACTGGTTGAACCGCTGGGGCCGGGTGCTGCGCACCGAGCCCGAGGACGCCGAACCCCTGCTCGGTGCCCCCGAACTGCGTCGGCTCGCCGGGCTGGCGCGACAGGCGCGCCGGGTCTTCGGCGGGCCGCAGGACATCGAGTTCGGGTTCGACGAGGCCGGGCGGCTCTGGCTGTTCCAGAGTCGTCCCATCACGGCGATGGCGGCGCGGCCCGCGCGCGGGGCACGGCTGCTCGGTCCCGGACCGGTGGCGGAGACACTGCCGGATCAGCTGGAGCCGCTGGAGGAGGACTTGTGGGTGGCACCCATGGCGCGCGGGCTCGCCGCCGCGCTCGACATCGGGGGCACCGCACCCCGGCGGCAGCTGCGCGCGGTCCCGGTCGTCACGGCGGTCGGCGGCCGGGCCGCGGCTGACCTGCGCCTGCTCGGCGCCGTCCCACCCCGGCACCGGTGGCTGGCGCTGCTCAACCCGGCGCCCGGCGCCCGTCGACTGGCCGCCGCCTGGCGGGTGGGCCGGCTGACCGCCGCGCTGCCCGGCCTGGCGGTGGACCTGGTCGCGGACGTCGACCGGAGCCTCGCCGAGACGCCGCCCCCGGACCGCCTCGCCCGCTCCGACCTCGTTTCCACCCTGCGCTGGACCCGCATCACGCTGGTCTCCTTGCACGCCCAGGAGGCCCTCGCGGGCGTCCTCCTCCCCGAGACACGCGCCACGGCCGCAGGTACGGCTCTCACCGTGCTCGCCGAGGCGCGCGCCCGCGGCGTGCCGGACCATCGGCTGGTGGCGACGGAGCCGGTGGTGCTTGCGTTGGTGTCGCCCGGCCTGAGCCGAGAGCTGAAGCTTCCAGGAGGCACGCCGGGAGGCACGCCGGCAGACACGCCCGGAGGTACGGTCAGCACTCCGGAGGCGAGCCCCACTGACGCCCCCACTCCACCGGTCACGGCCGCCCTCCCCACCACAACGACCACCTTCGCCTCTGCCTTCACCTCCGCCTCTGTCGCCTCCCTCCCCCCACGCGAGGCCCTTCGTCTCCGCATCCGCTGGGTGCAGGAGCTCCAGGTGCGGCTCGTCCGGGAGGCGGCGCAGCGACTGGCCGTACGAGGTGATCTGGGCGACGTGTCGAAGGTGGGGCTGCTGCGCTGGCGGGAGTTCGTCGAGTCGCTCGAAGGCGGACGTCTCCCCGGCGACCTGAAGGAACGCCTGCCGCGGTCCGCCTCGGCGCCTCTGCCCGACACGTTCCGGCTCGCGAAGAGCGGCGCGGTCGTCGCCGAGCGGCCCGCGGGCGAGGGCAAAGGCGCAGGGCAGGGCGTGTCCGGCGGTCGGGCCACCGGTACGGCCTGGGACGGGACCGGGCCGCGCCCGGCGGACCCCGTGCTCGTGGTCCGCACGCTCGATCCCGCGCTCGCCCCGCTCCTCCCCGGCCTCGCGGGACTCGTCGCGCAGACCGGCAGCCCGCTGTCCCATCTCGCCGTGCTTGCCCGGGAGTTCGGCCTGCCGGCCGTCGTCGGATCCACGGATGCCGTACGCCGCTTCCCGCCGGGCTCCCGCCTCACGGTCGACGGCACGACCGGCGACGTACAGGTCAAGGGCATCACCGGCGACGTACCCGTACACCTGCACGTACACGACGGACACCCGCAGCCGCACAGGAACGAGCCTCAGGGAGGCCCCCGATGAGGCGCCTCGTCTACTTCTTCGGCGGTGCGGCGGCCGCGGGGGCCGGGATGTACGTCGTCATCTACCTGTACCGGTGGCAGTGGCAGCGGGCCATCCTGTCCGGAGTGTTGCTGCTCATCATCGAGGTGATGCTCCTCGGGGTCGTGCTGCTCGGGCGGCTCGCACGAATCGAGCAGCGGATACGTGATGCGGACCGGCGTCAGGAGGACGTCCTGACGCGGCTGCGGGAGAAGGAGTCGCCGACGACGGGGGACCGGTTCCGCTGGCTGGACGACGAGCAAACGAACCGTACGTATGTCTTCGTGCCGGTCCTCATGGTCACCGGCGTGTTGCTCTCCGGTCTCGCCTGGCTTGTGCAGCGGATCGCGTCGACCACGGCCCGCCCCTCTGCGGAACGGCGGCTCGCGGGACGCCTCTCCGTCCTGGCCGCGCCCGATCCGGCCCGACGCGCCGGCTCGGACGGCATGGAGGACCTGGAAGACCTCCCTCCGGTCGGGGCTCCTCGGCAGCGCGGCCATACCGGGCGCGTGCTTGCCGTGGCTGTCACCGGGGCCGCCCTGCTCGGCGCACTCGTCGTAGGGCTCGCCGATCTCACCCAGACTCGCGAGGAGAAGACGAAGGACTCCGAGGCGACCTCTGTGCTCCTGCGCGTCGACATGCGCGGCGTGAACGTGACCGCCGAGCGGGAGTCGCTCGCCGCGCACCAGCTCTGGGAACGCTGCCGGGACTCGACGTCCGTCCCGCTGAACCGGGCCACGCTCGGCGAGCTGGGCGACGGCCTGTTCGCGGGCGTGGTCCGGCCCGCGCTCACCGACCACGACCGCCTACGGCTGCGCGGCTGCCTGGAGGACACCGGCCTGGACCGTACGCACCTCACGGTGGTCGGCATCGGCGACGCGGACGCGGACGACGACTGAGCTGGTCCGCGCTCAGATCGCCGTCGGCACTCTCATCCCTCCAGGCACAGAAACAACTCTTACCTCTCCATACACAAGAGCAAATCTCGCCCCTCCATGCACACCGGCAATTAACGCCACACATGGGCAAAATACCCCATATAACCACAACTCCCGCCCCAGCGGCCGGGGTTACGATGCCAACACGCCCCGTCCCCAAGCCCCCGGGTCCCCCATGGCTGTCGTTGCCCCGTCGTCACCCCGACTCACCCTGCCCAGCGGCCGTCCCCGCAGGACTTTGCGCAGAACCGCCTTCCGCGCTCTCGCCGCCCTCGGCCTCGGCTATCTGGTCCTCTGGGCGACCGGCGCGCTGGGCATCCTCGCGTTGTCGTTCTGGACCCGCGAACAGACCCCGCCGCCCGAGGGAACCCGCGCGGTGCAGGGCATCCACCACTTCCAGCCCGTGGACGCCGATGGGGGGTTGTGGCGCGGTGCCGCCCCCTCCCCCGCGGGCTACCGGGCGCTGGCCGGGCTCGGCTTCACCACCGTCGTCGACCTGCGCGCCGAGGATCTGAGCGCCTCCCAGCTCGCCGGGCCGACGAAGGCCGGCCTCGATGCCGTACGACTGCCCATCCGTGACGGACAGACCCCGACGCCGGACCAGGTGCGACGTTTCCTCGATGTCGTCGGCGCGGCCCCCGGCCCGGTGTTCGTGCACTGCGGCGCGGGCGTGGGCCGTACGGGGGCGATGGCCGCGGCGTATCTCGTGCAGGGCGGACAGGAGTCGCCGTCGGCGGCGGTCCGGCGCAACCTCGCGGTCGGACCGCCGTCGATCGAGCAGATCTACTACGGGCTGAGCCTCGGCGAGGACCGTGCCGAGCAGCCGCCGTTCCCGGTGGTCGCGGTCAGCCGGCTCGTGGACGCGCCACGCCGCATGTGGTCCCGGCTCTGAATCAAGTGGATCAACTGCGTCAATTGCATCTGCATCACTGCGTCGATTACATCAACCGAATCAACCGAATCAACTGAATCAACAACTGGATCAACTGAGCGCCAAAGTAGAAAAGCAAGTTGAACAAGAGGGGCCGAACGGCGGCCTCAGGAGAGCAGGAAGTCCGCCTCTCCCGCCTTGGCGCCCTGGATGAACGCGGTCATCTCGCCGGGTGTGTAGATGAGGGCCGGTCCGTCCGGGTCCGCCGACTGACGGACCGCGATACGGCCGTCGGCGAGCTTCATCGCCTCCAGGCAGTTGCCGCCGTTGCCCCCGCTCCACGGCTTGTGCCAGCCCTCACTGCCCAGCTCCCGTGCGGGCATGCCGTTGTAGATCCGCGCATTGCGTATGCGGGACTTGATGCGATCCATTCACAGCTCCTTGCGGAGATCCATAAGGATCTCCTTCGTGCGATGTGCCGTAGCGGCTTGCGCCGCCATGCGGTCCATGACCTCGAGGTGAGTGGCCACCTCGGCACGCGCGTCCAGGTAGACGGCGCCGGTCAGGTACTCGCTGTAGACCATGTCCGGAAGCTCCGGCATGGCAAAGCGGAACAGCACGAAGGGCCCGTACGTGCCGGCGTGCGGCCCCGAGGAGAACGGGGCGATCTGCAGCGTCACGTTGGGCAGCTTCGTGGCCTCGAGCAGCTTGTCGATCTGGCCGCGCATGACCTCCGGCCCGCCCACGGGGCGGCGCAGGGCGGTCTCGTCCATCACGGCCCAGAACCGGGGCGCGTCCTCGCGCGTCAGCAGCTCCTGGCGTTGCATACGCAGCGCCACATGGCGCTCTATGTCCTCGGGTCTCGTCTGGCCGATGGCGCCGGATTCCATGACGCCACGCGCGTACTCCTCGGTCTGCAGCACTCCGGGCACGAAGTGCGGTTCGTACGAGCGAATGAGGGAGGCCGCGCCCTCCAGGCTCACGTACATCGAGAACCAGCCCGGCAGGATGTCGTGGAACCTCTGCCACCAGCCCGGCTGGTTCGCCTCTTCCGCGAGCGTGACGAAGGCCGCGGCCTCGTCGTCGGAGACGCCGTACGACTTCAGCAGGAGCTGGAGATACGGAATTTTGAGGGAGACCTCGGCCGTCTCCATACGACGGACGGTGGCGGCGGTGACGCGCAGGATGCGCGCCGCCTCCTCACGCTTGAGCCCCGCGCGCTCCCGCAGATCATGCAGGCGCCGCCCGAGGACGACCTGCCCGACCGTCGGCGCGGACCGCGGCTCGCTCACGTCCACCTCCACATAGTCCTGACAGCCCGGACGGCGCCCGTTCGGGTCCCCGAACGGGTACCCAACTGACGCCGCGCCACATGCTGTTGCGAGCAGTGTGCCATGGCCATTCAGCACAGAACACTGCACTCTGCATTTTTCAGAGTGACACTTGCCAAGTGTTCACGACGGGGAGATAGTGGCAAGCGTGATTCCGTCCGCGTCGTTAGGAACAGATGCCGCCGAGGACCGGTCGCGCCTCGGTGCCGCCGCTGGGATGTACTCCCAGACGGCCGCCGAGCGCCGGTTCCGCTTCGAGCTGGCCGCACATCCGGGCTCGGCAGCGCAGGCCCGGCACCTGACACGTGCCCGGCTCTCGGGATGGGCGGTCTGCGAGGACACCTGCGACACGGCGGAGCTCGTCGTCTCCGAGCTGGTCACCAACGCCATCGTGCACACCGCGAGCAGCCATGTGGTGTGCGAGCTGCACGATGGCGAGGGCCGGCTGCGGATAGCCGTCCGTGACGAGGGATGTGCTCCGGGTGTGCCCCACCCGTCGCCGCAGCGTTCGGAGGAGGAGCACGGGAGGGGACTGCTTCTCGTCGCGGCGGTGTGCACCGCCTGGGGCGCCCAGGAAACCGGACCCGGCCTGCTGGTCTGGGCGGATCTGCCGCGCTCGGCGAACAACGGCGCCGAGCCGCGGTCGGACCTGGGCTGGGGTGCGAGGAGCCGGCCGGCCCCAGCCGGCTCCTCGCGAACCGAGCCGGACACGTCTCCGGCCGGGCACGAGTGGTTCTGACGGTGCTGGTCTGAATCGTTCCAGCCGGTCCGCGGCTGGTCTCGGAAAAACGTGAGAAACGTGAGAACGGACGGGGGCTGAATGGGAGTGAGGGCTACGTCGGCCGGTGGTCCAGGTGTGCTGAGCCTGGACACGCTGATCCGCCTCGACCGCGGACGGCGGTCCTCCGGTGCCGGGGCGTCCCGGCGGCTGGCCGTCCCGGAGGGCATGCGAGTGCCGCTGGGCTGCGACGCGGTGGCGATACCCGCGAGACTCGGCCCGCTGCTGATGCCCCGGCTGCCGCGCGTCGGCTGTGTGTACGCCGACAGCACCCACTGGTGGTGGCTCGTGCCCTCCGACTCCGACGTCGCCCTGGAGTGGCCGGCGCCCGCGCAGTACGCCACGGGGGCGCTGGTACCCGACTCGCCCCATCTCCCCGGACTCATCCACAATCCGGGCGGCACGCTTCCGTACACCCCGCCGATCCCCCTCTATCTGGCGCTGTGCCGGGTGACGGGGACGCCGCCGGCTTGGTCCCGGCCGGTCAGCGCCTGAGGCGTACGTCACGTCCGTACGTTCCCGAAAGCGCCCGAGCGTGCTCCGGTTGCACCGTGACGGACCGGGTGCGCGCCCTGCCCGATGGCGTCCGGCGCCGCGATAGTGGCCGTTGGTCCACGATCGGGGAGGTCATCGGTGAGACCGGCTGGATCGGCGGAATCGGCAGGACCGGCAGGACCGGCAGGACCGACGGAATCAGCGGGGAAGAAGCGCGGTGCGGGCGAACCTGAGCCGCCGTCCGAGTCGGAACAGCTGTTGTTCGGTGGGCCGTTGCGCTACGACATGGGCTGGTCCCAGCACTCCGACGCGTTCCTGGAACTGAACTTCCGGGCCATGGTGACGCGGCTGCCCGCGCTGCTCGCGTCCAGTTTCCGGCTCGCCTGGCAGGCGGATCGCCGGGCCGCGCGGATCGTGCTGGGCGCGGAGGTGGCCCGCGGCCTGGCGCAGGCGGTGAGTCTGCTGGCGGTCAACAGCGTCCTTGGGCGCCTCATGGCGGGCGGCCCGGTCGAGGACCGGCTGCGCGGGGCGGTGCCCGCGCTCGTCACGGTCGCCGTCGTGATGCTGCTCGCCGCGTTGCTGCGAGCCGCTTCGACGTACGCCACGGGCCGGCTCGAACCGAAGGTGGAGCGCGTCGCGACGGAGCTGTATCTGGAGCGGGCGGCGGCGGTCGAGCTGTCCGCGATCGAGGACGAGGCCTTCCACAAGCTGTTGGACACGGCGCAGTACGGCGCCTCGTCGGCGCGGCGCATGATCGCGATCGCCACGCGCGTGGTGAACGCGATGATCTCGCTGATCGCGGCCGCCGGCGTCCTGACGGTGCTTCACGCGGCCCTGCTCCCGCTGCTGGTGACGATGACGCTGCCGAGCGCGTGGAGCGCGCTGACCATCGCCCGGCGCCGTTACGCGTCGTTCCACGCCTGGGTGCAGCACGCCCGGGCCGGGCGGCTGATCAGCGGTCTGCTCACCGAGCCCGCCGCGGCGCCGGAGATCCGCGTCCACGGTGTCGGTCCTTTCCTGCTGCGGCACTTCCGCGCCATGTCGGAGTCCGCCGAGGCGGAGCAGGCCCGCCTCGCCCGCCTGGAGGCCCGGACCGGCCTGATCGCGGCCGCCTGGACCGGCCTGGCCACCGTGGCGACATACGCGACGCTCGGCGGGCTGCTGCTGGCCGGCGCGATGGCGCTCTCCGTGGCGGGCACGGCGGTGATCGCGATCCGTACGGGCTCCGCGAACCTCGACACACTCGTCCTGGAGGTCAACACCCTCCACGAGGAGGCCCTGTTCGTAGGGGATCTGCATCGCCTGTACGTGGAGGCGGCCGAGCGTGCGATCCCGGTCGGCGGCGAGTCGCTGCCCGAGGAGCCGCGCGAGATCCGCTTCGAGAACGTCACGTTCACCTACCCGGGCAGCGCGGCCCGGCCGGCCCTGTCGGACCTGACGCTCAGTGTGCCGCTCGGCAAGATCGTGGCGCTCGTCGGGGAGAACGGCTCCGGGAAGACCACTCTGGTCAAGCTCCTGTCGGGCCTGTACACGCCACAGCGCGGCCGGATCCTGTGGGACGACGTCGACGCGGCGACCGCCGACCGGCATCAACTCGCCGAGCGCATCGCGATGGTGGCGCAGGACTTCAAGCGGTGGCCGTTCACGGCCCGCGTGAATGTCGCGATCGGCCGGGCGTCGGCGCCGCTCACCGACGAGCGGCTGCGCGAGTCCGTCACCGAGGCAGGCGCAGAGGACGTGGTGGCGGATCTGCCGCGCGGGTTCGACACGCTGCTGGCCCGGATGTTCAGCGGTGGGCACGAACTGTCAGGCGGTCAGTGGCAGCGGCTCGGCATCGCGCGGGCGGCGTACCGGCGGGGGGCGATCCTGGTCGTGGACGAGCCGACGGCGGCCCTCGACGCCCGTGCCGAGCTGGAGGTCTTCGAGAAGATCCGGGCCCTGGCGGGCACCGGTCAGACGGTCATCCTCATCACGCACCGCCTCGCCTCGGTGCGCCACGCCGACCTGGTGCATGTCCTCGACCAGGGCCGCCTCGTGGAGTCCGGCACGCCGGACGAGCTTCTTTCCACGGGTGGCGTCTACGCCGAGCTGTACTCGCTCCAGGCCGAGCAGTTCGCGACAAAGGTGCCCGCACCCAAGCCCGGCATGCCGGAGGTGTCCGGGATGCCGGCGGTGAAGGTGCCCACGCCCAAGGCTGGCTGAAGCCTTCGGCTCAGCAGAGGTCCTCGGTTCAGTTGAGGCGCTCGGTTCAGTTGAGGCGCTCGGTTCGTTCGGTTCACTCGGTGAGGTCTCGCACGATCACCAGGAAGGCGTCCGAGGACAGATCCATCACGACCTCCGCGTGCTGCCCTTCCAGGCGACGCGCCTGCGCGAACTCCTCCGCCGGCCACGAGCCACGCGGCCCGCCGGCGGGAAAGCGCTCCAGCACCGTTCGTCCGTTCAGCACTCCGCACCTCCATGTAGCGCGGCTCTCTTAAGAGCCCTTGAAGAGTTAAACGCCAATCATGGGGTGAAGGTCTCGCGAAGTGACGTTACTGAGACGTAGTCGACACTCAGTGATAACGAACTGTGAAACACCTCTCAGGCCACTCCAGCCTTGGTGAGGCGGCCGTTTCGGCGTCGTGAGGTGATCCTTGCGCCTCTCGTGAGGCGGCCGTCCGGCCTTCGTGAGGCGGCCCGCTCAGTCCTCGTACTCGTCGTGGTAGCGAATCCGCTCGCTGCCGGCAGGCGCACCCAGCGCCGACGCGCGCCCTCTGGGCTCCTCCCACTCCTCCTGCCGGCCGAGGGCCGTAAGGTCCAGGAAACTCGTGGTGGAGCCGAGTCCGTCGAGTCCCCGCTCGTACGTCGAGTACGTGTGGAAGATCCGCTCACGGTCCCGCAGAAAACAGCTCACTCCGGGCCGCTCTTGTGACTCGTCGCCCTCGACGCACTCGTCCCCCTCGACGTTTTCGGCACCGTCGACGCTTTCGACGCCGCCGAACGACACCTGGAAGTCGTAGTTGAAGTCACTCCCGAATGACGAGAACCAGGGCGCCGTCCACCCCATCCGTGCCTTGAAGGGCAGGATTTTCGTGTACGGCGCGCGGGACACCGCCGCGAACTCCGTGCCCCGCGCGCGCAGATGCGCGAGGTGTCCTATCTGGTCGAGGAACGCCGAGCAGCTGCGGCAGCCCGTGTCCCACTCCGGCGCGAACATGAAGTGGTAGACGACGAGTTGCTGCCGCCCTTGGAAGAGGTCGAGCAGCGTCGCCTTGCCGTCCCCGCCCTCGAAGACGTACTCCTTGTCGATCTCGACCATCGGCAGTCGCCGTCGCTCGGCGTTCAGCGCGTCGCGCGCGCGGGTCGCGGCCTTCTCCGTGACCAGCAGTTCCTCGCGCGCGGCACGCCACTCCTCACGCGAGACGATCCGCGGAAGCGTCATTGCCCCTCCTCCGGTGCGGTGGCTTCTCTGTGGTGGACCGGAGGGACGCCTGGAACTCATCGGTGGGATGCGGATTTTCTTTTCCACGGCTCTGAGGAGCAATTCAGCTTCAGGTCCGGGAAGCGTTCCAGGAGGAGGGAGCCCGCTCATGGGCCTGCGGCCGCCTCAGGTGTCGTACTCCTGGATCTTCCTGCCGTGGCTGCGGTCGATCAGGGCGGGCATTCGTTCGTTCAACTCCCGCACGACTCCCGGCACATCGAGGGTCAGCAGCTCGCGGTCGCGCATGAGCACCCGCCCGTCGACGATCGTCGTGCGTACGTCGCTGGAGCGGGCGCTGTGCACGAGGGTGGCGGCGAGATCGTGCACCGGCTGGGTGTGCGGGCCGGTCAGGTCGACGAGGATGATGTCGGCCCTCCGCCCCGGCGCGAGGCTGCCGATCTCCTGGCCGAGTCCGACGGCTCGCGCACTCTGGAGCGTTGCGTGGTGCAGGGCTTGACGTGCCGTCAGCCAGCGTGGGTCGCCGCCGGTGGACTTCTGCACGAGGGCGGTGAGGGCCATGGAATCCCACACGTCCAGGGAGCTGTTGGAAGCGGCACCGTCCGTGGCGAGGCCTACGGAGATGCCGAGTTCCCGCAGCGCGCGTACCGGAGTGGTGGTGGGCCAGGCGAACTTGAGGTAGCCCCGCGGCGCGCTGGCCACGCCGACCCGGCCCGTGGCGCGGGCGAGCACGGGCAGGTCGCGCTCGATGATGCCGGTGCCGTGCGCGATGAGTACGTCGGTGTCGAGGAGGCCGGTGTCGGCGAGGATCTCGATCGGCGTACGGCCGTGGCGGGCGAGGCTGGTCTCGGCCTGGTCGCGGTTCTCGGAGGCGTGGATGTGCACGAGCAGGCCGTGTTCGCGGGCGAGTCGAGCGGTCGCGGCGAGGTCGGCGTCGTCGACGGTGTAGGGCGCGTGCGGGGCGAGCGAGGTGGTGATGCGGCCGTCGGCGGTGTCGCGGTGCCGGAGAGCGAAGTCGAGCGACTGCTCGCGCCCCTCGGTGCCTTGTGAGGAGAAGAAGGCCTGCCCGAGGTTGGCGCGCATCCCGCTCTCCGCTGTCACTGCGGCGACCGTGTCCATGGAGAAGTAGTGGTCCGCGAAGCAGGTGACGCCGCCCCGGATCATCTCGGCGCAGGCGAGCCGCGCGCCCAACTCCACGTCCCTCTCGGTGAGGTTGGACTCGATCGGCCAGATGACGTCGTTGAACCACTCCTCCACCGGCAGGTCCTCGGCGATGCCGCGCAGGGTCACCATCGGCGCGTGCGTATGGCAGTTGACGAGGCCGGGCATCGCCAGCCGGCCGCGGGCGTCGATGCGCTCCGTGGCGGGGAGGTCGAGCCGCTCCGTGGTGACCGCCTCGATGCGCCCGCCCCGTACGACGATGGTGGCGTCCTCGAGGAAGTCGATCTGTTCATGATCGTCATGCACGAGGGCGGTGCAACGGGTGATGATGAGATCGGCCGGCGTGTTCGCGTCGGACGAGGCATCGGGCGCGGTATTGGTCTTCGCGTCGGACGAGGCATTGGCCTTTGCTTCGGGCGAAGGCTCGGGCGAGGTCATCACGCCACGGTACGACGGCCTCGTGCCACCGGGTGACGTGAACCGTGCATCCGGTCCCCACCCTGTCGCCGCGCCGGTTTCGCGCGCACGCTGGGCCCACCACTCGACCGGCAGCGCCCCTGGCGGACGCTCCCTGGAAGGAGCCCGGCATGCTCCTCGGCACCTGGAACCTGGAGAACCTGTACCGGCCCGGCGGCCCCTTCGGACCGCGCACCGAGGTCGCGTACAAGGCGAAGCTCACCGCTCTGGCCTCGGTCATCACGGAGCTCGCCCCGACACTGCTCGGCGTACAGGAGGTCGGCGACCCGGAGGCCCTGGAGGACCTGGCCGGGATGCTGGACGGCGACTGGCACATCGCGCTCTCGGAGTATCCGGACGACCGCGGTATCCGGGTGGGCTTCCTCAGCCGTCCCGCGCCACGGACGATCACCGACACGAACACCTTCCCCGCGCCGCTGCGGCCCGTTCAGGGCGACGACGACGGTGAGCCGGTGTACCGGACGGGCCGCGGCTTCCTCGCGGTGGAGATCGTGAGCGGGGCCATGACCCTGACGGTGGTGGTCTGCCATCTGAAGTCGAAGCTGCTGACCTACCCGGGCGGGCGGTTCCAACCACGGAACGAGGGCGAACGGGCCCGCTACGGCGCGTACGCCCTGTACCGGCGGGCCGCCGAGGCCACGACGCTGCGTACCGTCGCCGACGGTCTCCTGGACGGCAAGGGCAGGGAACGGAACGTGGCCGTGCTCGGTGACCTCAACGACGAGGTCACGGCCGCCACGACGCAGATCCTGCAGGGCCCGCCCGGTTCCGAGATCGGCACACCCGGCTTCGAACGGCCCGACAGAGGCGACGCGGCACGGCTCTGGAACATCGCTCCACTCATCCCGGAGGAGCAACGCTTCTCCCGCGTCCACTCCGGGCGTCCCGAGCTGATAGACCACATAATGGTCAGCCGCCTGCTGCTCGACCAGGTGACCGGGGCGGGGACGGGCACGCCGGTCCATGTCCAGGAGACTCCGCTGCCGTCGGTCGACGAGGATCCGGGGAAGCGGCGGGATGCGGCGGGGTCGGACCATGCTCCGGTGTGGGCGCGGATAGAGCCCTGAGCGCTGACGGCTGACGGCTGACGGCTGACCGCTGACCGCTGACGGCTGACGGCTGACCGCTGACCGCTGACCGCTGACGGCTGACGGCTGACGACCTCCAACGACTGACAACTAGGCCGTACGGAGCTCCCCCGGTCCTTTGCCCTCCCCTCCGAGCCCCGCGCGCTCCCGCTGTTCGACGAGTTCGTCGAGGAGCGTGGCGAGGCGCTCGGTGTGGCGTGGGGTGAGCCGTCCCGTGTCGTCGAGGTGGACGGCGCAGGCGGTGGTGGTGTCCACGAGGCGTTCGAGCGTGGCGGCGACCTCGTCGGTGCCTTCCGTGTGCCGGGCCAGGGTGGGGAGTTCGGCGGAGGCACGGTCGATCGCGGCGCGGGCTTCGGCCAGCGTCCGGTAGGCCTCGCGGCGCAGCGCCCAGCGCGCCGCCCGGTCGTCGGCGCCGCTCAGTACCTGCCCGAGATACGCGTGCGCCGCGTCCGTCGCGGCCTCCAGCCGGGCCCGTACGTTCCCGCCGCGCTGCCCCGGCGCCGGCAGATGCCCGACGATCAGCACGATCGCGCAGGCCAGCAGCGTCTCGCCGATGCGGCTCCAGGAAGCCGGCGGTTCGCCGCCGACCATGACGAGGGAGAGCACGAGGACGGTGACAACGGCCGTTTGGGCGGCGAAGTGCCGGGTGGCGACGGGGATCAGCGCGCCGCAGACCGCCACGACCGCAACGAGCCCTCCCGGCTGGGGGAGCAGGGCCGCGAGCGCCGCGAAGAGAACGGCACCGAATACCGTGCCCGCCGCCCGGTTCAGTACGCGCGAGACGAGCGGACCGAGGTCCGGCTTCACCAGGAAGACGGCGGTGGCCGGGAGCCAGTACCAGTGCACGTGGTGCAGCGCCTGCGCGACGGCCGCGCTGGCCCCGAAGCAGAGGGCGACACGGAAGCCGTACTCGCGTCCGCCGGAGCCGGTGATGGTACGGAGGAACGCCTTGCCGCTGAGGGTGCGGGCGTGCAGCCCCTTCTGCTGGGTCTGCTGGGCGGCGTGGTTGAGGGGGTTGGGGTGCGAGGCGCCGGAGGAGGCGGCAGCTTCCTTGTCCCCGGTCTCCTTGGCGGCCTCGGTGACCCTGCCGGCCCCGTTCTCCTTGTCGGCCCCGTTCTCCTTGGCGGCCTTGGTGTTCCATCCGGTCTTGATGCCACCCCGGTCGAAGGCCTCGGCGGCATGCAGCAGTGCGTCGTCGAGGGCTCTCAGCCCCGCCACGGAACGGGCAGGCGCGGGGAGCGGGCCGCACGGTTCTCCGGTGCGTACGGAGAGGGCGAGCCGTCGCGGCCCCTCGCCCGTACGCGCGGGCAACGCGTCCCCCGACCAGGCCAGCGCGGTCGCGGCCTCGGCGAGGGGCAGCGCGGCGGCGTACTGCGCCCGCAGCCGCCGCTCGGCCGCGGAACTGGCGTACCGCCGCAGCCGTGGCCCCGCGAGCGCGTCCTGCGCGTGATCGAGCGCGGCGGTCAGCGCGGCCCGTCGGGCCCCGGCGTCACCCCCGCCGACGGCGCCGAGCAAATCGGCGATGGCGTCATAGACGGCACTGACGGCGACCCGCTCCCCATCGAACCGGAAGTCACTGGCCCCACTGGTCAGCGCCCCGGGCGTAGGCAGCGCCAGCCGCAGCACGATCAGCCAGCCGGCGCCGGCCAGAAAGAACAAAGCCCGCTGCCACCCCGGCTCGGGCAGGGGCATCCCTGCCCCGATGGCCGCCGCGACGAGCAGTTGCGTCCCGGCCCCCGAGGCCACGGGCCCCACGGCGCTCACGGCTCCGGCGACCAGCCCGAGCCCGGTGAGGATCAAGGTGAGCGGCACAGCTCCGAACTGCTGCCCCGCGTACGTACCGACGACGAGCCCCGCGGCCCCGGCCAGCGCGGGCACCCCGAGCCGGTGCACGGCGGCCCGCCGACTCCCTGGCCGGTCGTTGATCCCGGCGAGCATGGCTCCGAGCGCGGCCACCACCCCGAGGGACTCCCGCCCGGCGAGGACGGCCGCGAGCAGCAGGGGCCCGGCGGCCAGCGCGCCCCGCACGACGGCATTCCACGGCACGGGCCCTCTTTGCGTACGCAGCGCATGCGCCAGCCAGGGCGGCAGAACAGCGGAGACGGAGACGGGGCGCGGCACGGGCACGGGGCTCCTGTCGGTACGAGGGCGGGGGGTTGCCTTCGGGCGACGTCGGCCTGGGCGGTGGTGTCTACGGTAGGGCGGGTTTCTGGAGGGAACGGGGTGCTTGTATTTCGACGGTGTGACGATCGGGGGGATGGCTGCGTTCTTTATGTACGCAATCGGAATCTACGCAATCGGAGCGGTCTGAAGTCGAGCCTGGGTTCCGCCCGGAGCCGGAGCACGGCCGGTCCGGCGATGCGCGATCAGCGGCGTAACGACAAGCCTCGTGCCACATTCGGCTGACCCGCTTTGAAGAACTGTGCGATCCGAAGGGTTATTCGGCGAGAGTGTTCGCGGCCGCCGTAATCGCCGACTCGACGAGCGCTTCGACCTCGGTGATCACTCGGGCAAGCTCCCCCGGGCCCGACCGCAGGTCGCCAATCATGTCGTCGACACCCCGCAACCCCGCCCGCTCCAACAACCGCTTTTCGTTCGTCACCCACTCCCCCTGCCCCGCCAGCACCGCGTGCCCGGCCTGCATCGCGGCCGTTGCGATGGCGCCCGCGACCTCTGTACGGCGACCGTTCGGGGCGTGGTTGGTCTTGGCGTAGGTGAGGGTCACGCGGGCGGTGTCGTGCCAGCGGTTGCGGGCCGTGTTGCGAAGTTTGGCCGGGTAGGCGGCAGGGCGGGGCAGTGTGCCGCGGAGTACCTGGTTGACAGCCAGCTCGGCGACCACCAAGTAGCTGGAGATTCCAGCGAGGTGAAAGAGGAGGGGCTCGACATGGAAGCGGCCCTCCTCCGCCTCCGCCAACTCGTGTTCGACCACGTCGAGGTCGCGGTAGTGGACATCGACGCGGCGGCCGTCGATCGTCAGCCACGCGCCGCCGTTGAAGACGCCGCCGCCCCAGCCGCCGATCTCGGAGACTTCGCCCTCCCAGCCGATGGCGCGGAGGGCGGCGGGGCTGAAGTCGCCGCGGTAGTAGACGGCCAGGTCCCAGTCGCTGTCAGGGGTGTGGGTGCCCTGGGCTCGGGAGCCGCCGAGGGCCACCGCCTGGACCGCCGGGAGGGCGGCCAGGCGGTCGGCGACGGTGTTGAGGAAGGTGGGGTCGTTCATGGCGGTCACTCCGGGGCCCTTATCAGTGCGGTCGCTCGATGCTTCACTCCACAGAGGCGCGTCACGCGCGGGGCGGGGGCTCCCCGATCGTCAGGTCGCCGACCGTGTGTGCCTGGACGGCGGTGCCGTGCCGCACGCCGCCGCTGATGGTGTTGTGGACGGTGCCCGGCGCGGAGGCGGCGGACGGCTGGGTCAACTCGTCCAGCAGGGCGCGGAGTTCGGCGGCCGCCTCCGGGTCGTCGCGCAGCGTGCGCCGGAGACGGGTGCGCCAGGACGCCTGTACGTCGGCCGCGGCCTCCTCGTCCTCGGCGTCCCGCGCGGCGACGAGATCGGCCCGGGATTCCTCCAACTCGCCCTGGACAGCCTCCTCGTCCCTCCCCGTGAGAAGAAGGCGACGACGCGATCCCGTACGTTCCCTCACCCGTCGGTCACCATCTGCTGCACGAGCGCCGTCGCCCCCGCCGCCAGCGCCGTCAACTCCGTGTCCATCGAACCCCCTTCGTCACGGTTACGGGGATCTACGTTAGCCGGAGGGACCGACAACGCTCGGACGCGTTCCCTCGCCGTACGCAAAGCGAGGCGGGCGCTCCCGCCGGAACGCCCGCCTGTACGCCCGCGCCGCCCGGCGAACGTAGTGCGTTGTTGCGTACTGCTATCGCCTACGGGAAGGACGCCCCGCGTTCACCGCTAGCCCGCCACCGCATCCCGCAGCGCCGCGAGCTCCCCGTACATGACCGCGCCCGGGCACTCCGTCGCCATCCAGTCGCGGTGGCCGCTGATTTCGGGGACGTCTCTCGTGGTGCCGTTGATCGGGTTCGTGTACGTGACCTGGGCCTTGGGGTCGACTCCGTGGAAGCGGGTCAGGACACGGACCAGGCGGGTGAGGGCCGTGCGGGCGGCGTCGGTCGGGCCCTGGTCCACCAGGGTGCCGAGGAGGGCTATGCCGAGGTTGCCCGAGTTGAAGCCGGCCGCGTGGAAGGCGGTCACGAGCTTGCTGTCCGCGTCATGGGCCGGGATGCCGTCGTCGCCCGAATAACGGCCTTCGTAGATGGTGCCCGCCTCGTCGATGAGGAAGTGGTAGCCGATGTCGCCCCAGTCGTTGGTGATCGCGTGGAGCTGGTAGATCGCGCGCACCGTGGCGGCCGGGTCCGGGTCGTCGTTGACCGTGGCGGTGTGGTGGACCGTGAGGGTCTGGAACGGGTAGTACGCGGTCGGCGTGTTCTCCGTACCGTCCTCCTTGAAGCGCAGTGACTCGTCCGCGCCCCAGGCGGCGCGCGACAGGTAGGCGACGCCGCGCACCCGGGTCGTGTCCGTCGGCACGGCCACCTTGCGCGTCGGCCCCTGCGTGGTGTCGATGGCCAGGGAGCGCAGGCCGGTGGCGCCGTCCGGGGCCTTCAGCTCGTAACCGGAAGCCTTGTCGACGGAGATGAGCAGCCCGCCGCCGTTGCTGTCCGAACAGCCGCTGGCGCTCAGGGACTTCCAGGCTCCCGTGCCGCCATCGGCGTCGGTCAGCCGGATGCCGCCGCCCGCGGCCTCGCGGGTGCCGGCCCAGCGCAGGCCCACGTAGCCGATGGGGAAGGCCGCCTCGACGGGCGCCTCACCCGTGGCCTCCTTGGCGCGGGTCTTGGGGAAGGCCTCGGCGGTCGTACCGGCCGTACTGCCGTTCGTGCCGGATTCGGCGTCGGTGGTGTCCGAACCGGCCGAGTCCGAGCTGGTGTTCGCCATCACGACGGGGGTGAGCGCGGCGCCTGCCGCGACCGCGCCCGCGGCACCGATCAGGCCGCGCCGCGTGACACGGGACCGGGCGCGGTGTGAGGGGTTGGTGGGGGTGGAGGGGGGAACAGTCATGGGGGTTCCTTTAGGTGTTCCAGGGTCGTTCCTGACGGCCTCGGGCACACGAGGCCCGCACTCCAGCCGTCCTTGAAGACTCAAGGGAGCATAGGGGTCCGAGCCAACGGGCCTGTTCGCACCCCCCGTTAAAGTCACCGGATGCACATCTCCCCCTCCTCTCCCGCCCGTCTCGTCCGCGAATTCCACCTGGCGTTCGGACTCGACACCCGTACGACGCCGACCGAGGTATCCCCGGAACTCGCCGCCCACCGCGGCGAGTTGCTGGCCGAGGAGGCCGCCGAGGTGGCAGAGGTGTCCGTCGCCGGTCCGCTGGACCGGCTGGCGCACGAGTTGGCGGACGTCGTCTATGTCGCGTACGGCACCGCGCTCGTGCACGGCATCGATCTCGACGCGGTGATAGCCGAGATCCACCGCGCCAACATGACGAAGCTGGGGCCCGACGGGCAAGTCAGCCGCCGGTCCGACGGCAAGGTCCTCAAGGGGGACCACTACCGGGCACCGGACGTGTCGGACGTGCTGCGACGTCAGGGCTGGGAGGGGCGGGAGGGGTAGTCGGCGGCTCTTTCGATATGCCTCGATTCGTCGTCCGACCTGCGGATTCTCCTGATTGTCAGTGGCGTGCGTTACCAATTGATGTGTCACGCAGCGTCACAACGGGGGAGGTAGTGATGACGACACAGGGTGCGCCCGAACCACAGGAAGGCCGTGCGGCGGAGCCCGCTCGTACGCGTGCCTCGGGGACCGGGCTACGGGCTCGAGGGGATGAAATGCCCAGCCGCGCCCGGAAGTTGGCCACAAGACATCCCGCTCGGCGATTGACACGTACACGCAACGCTCGGGAAGGCGCCGCTTTCTACGGTCGGCGGGCGAGCGCTGATCGTCGAGCCGAGGCCGGGCATCGCCGGCCGGCCGCGGGCGTCGATGCGCTCGGTGGCGGGGAGGCGCCGCCGGACCCCGGACGTCCTGGAGGACAGTCCCGGAGAATAATTCGGGTGCGGCTCCGCGGCCGGGGCCACATCATCGGCAGGTTGTCCCTCGACACCCGCCGGTCCACGGGAGGCCACCCATGCTGAAGCGCGTCACCGTTCCCACGCTCTTCGCACCGCCCACCTACTCCCATGCCTCAGTCGTCGAGGCGGGCACGCGCCTCGCGTTCCTCGCCGGGTCCGTCCCTCTCGACGCCGAAGGAAAGCTCGTCGGCGCGGGCGACCCGGCACGGCAGGCCGAGCAGGTGATCGCCAACCTGGGTGAGCAACTCCGGGCGGTCGGGAGCGACTTGGCGCATGTGGCGTACACCGACGTGTATGTGGTGAGCAGCGACCCCGCCGTGCTCTCCGAGGTCTGGGACGTCGTGGAGGCCTCCGGACTCAGCACCGGCCCTCACTCGTCCACGCTCCTCGGCGTCACCTGCCTCGGTTACACCGGCCAGCTGGTGGAGATCACGGCGACGGCCGTGGTCCCGGAGCCCGGCTCCGGCTCCGGCTCCGGCTCCGGCTCCGGCCTAGAGTCGGCCCCATGCTGATCGAGCACCGCGGGCAGCGGCCCGTCGTCCCCGTCTCCGCGTACGTCGCCCCGACGGCCGTCCTCTGCGGCGCCGTCACCCTCGGTGAGCGCGCCCGTGTGCTGCACGGCGCCGTGCTCACCGCGGAGGACGGGGAGGTACGGACCGGCGCGGACGTCGTCGTCATGGAGAACGCCCTGGTACGGGGCCGACGTCGGCACCCCGCGCTCATCGGGAACGCCGTACTCATCGGCCCGCACACCCACATCAACGGAGCCCGTATCGAGGACGAGGTGTTCGTGGCCACCGGAGCCGCCGTCTTCCCCGGAGCCGTCGCGGGCGCCGGTTCGGAGCTGCGGATCAACAGCGTGCTGCACGCCAACTCGATCCTGCCGCCCGGCACGGTGGTCCCTATCGGATGGATCGCCGCCGGAACGCCGGAAGCCCGGCTCTTCGCGCCCGGCCAGCACGACGAACTATGGGAGGTACAAAGGGAGTTGGACTTTCCGGGCACGGTGTACGGCGTGCCCCGCGGTACGCCCATGCGGGAGATCATGGCCCGGCAGTCGAACCACTTCGGCGCTCACCTCAACGACCGCCTCATCGATGAGCGCATCGCCGATAACCGCCTCACCGATGACCGCACAGGTGATCACCGCACACTTGACGACCATCCCTCCGACGATGGCCCGTTGACCGGCTGAATTCCTTTGTCGTGCGAGGCCGAGCCCGTTCAGCCGCGGGCATTCCGGGCCAGCTCCAGCGCGTACGCCGGCCACCACTGGCCGGCGTCCGGTCCGCCCCGGCAGGTGCCGTCGGACTCGCCCGGTCGCTTGATCCACAGATAGGCGTCGAGCGGTGAGGTGCCGGTCTGAACGGTGGGCGGGGTGCCGAGGGCCCGGCCGGGCGGGTTGCACCAGGATTCGTCGTCCCTGGGGTCGATACCTGTTGGCGTACTCGTAGCCGCACCCGCACCCGGATGGGGACCATTGCCATTGCGGCTGCTGTCGATCACGAAGTGTTTGCCGCCGAGGGCTTCGGACAACTGGTTCCCGTACGCCGAACTGACCGCGTCTGTCTGGAAGTTGGAGACGTTGAGCGCGAAGCCGTCGGCGAGGGCGGTGCCCGCCTGCTTCAACGGCTCGACCAGCCGTGAGGTGTCCGGGTGCCAGGCGGCGTTTCCGGCGTCGAGATAGACACGGGTACCCGGCTGCCGCTTGAACCGCTCCACGGCGTACGCCAGCAGCGCGTACCGCTCCTTGGCCACCACCTGTTCGCAGCCCGCCACCGCCTGCGCCACGGCGTCCGGTTCGACGATCACGTACGCGCCCCGGTCGCCGAGCCCCGCCGCGAACTCGTCGACCCACTGCCGGTAGCCCGCCGCGCTCGAGGCTCCGCCGCGCGAGTAGGAACCGCAGTCTCGGTGCGGGATGTAGTACGCGACAAGAACGGCGGTACGGCCCTCACGCGCGGCGGCGGTGGTGCGGGCCTGCACCACCGCCTGGGGCTCGGGGCCGTTCAGCCACTCGGCCTGGGGGCGGGTGGCGATCCGGTCCATGAGCAGGGCGTCGGCGGTCCGCCCCGTGCGACGCCACTCCGCGGCCTGCCGGGCGGCTGAGGACTGGGGGTTGATCCAGAGTTCGGGTACGGCGTGGCTCACGGCTCTCGGCTCCCCTCGCCCAGCCAAGCCGACGCCCGATGCACCCGCGGCACCCACTCCCCCACGCCCACTCGCACTCACGGACGCAGACGCGGACCCACCCACCCCAGAAACCTCCGAACCCTCGCCGCACGACACGAGCGCCAAAGCAGCGAGCGCGGAGGCAAGCACCCGGACACGAACAGGAACACGGACATGAACACAGGCACGAACACCAGCACCAACACAGGCGCCAACAGATACGGGCACGACCGACTCCGTTCCCGCCGCCGGAGGCAAGGGCGGCGACTCGTCCGCGAGGCGCCGCCTCACTCACCGGCCCGGCCCCTCTCCCCCGGAGTCTGCGGTCCCCCACACCCCACCGCCCCGCCCGCCGCCGCAGACGCACGCAGAATCACCCCGACGGAGGCCGCCGACCGACGCACGAGGACCCCAGCCACCCAGGGCACCAGCCACCCAGGCACTAGCCACTCAGACACTCAGACACTCAGCAGACACTCAAAGCACCTGAGGCCCGTCACCAAGTCCCGGCAACCCGCGCAACCCGGATGGTCCCCAAGTCCGCCTCTTCGCCAACGGCTTCGCATAACTCCCCGCCCGGCTCGTCGTCAGCCCGAGCGACACCAGTGACTCGGCCAGCTTGACCGCCGCCGCGACCCCGTCGACGACCGGCAGACCCAGCTTGTTCCCCACCGCGCGCACCACCCGCCCCAGCCCGGTCATCCCGGCGCAGCCGAGTACGAGCACCTCGGCCCCGGCGTCCCGCGCCCGTTCTGCGGCGGCGACGAAGGCCGCCTCCGTACGCTCCGATTCGCCGAGGTCGAGGACGCCGAGCCCCGTGCCCACGACGGCGGCGCAGTTCTGGGCCACCCCGGCCGCGTACAGGCTGTCCTCGATCTGTCCGCGCGAGCGTTCCAGCGTGGTGACGACGCCGTACCGGCGTCCGAGCAGGCATGCCAGGTGAGCGGCGGCCTCGGTGATGTCGACGACGGGTACGTCCACGAGTTCCCGTACGCCCTCGCGCCCGTGCTCCCCGAAACCGGCCATGACGACGGCGTCGTACGGGCCCTGGTACGTCCGCAGGGTGTCGAGGACGGCTGCCGCCGAAAGGTAGCTGTCGAGCCAGCCCTCCGCGGACTCGGGCCCCCACGCGGGGGTGAGCCCGGTCACGGTGGTGCCCGGGCCTGCGGCGGCCCGGGCACCTCGCACGATTTCCTCGGTCATCTCCTGCGTCGTATTGCAGTTGGTGACGACGATCCGCACGCTCAGCCCTCCACCGGAGCCGGAGCCGACTCGGCGGTCGCGGCGGCGCGCTCGGAGCGGCACAGCAGCGCGTACAGTCCGGCGGCCAGCGCCGTACCGATGAACCACGAGTACGGGGCCACGTCACTGAAGTCCTTCACCAGCGCCAGTACCGCCGCGACCCCCGCCGCGGGCAGGAATGCCCACAGTGCCTTGGGGTTGACGCCCTTGCGGTAGTAGTAGCGCGATCCCGGCTCGGCCTTGAAGAGCTCGTCGACGTCGATGCGGCCGCGCTTGACCCAGAAGTAGTCGAGCATGATCACGCCGAACAGCGGGCCGAGGAAGGCGCCGAGGCCACCGAGGAAGTAGTTGACGACGGTGGGGTTGGAGAAGAGGTTCCAGGGGGTCACGAGCAGCGCGGCGACCGTGCTGATCATGCCGCCGATCTTGAAGGTGATCTTCTGCGGCCAGACGTTGGCCAGGTCGTACGCGGGCGAGACGAAGTTGGCGACGATGTTGACGCCCATGGTGGCGATGGCGAAGGTGAGCGCGCCCAGCACCAGGACCCAGGTGTTGCCGACCTTGGCTACGAGCAGCGCCGGGTCGGTGATGGCCTCGCCGAACACCTCGATGGAACCGGCCGTGACGATGACCGACACGATCACGAAGGCGGTCGAGTTGATGGGCAGGCCCCAGAAGTTGCCGCGCTTGACGGTCTTGTAGCTGGGCGCGAAGCGCGAGAAGTCGCAGAAGTTGAGCATCAGCGTGCCGTACGTGGCGAGGATCAGTCCGATCGCGCCGAACCACTGCCGCCACTGCTCACCCACGGAGACCGGGTTCGGGGTGGAGGTGAGCGAGATGGTCCAGCCGGCCTTGGCGAGGATCCAGATGGCAAGGGCGATCATCACGAGCCAGATCGCCGGGCCGCAGAAGTCCTGGAACTTCCGTACGGATTCCATGCCCTGGCTGATGATCAGCGCCTGGACCAGCCACAGCGAAAGGAACGACACCCAGCCGAGCGCGTCGAGGCCGACGAACGAGTGGTGCGTCCAGGACTCCAGCCCCGGCCAGGCCGCGAGCAGCATGATGTTGACGGCGACGGACGCCAGATAGGTCTGGATGCCGTACCACATGATGGCGATGACGGCCCTGATGAGGGCCGGGATGTTGGCTCCCCAGACACCGAAGCTGATGCGGCTGACGACGGGGAAGGGCACGCCGTGGCGCTGTCCGATCTTGCCCATCCAGTTCATGCCGACGTAGATGATCACGAAGCCGACGAGCAGGGACGTGAAGATCTGCCAGACGTTCATGCCGAGGACCAGCAGGCCGGCGGCGAACGTGTAGTTGCCCAGGTTGTGGACGTCGGACATCCACATGGCGAAGAGGTCGAAGACCTTCCAGTTGCGCTTGCCCGCGGGCGCGAGATCTTCGTTGGTGAGCCGTGGGTCCGGGACGAACGCTGGTGTGCCGGTGGCTTCGGCGGGATCGGCGAGGGACACGGGGCCTCCATGAGCGAGGGGACGGGGAGGACGGGGGATGGATGGGGGATGGCAGGGGACGACTATCGAAGTTTTGGTATACCAAACTTCGGTCATAGTCCCGCTGCCGACGACATCTGGCTATGTCCGTGCCGTTACGGATCGGTAAAACAGTCCCGGGTTAAAACAGTCCCGGGTTCGGCGAGGATGGACCCATGACAACGGTGGAACCGCTGGGGGCGGTACGTGAGCGGGTCCTCGCCTCGCTGCGGCAGGAGATCATCGCGGGGCGGCTGCGGCCCGGCGACCGGCTGGTCGAGCGCGAGTTGGCCGACCGTTTCGGGGTCTCCCGGGTGCCGGTCCGGGAGGCGATCCGGGCGCTGGTCGCCGAGGGCTTCGTCCACTTCGAGACGCCGCGCCGCACGGTCGTACGCCGCCTCACACCGACCGACGTCGCGGAGCTCTTCGAGCTGCGCGAGGCCTTGGAGGTCTACGCCGCCGGGCTCGCCGCCGCACGGGCGACACCGCAGGACCTGGCGGAGGTGGAGGAACTCCTCGACCGTGCGGCCATCGCGACCCGGGCCGGGGACGCGGAGGCGATCACCGATATCAACAGCCGCCTCCACGACCGCATCGTGGCGATGGCGGGCAACAGTCTGCTGATCGCCGCCCTGGAACCGGTCGCCGGCCGCCTGCGCTGGATGACCCGGCGGAACGAGGAATGGCCCCAACTCCTCGTGGAGCACCGCGAGTTGTACGAGGCGATCGCCTCCGGCGACCCGGCACGCGCCCGCGCCCACGCCCTCACCCACGTGCAGACCAACTACCGGTCGACGGTCCGGCACTTGTTCGGCGAAGCCGGCGGCGTTTCCAGCCACGGCTCCAGCAACGGCACTGGCGCCGGCGCCGGCACCGGCTCAGATGGAGAACAGTGACCGCCCGTGCGGCGGTCAGCGCCGCCCGGGCCGGCCCCCGCACGCTCGTCGTCTGCGGCGGCTGCGGCGGCTGCGGCTGCGGCTGCGGCTGCGGCTGCGGCAGACGACGAGCGCAGGCATCCTGGCTAGGACCACGACCGACAGCTTGACCGGCTGCGAGCGGCTCGAACCGGTTGCGAGCCGCGGCTCGACCGGGTGCAAACAGGGTCTCGACCCGCTGCGAGCCGCGGCCGAGGCCTCCGGCGGCCGCGTCGGGGTCGCACGAAGGACTGCCTCGGCCCGCTGTCGCGTGCATCCCCGCACACCGGGTACTCGAGCAGGCCACGCCCCTGTGGACACGTTGATCAGAGCACGTTGATCAGAGCACGTTGATCAAACCCTCTCCGAGAGGAGCCAACAGTGAGCAGCGAATCCGGCCGCAGGATCGTCGTCACCGGCGCCACCGGCAATGTGGGCACCAGTCTGGTACGTCTGCTCGGGGAGGATTCGGAGGTCGGCTCCGTCTTGGGCATCGCCCGCCGGATCCCCGACTGGTCAGCCGCCAAGACCGAGTGGTCCGCCGTGGACCTGACGTCCGAAGAGGCCGACCTGGTCAAGGAGTTCGAGGGCGCCGACGCCGTCGTCCATCTGGCGTGGGCGTTCCAGCCCACCCACGATCCGGCCGCGACATGGCGCACCAACGTACTCGGCAGCATCCGGGTGTTCGAGGCAGTGGCCGCCGCCAAAGTGCCCGTCCTGGTGCACGCCTCGTCCGTGGGTGCCTACTCGCCGGGACCCAAGGAACGCGCGGTGGACGAGTCATGGCCGACGCACGGCTGGCCGGACGCCGCGTACTGCCGTGAGAAGGCCTATCTGGAACGCGCTCTGGACTCCTTCGATCGTGAGCACCCCGGCACCCGAGTGGTGCGGATGAGGCCCGCCTTCCTGTTCAAGAAGGAGTCGGCGAGCGAGCAGCGGCGCATCTTCGGCGGACGCTTCCTGCCAGGGCCGCTGGCCCGCCCCGAGCTGCTGCCGTTCCTGCCGGACATCCCCGGTCTGCGCGTGCAGGCGCTGCACAGCGACGACGCCGCGAACGCGTACCGACTGGCGGTGCACAACGATGTCCGTGGCGCGTTCAACCTCGCGGGCGAACCGCCGGTCGACGCGGAGGTGCTGGGCGAGCTCCTCGGGGCGCGGCCGGTGCGCTTGCCCCGCACGGCCGCGCGCTCGGCGATCGCCGCCGCCTGGGGGCTGCATCTGCTGCCCGCCTCGCCGCACCTCTTCGACGCGGTACTGAGGCTGCCGCTTATGGACTGCACACGAGCCCGCGCGGAGCTGGGCTGGCGGCCCGAGCGGACCTCGGTCGAGGTACTGGAGGAGTTCCTGCACGGACTCCAGCGCGGGGCCGGCGCGGAGACGGAGCCGCTTCAGGGCCGCAAAGTGGGCTGACCCGCCCGACGCGATCGCTGTACGGGAAACCGCCGCGATCGCGGTGCGGAAAGCCGACGCGGCAGGCCTCGGTCTGCCCTGTTCCCCCTGTCGGACGCCCCCTCCAGACGCGCTCGCCGGACGCCTACCGGGCCGCGTACCTGTCAGTGGCCGCCACCAGCGCGTCCACGACTCCCGACGCCCCGGCGTTGTGGCCCACATCGTCGACGACGACCAACTCGCTCCCGGGCCAGGCGTGGTGAAGGCGCCAGACCGTGCCGAGGAGGTTGCCGAAGTCGAGGCTGCCCTGGACGAGGGTGCCGGGGATGTCCTTGAGGAGCGGGGCGTCACGGAGGACAACGGCCTGGTCGCCGCTGTCCCCACCGCCACCGCCACCGCCATCGCTGTCGCCATCGCAGCCGCCGCCGTCGCCGTCGCCCAGGAAGTGGTCGTTTCCGAAGTAATGGGTGACGGTGCGGGCGAAGGCCAGCCGGAACACCGGGTCCTCGTAACGCTCCACCGACCGCGGCGGCGCGGGAATGGTCGCCGTCTCCCAGTCGGTCCATGCCCGCGCGGCGCGGGCGCGCGTCTCGGCATCGGGCGACTCGATCAGCCGGTTGTACGCCGCCGCCAGGTCACCGTCACGCTCATCCTCGGGGACCAGCTCCAGGAACCGCTCGAAGGCCTCGGGAAAGATCTTCCCCAACCCGCGGGTCAACAGCGCCACTTCACCGGAGGAGCCGGTGGCCACGCCCACGAGCACCAGCTCCGACACCGCCTCCGGATGCGTCTGCGCGTACCTCAGCCCCAGCACGGACCCCCACGAGACACCCCACACAAGCCACCGCTCGATGCCCAACTCCCGCCGCAGTAGTTCCAGATCGCCGATCAGGTGCGCCGTCGTGTTGACACTCATGTCCGTCCCGTACGCGCTCGCGTGCGGCGTCGACCGTCCGCAGCCACGCTGATCGAGCACGACGATGCGGTACGCGGCCGGGTCGAAGTAGCGCGCTGAGTCGGAATTGCAGCCCGATCCGGGCCCACCGTGCAGCACCACCGCGGGCTTGCCGTGCGGATTCCCGCACACCTCCCAGTACACGCCGTTGCCGTCACCGACGTCGAGCATGCCGTGGTCATACGGTTCGATCTGCGGATATAGGCCCATCGCGCGACCCTAACCGGCGTACGGGCCGGTCGTCAGCCCCGCCGACCGCGCGGCCGTACGCAGCACATGGCGCAGCATCTCGGGGGTGAGCCGCCCGGTGAAGGTGTTGCGCTGGCTGACGTGGAAGCATCCGAAGAGCTCCAGCGGCCGCCTGTCCGGGGCATCCAGCGTGACCCGCGCCCCGTGCGCGAAGGCCGGCCGGGGCCGGGGCACCGTCCACCCTGCCCCGGCGAACGCGGGCAGCGCGGCCTGCCACCCGAAGGCCCCGAGCACGACGACCGCGCGAAGCGTGGGCCCGAGCAGCTTCAGCTCACTCACCAGCCAGGGCCGACAGGTGTCCCGCTCTTCGGGGGTCGGCTTGTTTGCGGGCGGTGCGCAGTGCACGGGCGAGGTGACGCGTACGCCGTACAGGGTCAGCCCGTCGTCGGCGCTCACGGACGTGGGCTGCGAGGCCAGCCCGACGTCATGCAGCGCCTCGTACAGCACGTCCCCGGAGCGGTCCCCCGTGAACATCCGCCCCGTCCGGTTCCCTCCGTGCGCCGCGGGCGCGAGCCCGACCACCAGCAGAGAGGCGTCGGGCGGCCCGAAGCCCGGCACCGGGCGGCCCCAGTACGTCCAGTCCGCGAAGGCGGCCCGTTTCGTCCGGGCCACCTCCTCCCGCCACTCCACCAACCGCGGACAGGCCCGGCATCCGGCGATCCGCTCGTCCAGCACGTCCAGCTCGCCCAGGCTGCTCTCCCGCTCCATGCCACCACGGTATGCCCGGGTGAGGACGGGCCCGAGGCAATGGAAAAGGGTTCCGACTGCCGATGGCCCGAGGACTAAGGTCGAAGCATGGCTTCAGGGACTCAGAGCAACGGGGCGAAGGGCGTGCCCCACGGCGACGGGCCGGGCCCCGCGGGTGACTCGACAGGTGCACGCGGCAGGGTCGGTACGCGCGGCACAGCCGGTACGCACGGCGCCTCGGATGCGCGGAACGCCGACAGCGGGACCGGCCCCGGCGACGGAACCGGCAGGGACAGCCGGACCGGCACAGGCACCGGGACGGCCACAGGCACCGGGACGGCGACAGACACCCGGACCGGCACGGACGGCTCCGCCGACGCCGTGGCCGTCGCGAAGGCGGCCGCGCCCTCGGCCGGCGAGACCGTCCGCGTCGACAGCTGGATCTGGTCCGTACGTCTTGTGAAGACCCGCTCCATGGGCGCCACCGCCTGCCGTGGAGGCCACGTCCGTGTGAACGGCGAACGCGTCAAGCCCGCGCACGCCGTCCGCGTCGGCGACGAGGTCCGGCTCCGGCACGCCGGCCGGGAACGGGTCGTCGTCGTCAAACGAGTGATCCGCAAACGCGTCGGCCCCCCGGTCGCCGCCGAGTGCTACATCGACAACAGCCCACCGCCTCCGCCCCGCGAGGCCATCGCCCCGGCAGGCATCCGCGACCGCGGCGCAGGCCGCCCAACCAAGCGCGACCGCCGCGATATGGAACGCCTACGGGGCCTGAGCACGCCTGACGGCGACCCCGGCGCACCCTGACCCAGCCCTGCTTTCCAATCCAGCGTGTCTGACGCGGACACCGGGCGGTGCCCTCCAGAGGCTTAAGAAGCCTCCGCTTTCCGTCTGTGGGCCGGGCGCCCTTTGACTGGTGCGCAAAGGGTGGCGGGTACGCAAGGTGCGCACCGATCCGCGCCCCGCTGGAACTGACGCACGCCGCCGGCGTTCAGCACAGCCTCGACCACCGGCACGCGCACCTACACACGGCACACCCGGCGCACGGCCGCCCGATCTCGGCGCAGAACTCCCCTCGGGTACGAGCCCCACCCGGCCATCCAGCTCGCGCCGAAGACACCCGGTGTGTGCCCGCCCGGTCCCTGGGCCCACGCCTCTCTTCAGCACGGGCCCGGCCCCACCCCTGCTGCCCCTCCCACACGCCGGGACGGGCAGCGCACGGCATCCGGCCAGGGCGTCGGGTGCCCTCCGGACGCCGCGCGTCAAGCCATGCACTCAGGACCGCCGTCGTACGAGCCTCAGCAGTTCCGCGTTGTGCCCGCGCCGAGCCCAGGCGATCAGCGCTAGCGGCATTATGAGGATGAGCGGGGTCGCCGCGTACTCCCCGTCGAAGACGGTGACCTGCGCGATGAACGCCCCCACCATCAGCGCGCTCAGCGACACCGCCGCCACGGACGACAGCACCGGAATCAACAGCGCTATCCCACCGGCCAGTTCGAGCAGACCTATGCTGTACATCCCCGCGCTGCCCCAGCCGAGCTCGTCGAAGGACTCGACGGCCGACGATTGCGCAATCAGCTTGGGCAGTGCGCTCGCGATCACGTAGAACAGGGCGAGCAGCACCTGCAGGCCACGCAGGCCGAGGCGGGCACGACGACCACGGGCGGTCGCGGACTCGGCGACGACGGTGCCGGAGGTGACGGAAACGGTGGTCTCGGACATGAGGATCTCCTGTGTGAAGCGGTTCACGGTGCTGTCACAGAGGTAGACCGCCTCGACGTCCGAAACTCATCGCCCCCCATGGAACTCCCCCACTCCCCAAAGTCCCCATCCCCCCACGCGAATTCACCACCTACCCGAGCAAACCCACCCCCGGACCGAAGCTCACGCCCTCACAGGCACCGCCCGCACCCACACCCGGTCCTCCGTCAGATACCGGTCGACCCGCAGCCCCGCCTCCCCCAACACCCCCTCGAACTCCTCCTCCGTGAGCGGCCGGGCGAGGAACGTATGCGTCCACGTCGCATCCGGAAAGACATACTCCGCCCGTACCGAGTTCACCCCGTCCCCCACCGGTTCCGATGACAACATTCGCAACGTGAACCCACGCGGATCAACCGTCCCTCCGGTCGGTGGGACCCCTAGCTCGCTTCGCTCACGCGGCAGATTCGTGTGGTAGTCCGCGCCCTCGCGCTGAATCAACACGCACCCGCCGTCCGTGACATGGCTCCGGCACACCGCGAGCATCCCGCGCCGCACCTCGACGTCCCCGTTGTGTACGAGGAACGACGCGAGCATCACCACGTCGAACTTCTCTTCCAGGTCGAGCGTTTCGACGGGGCTGCAGATCGTGTGCGCCCCGCGCACTCGCTCCAGCATTTCGACCGACTCGTCCACGGCCGTCACCGTGAAGCCCCGCTCCAGGAGCGGATGGGTCATCCGCCCCACACCACAGCCGAGTTCGAGAATGTGCGCCCCCGCCGGCACGGCCGCAGTGATGATGTCCGGCTCGTCCCCGATGGGCAGCCGCGCGTACAACTCGACCGCACAGCCGTCCGGCGTGATCGCGCCAGGCCCTGTCCCCTCGTATCCCTCACGCATCTCGATCGTCATACCAGCCCAACGGCCCGCGCCAGCCGCCCCGTTCCCACTCCCGCCCGCACCACCCGTCCGAGTGACAGCTCAAGCCGGCCACCACGCACCGCCCGAGCCAGTCACAGTGAAAGTCAGCGACAGCGCACGCTCGTTGCAATCCAAGTCAACGACAGCGCACGTCAGTTACAGCGCGAACCAGCCATGGCCTCCGTACCAGCGACCGCCCGCCCGCAGGTGATCACCGACCGCCCGCTCCATCCTGGTGCGCCGCGGCAACGCCTCCACCGGCAGCTCCGGGTCCCCGAAGACGAAGCCGACGGGGCTCTTGTCGTCCGCCTTGGTCTCCTCGTACGCGAGCTGAAACCGCTCCTGGAAACGGACGATGTTGGAGTCCGCCGGCAGGTACCGCTTCAGCTGGGGGTCGAGCAGCCAGGAGTGGCAAACGGCCACCTCGTAGCGCTCGTCGGGGTAGTGGCGGGCGAAGAACTCCCGCGCCAGGTCCAGCGACTGGTCGCATGCCTCGGGTGACAGGGGCCCTCGGAAGTCGGTGACGTGCAGGCTCATGCAGAGCTCGCCGGGGCCCGTGTCGAGGCCCGCGGTCGCGGCCGCCTGCCCCATGCGCCCGCCGAGCCGTGCTCGCTGAAATTGCAGCCGCCCCAGCTGGTACAGCTCCCCGTGGAAGTGCAGGGCGATCCACCACGGCACCAGCAGCCCGGACGTGCCGAACCGCCGCCGGTGCACGGCCATGTGCCGCCCCAGGTCGGCGAGGGTGCGCCGGGTCACGGCCTCCGGAATGCCCCGTTCCCGGTGGTAGACGCGCACGTACGGCAGCGCGGCGACGAAGACGAACACATGAAACGTGCGGCCCAGCGCGCCTGTGGACTCCGGGAAGACCGGCGGCTCCCACCCCTTGCCGATCTCCCCCATGTCACGTACGAACCGCCCGACGCACCGCCGTAGCAATGTCATAGCCTCCGGGTCCGCCGCCAACTGCGCGCGCAGTGCGACGAGTTCATTGACGAACTCGTGCGGAACGGACAGGTCGAGCAATACGTCCGGCAGCGCGACCTCGTCCGGAAGCACACCGCCCTGCGACCGCGGCTCACCAGCGCCTGAGCCGGCACCCGAACCCGCGCCTGAGCCCGCGCCCGGGCCCCCGCTCTCGTCCTCGCTCTCCAGATCCCGCAGCCATCCGGCGAGCCTCTCGTCCGCCCGCAACGCTTCCAGCAGCACAGCCGCTCCCCGTTCGTCCGCCCTTGGTGAACGTGCACCACGAAGAGTACTTTTGCCCGTAGGAGTAGTGATCGCGATGCGTACGGGCAGTGAACCGACGACTGCGCGCAGTGCGCTGCGTGCGCGCTTCTGGCTCAGTGTGTGGGGGATGGTCTGGGCGATCGCGGGGACTGCGGCGTTCGCCCTCGTCGGGCGGCCCGGCTGGGCGATCGCCTGCGGGGTGCTGTGGCTGATCGTCACCGTCGATCTGACGATGATCCTCAAGCACATCCGCCAGGGGCCCCACTACCAGCCAGGACCCGATATACCGCCGTACCGGCCACCGGAGCGCCGCGTGTAGTGCCGCGCTCCGCACCGGCTCCGGTTCAGGAGTCGAACCGCGCCGCGGCCAGATACTCCGGCTGCGGATCCAGCGCCGCCGCGAGCCGGAAGTGACGTATGGCCTGGTCGGGCCGGCCGGAGCGCTCGTAGGTGCGGGCGAGCGCGAAGTGCGCGAACGCGTTGTCCGGCTCGCGCTCCAGCACGATCGTGAACTCCAGCTCGGCGGGCCGCAGTTGGGCGGCGGCGAAGAAGGCACGCGCACGCAGCAGCCGCGCGGCCGTGTTCTCCGGGTGCGCGGCGATTACTCGGTCGAGCAGCTTCACCGCACCCCGCGGATCCCGCGCGGCCAGCAACTGCTCGGCGGCGCGGAAGTCGATGACATGCGTCTCCGGAGTACGTCCGGCGAATCCGCTGGTCTCGGGCACGGCAGAGTCCTTCCCTCACTGCAAGGAATCAACGCCCCTGAGGGGGTCACTATTCCAAGGTCCCGTGCGCCCGGCGTACAAGGTCCGCCCACACGTCCCGGACCCGCCGCTCCAGCGCTTCGAGCGGTACGTCGTTGTCGATGACGATGTCCGCGATCTCCAGGCGCTTCTCGCGTGTGGCCTGGGCGGCCATGCGGGCGCGGGCGTCCTCCTCGGTCATGCCGCGCAGCCGTACGAGCCGGTCGAGCTGGGTCTCGGGGCGAGCGTCGACCACGATCACGAGGTCGTACAGCCGCGCGAGGCCGTTCTCGGCGAGCAGGGGGACGTCGTGCACGACCACGGAGTCCTCCGAGGCGGCTTCTTCGAGCTCGCGGGAACGGGCACCTACCAGGGGGTGCACGATCGAGTTCAGCACGGCGAGCTTCTCCGCGTCCGCGAAGACGATAGAGCCGAGCTTCGGCCGGTCCAGGCTGCCGTCTTCGGCGAGCACGTCCTCGCCGAAGGCGTCAACGATCGCCGCCAGCCCTGGAGTCCCCGGCGCGACGACCTCCCGCGCGATCCTGTCGGCGTCGATCAGCACGGCGCCGCAGTCCACGAGCAGCCGCGACACCTCGCTCTTGCCGACGCCGATCCCGCCGGTCAGGCCCACCTTCAGCATGACCGCAAGCTTAGGGCCCGCCACTGACAACGCCCCGGCAGGGCTCCGGCGGACCCGTCACAGCCGCGACAACATCTACGCGTCGCCCTCCCGTTCGGCCAGGAACCGCTCGAACTCGAGCCCGATCTCGTCCGCCGACGGGATGTCCACCGGCTCGGCGAGCATGTTGCCCCTGGACTCGGCACCCGCGGCGGCGTCGTACTGGTGCTCGAGTCCCTGTACGAGCGCGACGAGTTCCTCGTCGCCCTCCTGGATCTGCCGGTCGATCTCGGTCTGGGTACGGTGCGCCTCGGTGCGCAGGGAGTGCGCGATCCCGGGCAGGACCAGGCCGGTCGCGGCGGTGATCGACTCCAGGACGGTCAGCGCGGCGTCCGGGTACGGAGAGCGCGCGATGTAGTGCGGCACGTGCGCGGCGACACCCAGGACATCGTGTCCGGCCTGCATGAGGCGGTACTCGACGAGCGACTCGGCGCTGCCGGGGACCTGGGCCTCATCGAAGGGGCTGCGGTGGCCGGGAACGAGATCGTTGCGATTGCCGTGCGGGGTGAGCCCCACGGGACGTGTGTGCGGGATGCCCATGGGGATGCCGTGGAAACTCACGGACAGGCGGACGCCCAGCCGCTCCACGATCTGCTGTACGGCCGCCGCGAAACGCTCCCACTCGACATCCGGCTCAGGACCGGACAGCAGCAGGAAGGGTGCCCCGGTGGCGTCCTGGACGAGCCGTACGTCCAGCGTCGGCTCCTCGTAGTCGTCCCAACGGTCCCGCTTGAACGTCAGCAGCGGCCGCCTGGCCCGGTAGTCCACGAGCCGGTCGTGGTCGAAGCGGGCCACGACCTGGTGGGGCAGCGAGTCGAGCAGCCGGTCGACGATCTGGTCGCCGGTCTCTCCCGCGTCGATGTATCCGTCGAAGTGGTAGAGCATGACAAGGCCGGCCGATTCCTGGGCGAGCGCCATGTCGACGACAGCCAGGCCCTTCGGCTCCCATGCGTACAAACCCTGCGGATCAAGCACAGTGACCGCTCCTCCTCGTGTTCGTACTGCACAACGTGGCGCGGAGCGCGGGCATTCCCCGCCGGCGCTCCTTCACCATGCTCTTACCGACTTCTCAGGTGCCGACTTCTCGGCCTCTACGAGGAGAGCATGCTCGCGTTACGCCGACAGCACGCGCGCGTGGAGCGCGGTGACCGCCTTGCGAGCGGACGTGAACGAGCCGTGCTGCCGGGCGTCTGTGTAGCTCAGCCAGTCGCCCGCGAAGTAGACACCCGGTGGGCTCGTTGAGCGGCTTGTAGCGGGCGTGGGCGGGCCGCCGGGGCATCCGTGCCAGGCCCGCCTCCAGGTGGGGCGTCCGGCGCCAGTGGTGGGAGAACGATTGCCGGGTTGGTGCGCGGCGGCGAGGCCTACGAGGCCTACGACGACCACCTTGGCGGCGCCGCGCCCGGTGAACGTGGAGTCGCTCGGCTTTAGACACGGAAGAGCTGTTCACTCTGGGCGGCGTGGGCGGTGGGGCGGTGGGGCGAGGCCGTGAGCCCCCATGGTGGCGAACATCGCGCCCGCGAACTGGTGAGACCCACATTGCGCACGAGCGAACGCCTCATCGCACCAGGACCGCTCTGAGGTTGTGCCATCTCCGGGCCCCCTGCTCGATCTTGAACAACCGGGGAAGCCTCCCAATGGTCCGTCGCGACCCGTCAGTTACCCGTGCATCCGCCACGTTTCTGCAACCGCAGACGTTCAGCGCACTGAATACCCATCGATCGGTATGGCGGACTGGCCGCGGGCGCCCCAAGGCCGGGACAGTCGCGCTCTACGACAACGCACCGCGGGCCCGCACCCAGATGGGTGCGGGCCCGCGGTTATCAGCCGGCTACTGCCTAGCGGTGAGCAATCAGCTCTGGCCGCCGGCGAGCTTCTCGCGGAGGGCAGCCAGGGCCTCGTCCGACGCCAGGGCGCCGGAGTTGTCGTCCGACTCCGAGGAGTACGAACCGCCGCCGCCACCGCCACCGGAGGCGGCCGGAGCCGCACCCGGGGTCGCCGTGCCCTCGGCCTCGGCCTGCGCGTCGGCCTCGCGGGACTTGATGACCTGCGCCTGGTGCTGCTCGAAGCGCGTCTGCGCCTCGGCGTACTGGCGCTCCCACTCCTCGCGCTGCTTCTCGTAACCCTCGAGCCAGTCGTTGGTCTCGGGGTCGAAGCCCTCGGGGTAGATGTAGTTGCCCTGGTCGTCGTACGACGCGGCCATGCCGTACAGCGTCGGGTCGAACTCGACCGAGGCCGGGTCGGCACCGAAGGACTCGTTGGCCTGCTTCAGCGAGAGGCTGATGCGACGGCGCTCGAGGTCGATGTCGATGACCTTGACGAAGATCTCGTCGTTGACCTGGACAACCTGCTCCGGGATCTCCACGTGGCGCTCGGCCAGCTCGGAGATGTGCACCAGACCCTCGATGCCCTCGTCCACGCGGACGAACGCACCGAACGGAACCAGCTTCGTGACCTTTCCGGGCACGACCTGACCGATCTGGTGGGTGCGGGCGAACTGCTGCCACGGGTCTTCCTGGGTCGCCTTCAGCGACAGGGAGACGCGCTCGCGGTCCATGTCGACGTCGAGGACCTCGACGGTGACTTCCTGGCCGACCTCGACAACCTCGGAGGGGTGGTCGATGTGCTTCCAGGACAGCTCGGAGACGTGGACCAGACCGTCGACGCCACCCAGGTCCACGAAGGCACCGAAGTTGACGATCGAGGAGACGACGCCGGAACGGACCTGACCCTTCTGCAGGGTCGTGAGGAACGTCTGGCGGACCTCGGACTGGGTCTGCTCCAGCCAGGCACGGCGGGACAGGACCACGTTGTTGCGGTTCTTGTCCAGCTCGATGATCTTCGCCTCGAGCTCCTTGCCCACGTACGGCTGGAGGTCGCGAACGCGGCGCATCTCGACGAGGGAGGCCGGCAGGAAGCCACGGAGGCCGATGTCGAGGATGAGTCCACCCTTGACGACCTCGATGACGGTACCGGTGACGATGCCGTCTTCTTCCTTGATCTTCTCGATCGTGCCCCAGGCCCGCTCGTACTGAGCGCGCTTCTTGGACAGGATCAGACGGCCTTCCTTGTCCTCCTTCTGGAGGACCAGGGCCTCGATCTCATCGCCCACGGCGACGACCTCGTTGGGGTCGACGTCGTGCTTGATGGAGAGTTCGCGGCTCGGGATGACGCCTTCGGTCTTGTAACCGATGTCGAGCAGGACCTCGTCCCGGTCGACCTTCACGATGACGCCGTCGACGATGTCGCCGTCGTTGAAGTACTTGATCGTCTCGTCGATCGCGGCGAGGAAGGCTTCCTCGTTACCGATGTCGTTGACCGCAACCTGCGGGGTGGTGGCGGTGGTCTCGGTGCTGCTCGTCATGTGGGAAAGGGCTCCGGTACGGACAGTGAGTCGTAGGTACTGCTTACGCCGGGAGCCCGTTTCGCTCTGCAGAAGGCCGGACAGCCAAGGAAGCGCCGAATCCGGGTCGTGTTTGTAACAAACACTTCGGTGGCGCCTCGACAACCGAGGGGTCATACATACAGATGCGAGCGCAGCCTGCTACGTCTGAGGAGCGCAGGCCCGCAGCGCAACTTGTAGCATACGGGGGCAGCCGGACAGGGTCAATGCGCGAAGGCGCACACCCGGGGCGGAACGCCGCATACCCGGCACAAACCCTGTCGCATGAGGCCACGCGGGCCTTGGAGAGCCCCTTCTGTGACACCGCCGCGACGGGTTGGACGGAAGAGCCCGCAGATTGAAGCCCGCAGATTAATACGAGGGAGCCGATCATCCAAGAGCACGAAGCGTCCGAACCCGAGGCGACCCGACGCGACGCGGGGGTCATCGAGACTTCTCGCGCCAGTCGCGGCTGGTGGGACCGGAACGCGGACGACTACCAGGTGGAGCACGGCACGTTCCTCGGCGACGACCGCTTCGTGTGGGGTCCCGAGGGACTCGACGAGGTGGAGGCCGAGCTGCTCGGGCCGCCGGAGGAGCTGGCGGGCAAGGACGTACTGGAGATCGGCGCGGGAGCCGCCCAGTGCTCGCGCTGGCTGGCCGGCCAAGGGGCCCGTCCGGTCGCCCTGGACCTCTCGCACCGCCAGCTCCAGCACGCTCTGCGGATCGGCTCCAAGGGCGTCGGACTCGTGGAGGCGGACGCCGGGGCGCTGCCCTTCGCGGACGGCTCGTTCGACCTGGCGTGCTCCGCGTACGGGGCACTGCCGTTCGTCGCGGATCCGGTGAAGGTCCTCCGGGAGGTGCGCCGTGTGCTGCGGCCCGGCGGCCGGTTCGTCTTCTCCGTCACGCACCCGATCCGCTGGGCCTTCCCCGACGAGCCCGGTCCCGAGGGGCTGAGCGTGGCCGCCTCGTACTTCGACCGCACGCCGTACGTCGAGCAGGACGAGGCGGGCCGTGCGGTGTACGTCGAGCATCACAGGACGGTCGGCGACCGCGTCCGGGACGTGGTGGCGGGAGGCTTCCGGCTGATCGACCTCGTCGAGCCCGAGTGGCCCGCCTGGAACAGCCAGGAGTGGGGCGGCTGGTCTCCCCTTCGGGGAAACCTGATCCCGGGGACGGCGATCTTCGTATGCGTACGAGACTGAGCGTGTGATCCGTTACGACGCCCTGGACGTCCTGCCCGTACGCGGTGCGCTGCCCGGCCTGGGCGACGCCCTGGAGGCGCATGGTGCCGCCGTGCTCGTCGCGCCGCCTGGTACCGGCAAGACGACGCTCGTACCGCTGGTGCTCGCCGGTCTCGTGGGTGACGGGCCCATACGCCGTGTCGTGGTCGCCGAGCCGCGGCGGATCGCCGCCCGGGCGGCGGCGCGGCGGATGGCGTGGCTGCTCGGCGAGAAGGTCGGCGAGAGCGTCGGGTTCACCGTGCGCGGGGAGCGTGTGGTGGGTCCACGCGCGCGCGTGGAGGTCGTCACGACCGGTGTGCTGCTCCAACGGGTGCAGCGGGACCAGGAGCAGGCAGGCGTCGACGTGGTCGTGCTCGACGAGTGCCACGAGCGGCATCTGGACGCGGACACGGTGGCGGCGTTCCTGCTGGACGTACGGGCCGCTCTGCGGCCCGAGCTGCGGCTGGTGGCCGCTTCCGCGACGACCGACGCCCAGGGGTGGGCGCGGCTGCTCGGCGACGCGCCGGTGGTCGAGGCTGCGGGCGTCTCCCATCCGGTCGAGGTGGTGTGGGCGCCGCCCGCGCGCCCCGTACGGCCGCCACACGGGATGCGAGTGGATCCGGTGCTGCTGACACATGTGGCGTCGGTGGTGCGGCGGGCGCTTTCCGAGCGCGACGGGGATGTGCTGTGTTTCCTCCCCGGGGTCGGGGAGATCGCGCGTGTCGCGGGGCAGCTCGGCGGTCTCGGCGACGTCGAGGTGCTTCAGGTGCACGGGCGGGCGCCGACGGCTGTGCAGGACGCGGTGCTGTCCGGCGGTGCGGGACGCAGGGTGGTCCTCGCGACGTCCGTGGCCGAGTCGTCGCTGACGGTCCCGGGGGTGCGGGTGGTCGTGGACTCGGGGTTGGCGCGGGAGCCGCGGGTGGACCACGCGCGCGGGCTGAGCGCCTTGGCGACGGTACGGGCCTCGCAGGCGGCCGGGAGGCAGCGGGCGGGGCGTGCCGGGCGGGAGGCGCCGGGGGCGGTGTACCGGTGCTGGGCGGAGGCGGAGGACGTACGGCTGCAGCGCTTTCCCGCGCCGGAGATCAAGGTCGCGGACCTGACGGCGTTCGCGCTGCAGACGGCGTGCTGGGGCGATCCCGACGCCTCCGGGCTCTCTTTGCTGGATCCCCCGCCGGGAGGCGCCATGGCGGCCGCTCGTGGCGTTCTGGAGGCCATCGGTGCCGTCGGGCCTGACGGGCGCCCCACCGACCGGGGCGTACGCATGTCCCGGCTCGGTCTGCATCCGCGGCTCGGGCGGGCCCTGCTGGACGCCGCGCCCTCCGTCGGCCCGGCGCGCGCCGCGGAGGTGGTCGCCCTGCTGAGTGAGGAGCCACCGCGGGAGTACGGGGATGACCTCGCGTCTGCGTTGAGGGCCGCCCGGCGCGGCGGGGACGCCTACGCCGGGCGGTGGCGTGCGGAGGTACGGCGACTGCGGGCCGCGTCGACGCCCGCGCGTTCGGCGCTGAGCCTCGACGACGACCAGGCCGTCGGACTCGTGGCCGCCCTGGCCTTCCCCGAGCGGGTCGCCCGGGCGCAGGGCGGATCGCACCTCATGGTGTCCGGGACCCGGGCCGAGATCGGTGACGGGAGTGGGCTGCGGGACGCGCCCTGGATCGCTGTCGCTGTTGCAGATCGGCCGGTTGGAGCAGGGCACGCGCGTGTGCGGCTCGGAGCCGTGATCGACGAAGGGGTCGCGCGCGAGGCGGCCGGGGCGCTGTTCAGCGAGGGAGACGAGGTGCGTTGGGCCGACGGGGACGTCGTGGCGCGGCGGGTCGAGCGGCTTGGGGCGGTGGAACTGGCGGTGCGGCCGTTGCGGAACGCCGAACCCGGGCTCGTACGGGAAGCGCTTGTGGAGGGGCTGAAGCAGGAAGGGCTCGGGGTGTTGCGGTGGTCGCGTGACGCCGAAGCGCTGCGGCTGCGGCTCGGCTTTCTGCGTCACCATCTCGGGGCGCCGTGGCCCGACGTGTCGGAGGACGCCCTGCACGCGCGCGTGGACGAGTGGCTCGAGCCCGAGCTGAGCCGGGCCCGGCGGCGGGCCGATCTGGAGCGGATCGATGCCGGGCAGGCGCTTGCCCGGTTGTTGCCGTGGGCCTCCGGGGAGGCGGCCCGGTTCGACGAGTTGGCGCCGGAGCGGATCGAGGTGCCGAGCGGGTCCAGGATCCGGGTCGACTATGCCGATCCCGAACGGCCCGTACTGGCCGTGAAGTTGCAGGAGATGTTCGGCGCTCAGGAGTCGCCGACCGTCGCCGGTGTGCCCGTTCTCGTACATCTGCTGTCACCCGCGGGGCGCCCTGCCGCCGTCACCTCCGACCTCGCCTCCTTCTGGAGGGACGGTTACAGGGGCGTACGGGCGGAGCTGCGTGGGCGGTATCCGAAGCATCCGTGGCCCGAGGATCCCGCGACCGCCGAACCGACCCGGCACACCAACGCGCGCCTCAGGCGCTGACCGGCTCGGGTTCGCGGGCTTCCGTGGGCGAAGGGTCACCGGGGCGGCGGCTGCGGGCCTCCAGGTACAGGGACAGCGACAGCAGCCCTGCGCCCAGGATCAGGAAGCCCCACGGGAGGTACGACGTGAGCAGCAGGATGAGGACGCGCTGGGACTTGACCAGGTCGACCGTCGACTTGATGTAGTCCTCGCGCATTTTCACGTGCCCGGAGAAGGCCGTTACCTTGTCGCGGTCTCCAAGGAGCGTGCCGCCGCGCAGTTCCTCCTTGTGGATCTCCTCCCCGTAGACGGGGGCGCCGGTGGCGGGTTCGACCCAGAACTTGCGGACCGTGGTGTACCAGCGGGTCGTGCCCGTCTTGGCGACCGACTCCGGGGTGATCCCCTCGACGGGCAGGTTCTTGGGCATGGGCACTTTGGTCCAGGGGATGGTCTGCTCGAAGTAGTAAACGTTTACGCCTCGGAAGTCCTGCGTGCCCTTGTAGTGGATGGGGGCGGTGACGCGGGCCTGTGCGTCGAAGTACTCGTAGTCCCTTTTCTCCGTCTGGAAGGGCCATTTGAACTCGATGCCCTCGCGCCTGACCGGTTCGCCGTCGACCATCTCGCCGGTGGCGTGGACGGGTTCCTGCGTGTGCGCGTCGAAGATGTAGCGCTCCGGGATCTTGGAGACCATCTTTCCGTCGGGACCCTGGACGTAGGAGAGGCCGTCCCAGACGACGACGTCGCGGCCGGCGGTCTTCTCGATCTTCTCGGAGGCCTCGACGTTGCCCTTGAGGGTCTGCACGATGGACACCTTGTCGACTTTCCGCGCCTTCATCGTGCCGTAGTCGAGGAGGGTCGCGTCCTTGGCCTCCAGGACCATGTCCTGGTACTGGTTGGCCGGGATCTTGGCCAGGCGCGGGAACGCGTACCAGCGCAGCAGCGGTGACAGCGCCGCGAAGAACACGGCGAGGGCGAGCAGGATCAGGCTGGCCTTGCGTCGCATCTCGGCGGCCCTCCTACGGTCACGGGTGCTCGGGGACGGTGGTCAGCAGCGGCTTCGGCGAGGTCTCGCCGGCCGGTGAGCCGACGGCCGTGATGGTGAGGACCAGCGCGAACGCGACGACGAGACCGGTCGCGGCGGCGATGAGGGCACGCATGCGGGCCTCCCGGCACAGTGAGCTGATACATCGTCAGGTCGGGCACCGTAGCAACGCGCGGCCGAGATGAGAACACGTCGGACACGTCGCAGACACAGAGACGCGGAGACAGACGGCGGGCCCACTCCCGGCGTTGGGAGTGGGCCCGCCGTCTGCGTGGTGCGGGTGCGTGCGGGATCAGGAGGCTGCGGCCGCCACCTTCAGCTCGACCGTCAGCGTCGCGCCGCCGGTGGTGTTGATGCGCAGCAGGAACGTGCCGGCCGTGTCGTCCGCGTACAGCTTCGGCAGCGTCAACAGGCCGTTCGCATCCGTCTTGAGGCCCGTCAGGGCGCGTACGGCCTTGCCGTCGGCGTCCTTGAAGTAGGGGCCCTTGTCGTTCTCGGTCGCGTCGTCCGCCGCCTTGATGAGCGTGGCGGTGGCCGCGACACCGCCCGCGGCGGCGCCGTTGTACGTGGCCTTCACCTCGACCTGTTCCGCGAAGTCGCCGCCCGGGACGCAGGTCAGCGCGGCGTCGCTGGTTCGGACGAGGGCGTCGGCCTGACGGGCGGTGACCGATGCCGTGTACGCGAGGCCGGCCAGGACTCGGCCGACGACCGTGGCGCGGACCGTGAAGTCGCCGGTCTTCTCGCCGGCCTGGAGCGCGGGCGCGGTGGCCACGCCGGAACTGCCGGTGACGACCGTCGCGACGGTTTCTCCGCCCGCGAAGGTGGCGTCCGTGTCGCCGATGATCGTGAACCGGACCCGGACCTTCGCGACAGCCTTGCCGGCCGCCGTCTCGGCGCGGGTGGCGATCTTCTCGGTGAAAGCATCGCCCGCGGTCGCGGTGAGCTTGCCGGTGCCCGCGTTCTCCAGGTGGTCCACCGTGTCGGTGGGCGTGGCGGGCGGGGACGTGGGAGGCGTACTTGTCGGAGGCTTCGACGTGCTGGGCGGGGTCGAGGGCGGGCGGGGGCTCGGGCTCGTCGAGCCGTTGCCCGTCGCCGGAGGGCTGGGCTTCGGCGTACGGGGCGGATTCGGACTCGGCGACGTGCCGGCGTTGGACCCGTTGCTGCCATCGCTGCGCCCGGAGGGCAGCGTGCCCGTGCCGTCCGGGACCTCGTGCGTGCCCTTGCGGTAGTACTCCAGCCACGACAGAACCGTGTTCAGGTAGTCCGTCGAGTTGTTGTAGCTGAGGATCGCGCGCCTGAGGTCGGCCCGGTCGGACAGATCCCAGTTGAACCGGCACACGTAGTGGCCGGCGGCGAGGGCCGCGTCGTAGATGTTGTTGGGGTCCTTCTTACCGTCGCCGTTGCCGTCGCGAGCCGACCACTCCCAGGTGGAGGGAATGAACTGCATGGGGCCGACGGCACGGTCGTGGGTGGTGTCGCCGTCGTACGCGCCGCCGTCGGTGTCGGATATGTTCGCGAAGCCGTTGCCGTTGAGGACGGGGCCGAGGATCGGGGTGATCGTTGTGCCGTTGGCGTCGACGCGGCCGCCGCGGGCCTGGCCGGACTCGACCTTGCCGATGGCCGCGAGGAGTTCCCAGGGCAGGTTGCAGCCGGGCTTGGACTCGCGCAGCGCCGCCTCGGCCTTCTTGTAGGCGTCGAGGACGGTCGCGGGTATGCCCGCTTCGGTGTCACCCGTGACGGCAGGGCTGTCGGTGCCCGTACTGGGCGTCGGGGTCGGGGTGTTGAGCGGCGGAAGGTCCGTGTAGTACGGCGAGTTGCCGGTCGCGCTGTCGTCGGCGGACGCGTCGGGCGAGGGCTGGGAACCGATGTTCTGTCTGCCCTGCGGCGTGTCGGTCACGCCCGGGGCCTGGGACGCGGACAGCGCCGCGACCGCGACCGCGGCCACAGCGGTGGTTGCCGCCCCCTTGACAACCCGCCTGCCGAATTGCGCCGCCATTGCGTGAACCCCTCCCGTGGACGATCGCCGCGCTCCGCGCGTTCTCCTGTGGTCCGGCCGCACTCCCCAGTACGGCAACCCAGGTGACCCTACGACAACTTCCGCCGCGTAGACACCTGTTCGTGCCCGATTTTCACCGGTTGGCCATATCCCGTTTCTCCTGCCCCTGACGCCTCCGGACCATGCGGGGCCGCCGGGAAGCCCTCGCGCATACTGGGCGTGATCGATCAAGGGATCGTCCAGGACCGTCAGATTCGGTCAACTTCGTTCACGGGGAGCCCAGTTGCCGTTCACGCTCAGCCATGCCGCAGCTGTCTTGCCGGCCTTACGCACCGACGGGACCGGACGCGGCCGACTGATTCCGGCCGCGCTTGTCGCCGGTTCGTTCGCGCCCGACATGACCTATTACGCGGCAAGTGCACTACCGGAGGCGATGGAGTTCGGCGAGTTCACGCACTCCTTCACCGGGGTGCTGACGGTCGACGTCCTCATCACCTGGGCGCTTGTGGGTGCCTGGCTGGTGCTGCGCGAGCCGCTGGTGGCGCTGCTGCCGCGGGGGCGGCAGGGGCGGATCGGGTCTCTCCTGCACTGCGGTTCGCCGCGGGCTCGTTTCCGGCCTGCGCTGGCACTGTGGTGGTACGTCTCGGCGGTGCTCGGCGCGCTGACGCATGTCGTGTGGGACGCGTTCACGCATCTCGACCGGTGGGGCATGCGGGTGTTCCCCGTCCTGGGTCGGGAGATCGCGGGCTCGCCGCTGTACTGGTATCTGCAGTACGGCGGTTCGGCCGTGGCGGCGGCGGTGATAGCGGCGTTTGTGGTGGTCGCCCTGCGGAGGCTGCCCGCCATGGATCCTGCCGCGGAGCCCGAGGGGGCGCCGTTGGAGACGCAGTTGGGGATGACACCGGGAGGGCCGTTGGGCACGCCCGCGGGAGTGCCCGTCCTGTCCGTACGAGACCGCTGGCTCTCGTGGCTCGTGATCGGGGGGTGCGCGGCGGTGGCGGGGGTGCAGCGGGCGGCTCGCTGGTGGGCGTACTGGGGGGCCGAGGCGGAGCTCTGGGAGCTGATCCCCACCGTGTGCTTCGGCGCGGGGGCCGGGCTGGCCGTCGGGCTGACGGTGTACGCCGTGGCGGTCAGGGTGTGGCGTCCGGCTCCGGCTGGTCCCAGCCGGGCAGCGGCTCGTACGGAGCCGAGCCGTCCGACATCTCGCTGATCGCGTTCTCCGGGGTGAGGTCCCGGCCTATGCCGCGGCCCTGGTTGACACCGCGGTGCACGGCCTGGGCTATGCGCTCGATGGTGCGCACTCCGTATGCCTTCGTCGGGTTGTCGTGCGACAGGACGACGATGCGGTACGTGCGGTCCGCGCCCGTGAAGGCGCCGATGCTGTGAACGCGCCAGCCGTGCGTGGATCTGGGCAGCCAGCCGTTCTTGATGTGGGCCTTCAGTCCGCGTGGCATGCCCGCGGGGACGCCCCAGCGCTGGTCGGCGCGGACGTCGGCGAGCAGTTTCAGGCCGTGTGCGCGGGTGCGAAGGAACGAGCGGGTGCTCGTCAGTACGGCCAGTAGCCGCATCTGGTCGACGGCCGTGGTGCGGGTGAGGCCCCAGTAGCCGCCCGGGCCCAGCACGGTGGCCCGGGTGCGGACGCGGGTGAGGAAGTCGTCCAGGTGGCTGTGGCCCAGGTCTGTCCACAGGCGCCCGGCGGCACGGTTGTCCGAGCTGACGATCATGGGCCGTACGTTCGTCGCTTCCCAGCGGGTGAGTCCGCGGCCCAGTTCCTCGGCCCGCCGGAGCAGCCCCTCCATGATCAACACCTTGGCGACGCTCGCCGAGTCGTACTGCCGCTCGCCGGCCAACACGCAGGTCAGGCCGGAGTCGTCGCGCACCGCCACGGAGACGCTGCCGTCCCTTGACGACAACGCCGCCTGGATGTCTTGGGACAACTGGGTGGCGAGGTCAGGGGCGTGGGGGGCGTGGCAGGTGACGGGGGTGGTGGGGGTATCGGAGGGGGTTCGGGATGCTGCCCGGGCCGTTGGGGCAGAGGCGGGGTCTGCCGGAGTGGGGTGATCTGCGACATCTCCGAGTGGACGCCGGTCGGTGGTGTCTGCGGGGACGCGGTGGGGAGTGCCGGTCAGGGCGCCGTGGTTGGCGTCCGTCGGGGCGCCGTGGAAGGTGCCCGTCGGGATGCGGTGCGTGGCGTCCGTCCGGGTGTGGTCTGTGGTGTCTGTCGGAATGCGTCTGATGGTGGCGCCGGCCGGGATTCTGGGGCTGGCGGCACCGGCCGAGACAGCGGTGATCGGCGCGAGGAGAGCCGACGCGAGGGCTGCGGCCAGTGCCGTGCGGCAGTGCCGTATGCGTCGTGTGCGGCGTATGCGAGGACCCATGCCCGCATCCTTACGGGGCGCCTGGCCGGGGGCGCCTTCGCGGGGGCCACGCGGGTGACGGGCCCTCCAGGGCTTGGGCGGGCTGTGCGGGTTGGCCTCGCGGCCGGAGGGTGAGGCTCGCCCCTGACTGCCGATCGGGAGCCCGCCCCGGAGGGTGAGGCTCACCCCTGACTGCCGATCGGGAGCCCGCCCCGGAGGGTGAGGCTCGCCCCGACTGCGGAGCCGGGAGCCCGTCCCGGAGGGACGGCTCACCTGGGGATGGCTCACCTCGTGACCGCTTGCCTCTGAAGGATTCACCCCCGGGAGGGCTCAACTCGGAACCACTCGTCCCGGAAGGGTTGCCTCAAGGCCTCGGGCGGTTGCCCGCCCACCGGGCTGCGCCACCGGGCTCCACCGACGGGCTTCTCGCCGTTGCGGCGGAGGCGGAGAAGGAATCGCGGGGAGAGAAAGGGTGCGGCGCACTGGAGGACTGCCCCGGCGGCACGCGAGCCGACCCACTCCCCTACTTTCCCGCACCCAAAGCCCCCACCTCGGAACCCGGAGCCCAAGCCGCACCCGCACCCGCACCCGCACCCGCACCCGTCACAAGCTAGTGCGCGGCCGACTCCCAGTCCGGTCCCGAGCCGACCGAGACGTCCAGCGGGGCCCGCAGGTGCACCGCGTTCGCCATTTCGTGGCGGACGAGTTTCTCGGTCTTGGCGCGTTCGCCAGGGGCGATCTCCAGGACGATTTCGTCGTGGACCTGGAGGAGCATGCGGGACTGGAGGTCGGCCTCGCGCAGCGCCCGGTCCACGTTCAGCATGGCGATCTTGACGATGTCCGCCGCAGTGCCCTGGATCGGCGCGTTCAGAGCCATACGCTCAGCGGCTTCGCGGCGCTGGCGGTTGTCGCTGTTGAGATCGGGGAGGTAGCGGCGGCGCCCGAAGAGCGTCGCCGTATAGCCCGTCGCCCGCGCCTCGTCGACCGCCCGGCGGAGATAGTCGCGTACGCCGCCGAAGCGCTCGAAGTACGTGTCCATCAGTACGCGCGCCTCGCCCGCGTCGATGTTCAGCTGCTGGGAGAGCCCGAAAGCCGACAACCCGTACGCGAGCCCGTACGACATCGCCTTGATCTTGCGGCGCATCTCCGCGTCGACGGCGGACCGCTCCACGGAGAACACCTGGGAGGCGACGGTGGTGTGCAGGTCCTCGCCCGAGGTGAACGCCTCCAAGAGGCCCTCGTCCTCGGAGAGGTGGGCCATCACGCGCAGCTCGATCTGGCTGTAGTCGGCGGTCATGAGGGACTCGAAGCCCTCGCCGACCACGAACCCGCGGCGGATCGCCCGGCCTTCGTCCGTGCGGACCGGGATGTTCTGGAGGTTCGGGTCGGTCGACGACAGGCGGCCCGTCGCCGCGACCGTCTGGTTGAAGGTGGTGTGGATGCGGCCGTCCGCGGCGATCGACTTGATGAGGCCCTCGACGGTCACGCGGAGTTTCGCCTGCTCGCGGTGGCGGAGCATGATCACGGGGAGTTCGTGGTCGGTCTGCGTGGCCAGCCAGGCCAGCGCGTCCGCGTCCGTCGTGTAGCCCGTCTTCGTCTTCTTCGTCTTGGGCAGGGCCAGTTCGCCGAAGAGGACTTCCTGGAGTTGCTTGGGCGAGCCGAGGTTGAACTCGTGGCCCACGGAGGCGTGCGCCTCCTTTATCGCCTGCTGCACGGCGGCCGCGAACATCTGCTCCATGGCCTCCAGGTGCGTCCGGTCGGCCGCGATGCCGTGCCGCTCCAGGCGGGCGAGCAGCGCGGACGTGGGCAGTTCCATCTCGCCGAGCAGGTCGGCCGCGCCCACCTCCTTGAGCTTCTCGCCGAACGCCTCGCCGAGGTCGAGGATCGCGCGGGCCTGCACCATCAGCGCGTCGGCCTCGGCCTGGTCGTCCGCGCCGAAGGCGAGCTGACCGTCGGCCTCGGCGGTGGGCGCGAGCTCCCTGCCGAGGTACTCCAGGGACAGCGCGTCCAGGGCGAAGGAGCGGCGGCCGGGCTTGACCAGGTAGGCGGCGAGCGCGGTGTCCATGGAGACGCCCTCGACGCTCCAGCCGTGCTCGGCGAAGACCCGCATGACGCCCTTGGCGTTGTGCAGGACCTTGGGCTTCTTCGGGTCGGCGAGCCACTGCGCGAACGCGTTCTCGTCGGCCTCGTCCAGCTGCGACGGGTCGAACCAGGCGGCCGCTCCGGCGGCCGCGGCGAGCGCGACCTCGGCCACGGAGCCCGTACCGAGCGTCCAGGTGTCGACGGTGGCCAGGCCCAGGACCGCCTTGCCGTGCTCGGCGAGCCAGGGCTTGAGCTCGCCCGCGCCGAGCACCGTGCCGTCCAGCTCGACGCCCTCCGCGACCGGCCCCGCGTCGGTCTCCTCCGCACCGGGGTCGACGGCGAAGAGCCGCTCGCGCAGCGAGGGGTTCCTGATCTCCAGGGTGTCCAGGACCATCGCGACGGTCTTGCGGTCGTAGGCCGCGCGCTCCAGGTCGACGACCGTCTTGGGCAGCTCGACATTCCGCTCCAGCTCGGTGAGCCGGCGGTTGAGCTTGACGGCCTCCAGGTGATCGCGGAGGTTCTGCCCCGCCTTGCCCTTGACCTCCTCGGCGCGCTCGACCAGCTCGACGAACGACCCGAACTGGTTGATCCACTTCGCCGCGGTCTTCTCACCGACGCCCGGGATGCCCGGCAGGTTGTCGGACGGGTCGCCGCGCAGCGCCGCGAAGTCGGGGTACTGCGCGGGCGTCAGCCCGTACTTCTCGAAGACCTTCTCCGGAGTGAACCGCGTCAGCTCCGAGACGCCCTTCGTCGGATACAGCACGGTCGTGTGCTCGCTGACCAGCTGGAAGGAGTCACGGTCGCCGGTGACGATCAGCACGTCGAAGCCGGCCGCCTCGGCCTGCGTGGCGAGCGTGGCGATCACGTCGTCCGCCTCGAAGCCGTCGACCGCGAACCGCTCGGCGTGCATCGCGTCGAGCAGCTCACCGATCAGCTCGACCTGGCCCTTGAACTCGTCCGGCGTCTTGGAGCGGTTCGCCTTGTACTCCGTGAACTCCGCGGAGCGCCACGTCTTGCGCGAGACGTCGAACGCCACCGCGAAGTGGGTGGGCGCCTCGTCACGCAGGGTGTTGGCGAGCATCGACGCGAATCCGTAGATCGCGTTCGTCGGCTGCCCCGTCGCCGTCGTGAAGTTCTCCGCGGGCAGCGCGAAGAACGCTCGGTACGCCAGCGAATGCCCGTCCATGAGCATCAGCCGCGGGCGCCCGTCGCCGGAGGTCTTCTCGGTCTTCTTCGATGCTGTCTCTGCCACGCCCCCGATCCTGCCACGCCCCACTGACAGTCGGCCCCGCCCGCAGCCCACGACCGCCCTCACGGCGCCCGCGACCGACCGCCCGCCGCCCCGACCGCCCGCGCGCCTGCGCCCCGCTTTCCCGACCGGCCAAGGTCGTTGTCACAGCCACGTGCGAGGATCGGAGATGTACCTCACACGTGTGCTCGAAAGGGAACCGAGATGGCCAGCAAGCCTCCCCAGAGTGATCCGGTTCAGGACGCGCCGCAGATCGCCGGGCCGAAGCACGCCGCGGCGGGACTGCCCGCCATCGGGCACACCCTGCGCATGGCACAGCAGCAGATGGGGGTGAGGCGCACGGCGCTGACGCTGCTGCGCGTCAATCAGAAGGACGGCTTCGACTGCCCGGGCTGCGCCTGGCCCGAGCCGGAGCACCGGCACACGGCGGAGTTCTGTGAGAACGGCGCGAAGGCCGTCGCCGAGGAGGCGACCCTGCGCCGCGTGACGCCGGACTTCTTCGCCGCGCACACGGTGGCCGACCTCGCGACCCGCAGCGGCTACTGGCTCGGCCAGCAGGGCCGTCTCACGCAGCCCATGTATCTCGCGGAGGGCGCCGACCACTACGAGCCGGTGCCCTGGGAGCGGGCCTTCGACATCATCGCCGAGGAGCTCACCGGCCTCGCCTCCCCCGACGAGGCGCTCTTCTACACCTCGGGGCGCACCAGCAACGAAGCGGCGTTCCTGTACCAGCTGTTCGCCCGCGAGTTCGGCACGAACAACCTGCCGGACTGCTCCAACATGTGCCACGAGTCCTCGGGTTCCGCGCTCGGCGAGACCATCGGCGTCGGCAAGGGCAGCGTCCTCCTGGAGGACCTCTACAAGGCGGACCTGATCGTCGTCGCCGGGCAGAACCCGGGCACGAACCACCCGCGCATGCTCTCCGCCCTGGAGAAGGCGAAGGCCAACGGCGCGAAGATCATCACCGTGAATCCGCTCCCCGAAGCGGGCATGGAGCGCTTCAAGAACCCGCAGACCCCCCAGGGCATGTTCAAGGGCGCCGCGCTCACCGACCTGTTCCTGCAGATCCGCATCGGCGGCGACCAGGCCCTCTTCCGCCTCCTCAACAAGCTGATCCTCGAGACGGAAGGCGCGGTCGACGAGGACTTCGTACGCGAACACACCCACGGTTACGAGGAGTTCACGGAGGCCGCCCGCGCCGCCGACTGGGACGAGACCCTCACCGCGACGGGCCTCACGCGCGCGCAGATCGACGAAGCGCTGCGCATGGTCCTCGCCTCGAAGCGAACCATCGTCTGCTGGGCGATGGGCCTCACCCAGCACAAGCACTCCGTGCCGACCATCCGCGAGGTCGTCAACTTCCTTCTGCTGCGTGGCAACATCGGCCGCCCGGGCGCCGGTGTGTGCCCGGTGCGCGGCCACTCGAACGTGCAGGGCGACCGCACGATGGGCATCTTCGAGCGCCCCGCCCCCGCCTTCCTGGACGCCCTGGAGAAGGAGTTCGGCTTCGCCCCGCCGCGCGAGCACGGCTACGACGTCGTACGGGCCATCCGCGCGATGCGTGACGACAAGGCCAAGGTCTTCTTCGCGATGGGCGGCAATTTCGTGTCGGCCTCCCCCGACACCGAGGTCACCGAGGCGGCCATGCGCCGCGCCCGCCTCACCGTGCACGTGTCCACGAAGCTCAACCGCTCGCACGCCGTCACGGGCGCGCGTGCCCTCATCCTGCCCACCCTCGGGCGCACCGAACGCGACCTCCAGGGCAGCGGCGAGCAGTCCGTGACCGTCGAGGACTCCATGGGCATGGTGCACGCCTCCCGCGGCCGTCTGGAGCCCGCGAGCGAGCACCTGCTGTCCGAGCCGGCCATCGTGTGCCGCCTCGCGCGCCGGGTCCTCGGCAGCCAATCCCGCACCCCCTGGGAGGAGTTCGAGAAGGACTACGCGACGATCCGCGACCGCATCGCGAAGGTCGTCCCGGGCTTCGAGGACTTCAACGCGCGCGTGGCCGAGCCCGGCGGCTTCGCCCTCCCGCACGCCCCGCGCGACGAGCGCCGCTTCCCCACCGCCACCGGAAAGGCCAACTTCACGGCCGCGCCCGTCGAGTACCCGAAGCTCCCCGAGGGCCGCCTCCTGCTGCAGACCCTGCGCTCGCACGACCAGTACAACACCACCATCTACGGCCTGGACGACCGCTACCGGGGCATCAAGAACGGCCGCCGCGTCGTCCTCGTCAACCCCGAGGACGCCCGCGAGCTTGACCTCGCCGACGGCTCGTACACCGACCTGGTCAGCGAGTGGAAGGACGGCGTGGAGCGCCGCGCCGCCGGCTTCCGCGTCGTGCACTACCCCACGGCCCGGGGCTGCGCGGCCGCCTACTACCCGGAGACCAACGTCCTGGTGCCGCTGGACGCCACCGCCGACACCAGTAACACGCCCGCCAGCAAGTCCGTCGTCGTCCGTCTGGAACAATCGGCTGCCAACTGAGCGTTCGCTTAGGTGGCTGATCGGCAGCGCCGGGCACGATCGACGACGAAGGAGCCGGACCCCATGGGCGAGCACCACCACGTGAAGTTCCCGCAAGAGGTCATCGACGAGTACGCCGCGCTCGGCGTGGACGTCGTCGCCATGTTCTCCGCGGGACACCTCGGCACGCGCATGGGCGTCCAGATCACCGAGGCCTCCTCGGACCGCGTCGTCGGCACCATGCCGGTGGAGGGCAACACCCAGCCGTACGGACTCCTGCACGGCGGCGCCTCCGCCGTACTGGCCGAGACGCTCGGCTCGGTCGGGGCGATGCTCCACGGCGGCAGCTCCAAGATCGCCGTCGGCGTCGACCTCAACTGCACGCACCACCGCGGAGCCCGCTCCGGCCTGGTCACCGGCGTGGCAACACCCGTCCACCGGGGCCGCTCAACAGCCACGTACGAGATCGTGATCAGCGACGAGGACGGCAAGCGTGTATGCACCGCACGCCTCACCTGCATGCTGCGGGGCGTCAACCCGAGCGACGAGGCGCGGGTGAACACGGCGGGCTGACGGCTGACGGCTGACGGCTGACGGCTGACGGCTGACGGCTGACGGGGCAGGGAAAACCCTAGGGATGCGGCCGCGATCTTGCCGCGGCCCCATCCGCACGTTTCACTGAGCTCTGCTCAACCCCCCACAGGAGAACACCCGTCCCACCTGCCCAAAGGGGTTCTTCTTGTCCGCCACACGCGCCACCGCGGCCCGCACGACCGCCGTCACCACCGCCGTCACCGCCGCGGCCTGCGCCGCCGTGCTCGCCACCGCGCTGCCCTCGTCCGCGATCAACTCGTACAACGCGACGCCCGCGCCCGAGCGCACCGAGGTCGGGGCACTGGTCGCCACCTGGGACAACGACGACGACCCGGCCACCCCGGACCGGGTCGACTGGGTCTGCTCCGGCACCATGATCGACACGAACACCTTCCTGACCGCCGCGCACTGCACCACCGACTGGCCGGACAACGTGAAGTTCTACGTGTCCCTCGACCAGGACGTACAGGCCGGCCTCGACGCCGCCGCGAAGAAGTACCCCGGCGACCCCGCGGCCCAGGCGAACGCCGTCGCCGTCCAGGGCACCCCGCACAGCCACCCCGACTTCCCGGGGCCGGCCTCCGACACCCACGACATCTCGGTGATCGAACTGCCCGCGAAGAAGGTCGCGTCCCGCTGGTCGTTCACCCCGGCCGCGCTGCCCGCCGCGAACCAGCTGGGCGCGCTCGGCACCCAGGGGCTCAACTCGACCGACTGGTTCGTCGCCGGCTACGGCACCCAGGAGGCCGTCAACGGCCCCGGCGGCCAGACCCACCCCGGCGGCGGCGTCCGCATGAAGGCACCCGTCACCTTCGACGCCCTCAACGCCGCCTGGGTGCGCCTGGCGATGACCGCCCCACAAGGCAACGGCGGTGCCTGCTACGGAGATTCGGGCGGACCGAACTTCGCGGTGATCGGCGGGAAGAACGTGCTCGCGGCCACCACGATCACCGGCGACACACCGTGTTACGCCACCAACGTGACCTACCGGCTGGACACTTCGGGAGCACGGGCCTTCCTCGCCCCGTTCGTCGCCCTCCCCTGACCGTCACGGCGACCGCCGAGCGGGAGACGCCCGTCGCGTGCCGTTGACGTTGATACCGGGCGCCGGGCGGCTTAGCGTCGGGGCATGACAACGGGTGGGGCGCCTCGGCCGGGCGCGGTGCGGGGGTGTGCGCTCGGGCTGGTGCCGCTGACCGGTGCCGGGCTCGCCGGAGGCGGCGAGCCCGGCACCAACGGCCGTACGGCGACGGGTACATCGGACGCCACGCCCGCACGGAGCGCCTCGGCCTCGCCGTCGGCCACACCCCCGTTCGCGACACCCCCTGAGGACCTGTGCGGGCGGATTGTCGCGTACTGGTCGCGAGAGGTGCTGGACACCAACACCTACGGCGACTACCAGTCGATGGGCCTGTCCAACGGGCAGTACGAGATCCCGATGGACGTCGTGGACGCCGCCCGGGCCGAGCAGGAACACAACGGCCCGACCGCGGCGCAACGGCTCATCGACCGCGGGGCACACGAGAGCCGCGAGGACCGGCACCGCGACGGCGGCCCGGCCAAGGGTCCCTGGCGGTGAGCGGCGTCGGCCCTGTCGAGCCGGGCCCGGGCACGCGCGCGTGGGACACCCCGGAACCAGGCACCCGATCCCTCCCCGAGCCCCCACGCCGACGCCTGGCACGGCTGTACGCCCGCCACCGCCGCGCCGTCCTCGCGTCCGCGGCGGCCGCCGTTCTCCTCCCGGGCGGCGGCTATCTCTACGTCACCCGGCCCCAGCCACCGCCGCCGCCCGCCCCGCCGTACCCCTACCTGGTCGTCCACGTCTCGTATTTGGGCAAGGAGACCGCGCCCGCGAACGCTCCGCGTCAGAGCTTCAGCTTCGCGGTGAAGGTCACCACTCAGTCCGGCCCTCCGGTCACCGTGATGGACATCACCCAGTCCTACGACAGTGTTTCGCTGACGTCGGTCCCCCGCCCGCCGTTCCGAACCGAGGTCGGTTCCCCACGCAAGATCGTCGTTACCATGCATGTGACGGAATGTGCGAATGTGCCTGTGAGCGCCGGACTGCCTTTCCTGGACGTAACTCTGCGTAATACGCGTGCAATACAACGCCACAGTTTCATCTTGGGCGAGCGCTACGCGCATGACCTCTCAGAAGCTCTTCAAGGCATCTGCGACAACGACGCCCCGTCATCACCAAAACCCTAGATCACTCCTGGAAACATCCCGGCTCATCCTGCGGGTTCTCAGCATGCGGACTGGGCGAATCGGTGCGAATTGCACTTATCCGCCCACCGAGTACCGCTCTGCATTACCTCGTGTCATAACAAGAGCGTCACAGCCTGGGTCAGATACTCCTCCACGTTCCCTTCACCCGCTTAGAGTCACGCCCAGTCACCGCGCACCGGATTCGAAGACGTTTCGGCCCAGCGCTCGACTCGGCCCGTTCAACAGAAAGGGCCGCGCCAGGGAAAGGACTGCTGATCGTGCGTCAACGTTCGCTTATCGCCATCACCGCCGCGCTGGCGGCGGGAGCACTCACCCTCACCGCATGCGGCTCCCGTGACGAAGGCGGCGACTCCAGCGGCGACTCAGCCAGCACCACGCTGACCATCGGCGTGGACGCCCCCCTCTCCGGCGAGAACTCGACCACCGGCCTCGGCATCCAGTACGGCGCCCAGATAGCCGTCGACGACGCCAACAAGAAGAACACCGTCCCGGGCGTCAAGTTCAAGATCAAGGCCCTCGACGACAAGGCCCAGCCCGCCACCGGCCAGCAAAACGCCACGGCCTTCGTCGGCGACAAGTCCGTCGTCGGCGCCGTCGGCCCGCTGAACTCCGGTGTCGCCCAGTCGATGCTGCAGGTCTTCGCCTCCGCCGACATGGCCCAGATCTCGCCGGCGAACACCAACCCCGAGCTGACCATGGGCAAGGACTGGCAGACCGCCCCGAAGCGGCCGTACAAGACGTACTTCCGTACCGCCACCACCGACGCCCTCCAGGGCGGCTTCGCGGCCGACTACGCCTACAACGGCCTCAAGAAGAAGAACGTCTTCGTCGTCGACGACAAGCAGACCTACGGCGCCGGCCTCGCCAAGCTCTTCAACGAGGCGTTCACCAAGGCCGGCGGCAAGGTCGCCGGCACGGACCACGTCAACACCGGCGACAAGGACTTCGGCGCCCTCGTCTCCAAGATCAAGTCGTCCAAGGCCGACCTCGTCTACTACGGCGGCCAGTACGACGAGTCCGCGCTGATCACCAAGCAGCTCAAGGACGCCGGCGTCAAGGTCCCGCTCTTCGGCGGCGACGGCATGTTCGCCACCACCTACATCGAGACCGCCGGCGCCGCCGCCTCCGAAGGCGACCTCGCGACCGCCATCGGCGTCCCCGTCGACACCCTGCCCGGCGCCAAGGCCTTCGTCGACACCTACAAGGCCAAGGGCTACAAGGGTGACTACGGCGCCTACGGCGCCTACGCCTACGACGCCACCACCGCGATCATCAACGCCGTGAAGGCCGCCAAGGAAGCCAAGGAAGACATCTCCGGCGACGAACTGCGCTCCAAGGTCGTCGAAGAGGTCCAGAAGACCGACTTCGAAGGCATCAGCGGCAAGCTCGCCTTCGACGAGTTCGGTGACACGACCAACAAGCAGCTCACCGTTTACCAGGTCGAAAAGGGCAAGTGGAAGGCTGTCAAGACCGGCACGTACGACGCCGGCTGACGCACACTCCCCACAAGCACCACACCACGGGCCGCGCGGAAGGAGGACCCCGACCGCGCGGCCCGTTTCCACACCCATCCCCGCGTGCACGCCCCAGTGCACAACGACCACCGACTATGGAGGCCACGCGGTGAACACCCTGCCGCAGCAGCTGGCCAACGGGCTGCTCCTGGGCTCGATGTACGGGCTCATCGCCATCGGCTACACGATGGTGTACGGCATCGTCCAGCTCATCAACTTCGCGCACGGCGAGATCTTCATGACCGGAGGCTTCGGCGCGCTCACCGTCTACCTGGCCCTTCCCTCGGGCATATCCATGTGGGCACTAGTGCCACTGATGCTGATCGGCGGCGGACTCGTCGCGGTCTTCATCGCCGTCGGAGCGGAACGGTTCGCCTACCGACCACTGCGCGGAGCACCACGACTGGCACCGCTCATCACCGCGATCGGTCTCTCCCTGGCCCTCCAGGAAGTCGTCCGCAACTTCTACCCCGACGCCGACCGCGCCCGCGCGTTCCCCGGCCTCGACAACACCCACGACATCGGCTCCGTCACCATCAAGGACGCCGACATCTTCCTGATCCTCGCCGCGGTCGTCTGCATGGCGTCCCTCGCCCTGTTCGTCCGCCGCAGCCGCACCGGCCGCGCCATGCAGGCCACCGCACAGGACCCGGACACCGCCCAGCTCATGGGCATCGACACCAACCGCATCATCGTCATCGCCTTCGCCATCGGCGGCTTCTTCGCAGCCGTCGCAGCCGTCGCCTACGGACTCAAGTACGGCAACATCGACTACCGCATGGGCTTCCTCATGGGCCTCAAGGCCTTCACCGCGGCAGTCCTCGGCGGCATCGGCAACATCTACGGCGCCATGATCGGCGGCCTCGTCCTCGGCGTCGCCGAAACCCTCGCCTCCGCCTACATCGACGGAATCCCCGGCATGCAGCAGCTCGGCGGCGCCAGCTGGGCCAACGTCTGGGCCTTCTGCCTCCTCATCCTCGTCCTGCTCTTCAGGCCACAAGGCCTACTCGGCGAACGCGTCGCGGACAGGGCGTGATGACCATGACTCAAACCCTCACCAAGACGAGCCCCGCCACCCGCGGCCTCATACCGCTGCCGCCCACCGCGGCCCGCGCCCTCACCCTCGCCGGCGGCGTCGCCACCGCCGCGTCCGCGTTCCTCGCCTGGACCTGGACCAGCGAATTCCCCGGCGACCTCACCATCAACGGCTACCCCGGCGGCCTGCAGTGGCTGACGTTCACCGCCGGAATCCTCACCGTGCTGTTCGCACTCGCCCACTACGGCGTACGCGGCCTCGGATGGCTCACACCCGCCGGCAACAACGCACCCGTCGTACTCAACGCACTCGGCGGCTTCGGCACCACCTGGTTCACCGTCATCGCCATCGCGGCCAACCTCGGCGGACTCGCCAACCTCGAACCCGGCGCGTACATCGCCGCCATCGCCTCCCTGCTGCCCGTCATCGGCGCACTCGCACTCCCCCAGGAAGGCGCCGGCGAACAACCGGCCAAGGAAACCTTCGGCCACTACATCGCCAAAGCCGAGCGCATCCCGGCCGCCAAGGCCACCGCGCCCTGGATCCAGCGGCTCATCATCACCGCCGTCACGATCATCGGCCTCTTCACCTTCACCTACGGCATCGACACCGAATACGGCGAGCTGTTCATCGGCTACCTCATCGTCGTCATCTTCGCCGTCTGGGCCCTGCACACCGCCGGTCTGATGGACCGCTTCTCACAACTCATCGCCGGCAACCGCAGCTTCACCCTCGCGATGGGCTTCGCCGCCGCCATCGCCTTCCCCTTCACCCAGACCGACGATCACTACGCCAACATCGGCGTCAACATCCTGATCTTCGGCACCGTCGCCCTCGGCCTCAACATCGTCGTCGGCCTCGCCGGACTCCTCGACCTCGGATACGTCGCCTTCCTCGGCGTCGGCGCCTACACCGCCGCCCTCGTCTCCGGATCCGAGTTCTCCACCTTCTCCGGCGTCCAGTTCCCCTTCTGGGCCGCCGCCCTCTCCGGCGCCGCCGCATCGCTCATCTTCGGCGTCCTCATCGGCGCCCCCACCCTGCGACTGCGCGGCGACTACCTCGCCATCGTCACCCTCGGCTTCGGAGAAATCTTCCGCATCGCCGTCAACAACCTCGACGGCGACTCCGGACCGGACATCACCAACGGCCCCAACGGCATCCCGTCCATCCCCGACCTCTCCTTCTTCGGATACAACTTCGGGGAATCCCACGACATCGCCGGCTTCACCCTCGGCCGCTTCGCCAACTACTACCTCCTCATGGTCCTGATCATGGCGATCGTGGTCCTCGTCTACACCCGCGCCGCCGACTCACGCATCGGCCGCTCCTGGATCGCCATCCGCGAAGACGAAACCGCCGCCACCGCCATGGGCATCAACGGCTTCCGCGTCAAACTCGTCGCCTTCGCCCTCGGCGCCGCCCTCGCGGGCCTCGCAGGCACGGTCAGCGCCCACGTCACCTACAGCGTGGTCCCCAACCCGTACCAGTTCGCAGGCTCCACCCCGCCCAACTCCGCGTTCCTCCTGGCCGCGGTAGTCCTCGGCGGCATGGGCACCGTCGCCGGACCCATCCTCGGCGCGGCACTGCTCTACCTCCTCCCGGAGAAGCTCGTCTTCCTCCAGGACAAGTCACTCCTCGCATTCGGCATCGCCCTCGTGGTCCTCATGCGCTTCCGGCCGGAAGGCATCATCGCCAACCGCCGCCGCCAGCTCGAATTCCACGAGACCGGCCAACTCGACGTACCAGACACCACGACGTTGACCGACCAAACGGCCGTCACCAAGGCGGGGGCGTGACCACCATGACGACACCAGTGCTCGAAGCCCGCGACGTCACCATGCGCTTCGGCGGCCTCACCGCCGTCCGCTCCGTCGACTTCACCGTCAACAGCGGCGAGATCGTCGGCCTCATCGGCCCCAACGGCGCCGGCAAGACAACCTTCTTCAACTGCCTCACCGGCCTGTACGTGCCGACCGAAGGCAAGGTCTCGTACAAGGGCACAGTCCTCCCTCCCAAACCACACCTGGTCACACAGGCAGGCATCGCCCGTACGTTCCAGAACATCCGGCTCTTCGCCAACATGACCGTCCTGGAAAACGTCCTCGTCGGCCGCCACACCCGCACCAAAGAAGGCCTCTGGTCAGCCCTCCTCCGCGGCCCCGGCTTCAAAAAAGCCGAACGAGCCTCCGAGGAACGCGCCATGGAACTCCTCGAGTTCATCGGCCTCGCCCACAAGCGCGACCACCTCGCCAGGAACCTGCCGTACGGCGAACAGCGCAAGCTGGAAATCGCCCGCGCACTGGCCTCCGAGCCGGGGCTGCTCCTGCTCGACGAACCCACAGCCGGCATGAACCCCCAGGAGACGCGCGCCACCGAGGAACTCGTCCTCGCCATCCGCGACCAGGGCATCGCCGTCCTCCTCATCGAGCACGACATGCGCTTCGTCTTCAACCTGTCCGACCGCGTCGCCGTCCTCGTCCAGGGCGAAAAACTCGTCGAAGGCACCCCCGCAGTCGTCCAGGCCGACGAACGCGTCGTCGCCGCCTACCTCGGCACCCCCTACGAGGGCGACCCCGGAGCCGCCGAAGTCGCCGAAGTCGAAGCCGCAGAGGCAGCGGCCGTCGCGGACGCGGCCGTCGCGGACGCGGCCCCGGCGGACAGCACCACCAGTACGCGAGGAGAATCCCAGTGACCGCACTGCTCGAGGTCGAAGACCTCAAGGTCGCCTACGGCAAGATCGAAGCCGTCAAGGGCATCTCCTTCAGCGTCGAAGCAGGCCAGGTCGTCACCCTCATCGGCACCAACGGCGCCGGCAAGACGACCACCCTCCGCACCCTCTCCGGCCTGCTCAAGCCCTCCTCCGGCACCATCCTCTTCGAAGGACAGCCCCTCGCCGGAGTCCCCGCCCACAAGATCGTCGCCCTCGGACTCGCCCACTCCCCCGAAGGCCGACACATCTTCCCCCGCCTCACCATCGCGGAAAACCTCCACCTCGGAGCATTCCTCCGCAAGGACAAAGAAGGCATCGAAAAGGACATCCAGCGCGCCTACGACCTCTTCCCCATCCTCGGGGAACGCAGGAAGCAGGCCGCGGGAACCCTGTCCGGCGGCGAACAGCAGATGCTCGCGATGGGCCGGGCACTGATGTCCCAGCCCAAACTCCTCATGCTCGACGAACCCTCCATGGGCCTCTCGCCGATCATGATGCAGAAGATCATGTCCACCATCGTCGAACTCAAGTCCCAGGGCACGACGATCCTCCTCGTCGAACAGAACGCCCAGGCCGCCCTCTCCCTGGCCGACCACGGACACGTCATGGAGATCGGCAACATCGTGCTCTCCGGCACGGGACAGGACCTCCTGCACGACGAGTCGGTACGCAAGGCGTACCTCGGCGAGGACTGACCCCCGCCCGCCCGTGTACGGCTGAGGCCCGCCCCCCTGTCCCGGGGTGCGGGCCTCAGCCGTACGTACGCTCGTCGCCGCTACTCAGTCCTTCGCGGACTTCTTCTCCTCGGCGTCCAGAATGACCGCCTCAGCGACCTGCTGCATCGACATACGCCGGTCCATCGACGTCTTCTGAATCCAACGGAAGGCAGCCGGCTCCGTCAGCCCGTACTCCGTCTGCAGAACCGACTTCGCACGGTCCACCAGCTTCCGGGTCTCCAAACGCTGCGTGAGATCCTCGATCTCCTTCTCCAGCGCCTTCAACTCCGTGAACCGGGACACGGCCATCTCGATCGCCGGCACCACGTCACTCTTACTGAACGGCTTCACGAGGTACGCCATCGCACCGGCGTCCCTCGCCCGCTCGACGAGGTCCCGCTGCGAGAACGCGGTGAGCATCAGCACCGGAGCGATGGACTCCTCCGCGATCTTCTCGGCGGCAGAGATCCCGTCCAGCTTCGGCATCTTCACGTCGAGGATCACCAGATCCGGGCGATGCTCCCGGGCAAGCTCGACGGCTTCCTCACCGTCACCGGCCTCGCCTACAACGGAGTACCCCTCTTCTTCGAGCATCTCCTTGAGGTCAAGACGGATCAACGCCTCATCCTCGGCGATGACGACACGGGTCGTCAGCGGAGGCACGTGCGACTTGTCGTCGTCGGGCGCGTCTACGGGCTGGGGCGACTCGGGGGCGGTCACGGGGGCTCCTCGGTGTGGGGCAGGGTACTGCTCCCAAGAGCGTACCTAGCTGCGGTATGGTGGGAGCGCAGCGGGTCGCGGTAAACCTTCGATTCGCTGGGCCCCGGTAGCCCAATTGGCAGCAGGCAATGGATTCAAAACCCATACAGTGTCGGTTCGAGTCCGACCCGGGGCACTTTTCCTTAGATTCCAAGGTCAGCCCCCAGAAGCGGATGTTCACGTTCTCGTGAATGTCCGCTTTTTTCTGCGTGTCGAGACGATCGGCCGCACAGAGTGTCCGCATGTACGACAAGGGCACACGCAAGCGGGCACTCGCGCTGGTTGGCCAGGGGCGCAGCCTGAACTCCGTCAGTAACGAGATCGGCGTCTCCCGGGCAGCCTTACGCTCCTGGCAAACCCGCATCGAGCCGCTCAAGCGCGCCGGCAAGCCGTGCCCTCGATGCCAGGGCGTGCCCGCGCCACCCGAAGACCCAGCGGCGTACGCCTATCTCCTGGGGCTCTATCTCGGCGACGGCTGCATCAACGCTCACCGTCGAGGCGTCTACTTCATCCGCATCGTGTGCGACAACGCCTGGCCGGGCCTCATCGACGCCTGCGAAGCCGCAATTCGATCCGCGCGCCCGGACAACAGCGTGTTCCGGGTGAAGAAGGACGGCTGTGTAGCAGTCACCGCCACCAGCAAGCACTGGCCCTGCTTCTTCCCCCAGCACGGCCCGGGCAAGAAGCATGAGCGCACCATCACCCTGGAAGCTTGGCAACAGGAGATCGTCGACGCCCACCCATGGGAGTTCATCCGGGGACTCATCCACTCCGACGGATGCCGCATCACCAACTGGACGACTCGTCTCGTCGGCGGTGAGCGGAAGCGCTACGAATACCCTCGGTACTTCTTCACGAACCTCTCTGCGGACATCAGGCAGCTTTACACCGACGCTCTCGACAAGGTCGGCCTCGAGTGGAAGCAGGCGAACTCGCGCAACGTCTCCGTCGCCAAGAAGGCCTCCGTAGCCCTGATGGACACCCACGTAGGCCCCAAGTACTGACGCCCAGCCGCTACTTGGGCGCGTCGTCCTCGCCGATGTGATGGACGCGGACCAGGTTCGTAGAGCCGGAGACTCCGGGTGGCGAGCCGGCCGTGATGACGACGATGTCGCCCTTCTGGCAGCGGCCGTACTTCAACAACAGCTCGTCGACCTGGTCGACCATCGCGTCGGTGGAGTCGACGTGAGGGCCGAGGAAGGTCTCCACGCCCCAGGTCAGGTTCAGCTGGGAGCGGGTCGCCGGGTCCGGGGTGAAAGCGAGCAGTGGGATCGGTGACCTGTAGCGCGACAGTCGGCGAACCGTGTCGCCACTCTGTGTGAAGGCGACCAGGAATTTGGCGCCCAGGAAGTCGCCCATTTCGGCGGCCGCGCGGGCCACCGCGCCGCCCTGGGTGCGGGGCTTGTTCCGCTCCGTCAGGGGCGGGAGGCCCTTCGCGAGGATGTCTTCCTCGGCGGCCTCCACGATGCGGGACATCGTCCTGACCGTCTCGATGGGGTAGTTGCCGACGCTGGTCTCGCCAGACAGCATCACCGCGTCCGTGCCGTCGATGACGGCGTTCGCCACATCGCTCGCCTCCGCCCTGGTCGGGCGGGAGTTGTCGATCATCGAGTCGAGCATCTGCGTGGCGACGATGACGGGTTTGGCGTTGCGCTTGGCGAGTTTGATGGCGCGCTTCTGGACGATCGGGACCTGCTCCAGGGGCATTTCGACGCCCAGGTCGCCGCGGGCGACCATGATGCCGTCGAAGGCGGCGACGATGTCGTCGATGTTGTCGACGGCTTGGGGCTTTTCGACTTTGGCGATGACGGGGAGGTGGCGGTCCTCCTCCTTCATGATGCGGTGGACGTCTTCGATGTCGCGTCCGCTGCGGACGAAGGAGAGGGCGATGACGTCGAATCCGGTGTTCAGGGCCCAGCGGAGGTCGGCTTCGTCTTTGTCGGAGAGGGCGGGGACGGAGACGGCGACGCCGGGAAGGTTCAACCCTTTGTGGTCGGAGACCATGCCGCCTTCGATGACGGTGGTGTGGACGCGGGGTCCGTCGACGGAGGTGACTTCGAGGCAGACTTTGCCGTCGTCGACGAGGATGCGTTCGCCGGGGGTGACGTCGTCCGCCAGGCCGTCGTAGGTCGTTCCGCAGGTCTGGCGGTCGCCTTCGACGTCGGCTTCGACCGTGATGGTGAAGGTGTCTCCGCGTTCAAGGAGTACGGGGCCTTCGGTGAAGCGGCCGAGTCGGATCTTCGGGCCTTGAAGGTCGGCGAGGATTCCGACGCTGCGGCCGGTCTCGTCGGAGGCCTTTCGTACGCGCTGGTAGCGCTCCTCGTGGTCGGCGTGGGTGCCGTGGCTGAGGTTGAAGCGGGCTATGTCCATTCCGGCTTCGACCAGGGCTTTGATCTGGTCGTACGAGTCGGTGGCGGGGCCCAGGGTGCAGACGATTTTTGCTCGGCGCATGTTTCGAGCGTAGGCCTTACCAGCGGGTAGGGAATTGGTTGTGCATGACTACCCAACTACCTCTGCGTGAAGGGTTATTGACAAGTGTTGAATTGTGCGCGGGAGTGCTCCGATGAGCATTTCGGAGGCTCTACAGCGCTGGTGGTGCCATGGTGAATCGGGCGTTGACTTGGGCGTAGACGTGTTGTCGTTCGGGTTCGAGGTCGAGGGGTGGGGCTTCGGCGGTTTCGGCCGCGTCGAAGGCCATGGTGCGCATGCTGCCTGTCTGAGCCATGCCGTAGGGGTGGGCGTTTTCGGCGCCGATGTCGGCGAGTTCGACGAGGGCGGCGAGGGTGGTGCCGAGGGCTTCGGCGTATTCGCGGGCCCGTTGGACGGCTTCGCGTACTGCTTGTTGCCTGGCTTGGCGGTGGGCGGGTGAGTCGGGGCGCAGGGCCCACCATGGGCCGTCGACGCGGGTGAGGTCGAGGTCGGCGAGGCGGGTGGTGAGTTCGCCGAGGGCGGTGAAGTCCGTCAGCTCGGCGGTGATGTGGACGCGGCCGTGGTAGGCGCGGATGCGTTCGCCGCGGCCGCGTTTGGTGAGTTGGGGGGTGATGGAGAAGGCGCCTGTCTCCAGTTTTTCCACCGCGTCGCCGTACGTCTTCACGAGGTCGAGGGCGGTGGTGTTGCGGCGGGTGAGGTCGGTGAGGGCGTCTCGGCGGTCGGTGCCGCGGGCGCTGACCGTGATGCCGATGCGGGCGATCTCGGGGTCGACTTCGAGGTGGGCTTCGCCTCGGACCGCGATGCGTGGGGCGTCTGGTGTGCCGTAGGGGACTGCCGGTCGGGCTTCCTCTGGGGTGGAGGTCATACGTCCCACTCTGTCACCGGCGGCCCGTTTCCGGGCTTCGCTGGTCACCAGATCGAAACCTACGGGGACTGTTGTCGTGCGTCATGTCCGGGTCAGAATCTACGCGCGTCATCTACGCGTGTTGTTGACCTTTCCCCTAGGAGTAACCAGACATGCCGCTGAACCGCCGGAAGTTCCTGAAGAAGTCCGCCGTGACCGGTGCGGGGGTCGCGCTGGCCGGTGGGGTCGCGGCGCCGAGTGCGGAGGCGGCGGTGCCGGTGGCGAAGGGCGGCCGGAAGCCCAAGCGGTACTCGCTGACGGTGATGGGCACGACCGATCTGCACGGTCATGTCTTCAACTGGGACTACTTCAAGGACGCGGAGTACAAGGACGCCGCGGGCAACGCGCAGGGGCTGGCCCGTATCTCGACGCTGGTGAACGAGATCCGTGCGGAGCGGGGCCGCCGCAACACGCTGCTTCTGGACGCGGGTGACACGATCCAGGGCACGCCGCTGACGTACTACTACGCGAAGGTGGACCCGATCACCGCCGAGGGTGGTCCGGTGCATCCGATGGCGCAGGCGATGAACGCGATCGGGTATGACGCGGTGGCGTTGGGCAACCATGAGTTCAACTACGGCATCGAGACGCTGCGGAAGTTCGAGGAGCAGTGCGACTTCCCGTTGCTGGGTGCCAACGCGCTGGACGCGAAGACGTTGAAGCCGGCGTTCCCTCCGTACTTCATCAAGAGGTTCCATGTGCCGGGTGCGCCGCCGGTGAAGGTGGCGGTGCTGGGTCTCACCAATCCGGGTATCGCGATCTGGGACAAGGCGTACGTCCAGGGCAAGTTGACGTTCCCGGGTCTGGAGGAGCAGGCGGCGAAGTGGGTGCCGAAGCTGCGGTCGATGGGTGCGGACGTGGTGGTCGTGTCGGCGCACAGTGGGTCTTCCGGCACCTCGTCGTACGGTGACCAGTTGCCGTACGTGGAGAACTCGGCGGGGCTGGTGGCGCAGCAGGTGCCGGGGATCGACGCGATTCTGGTCGGGCACGCGCATGTGGAGATTCCCGAGTTGAAGGTGACGAACGAGAAGACCGGGAAGACGGTCGTGCTGTCGGAGCCGCTGGCTTACGCGGAGCGGTTGTCGTTGTTCGACTTCGAGTTGGTCTTCGAGAAGGGGAAGTGGACGGTCGAGTCGGTCGCGGCGTCGGTCCGTAACTCGAACGCGGTCGCCGACGACCCGGAGATCACGAAGCTGCTGAAGGACGAACACGACGTGGTCGTGGCGTACGTCAATCAGGTGGTCGGTACGGCGACGGAGACGTTGACGACGGTTGAGGCGCGGTACAAGGACGCGCCGATCATCGACCTGATCACGAAGGTCCAGGAGGATGTGGTCAGGGCGGCGCTGGCGGGTACGGAGTATGCGTCGCTGCCGGTGATCGCGCAGGCGTCGCCGTTCTCGCGGACGTCGGAGATTCCGGCCGGTGAGGTGACGATCCGGGATCTGTCGAGTCTGTACGTGTACGACAACACGCTGGTGGCGAAGTTGATGACGGGTGCGCAGTTGCGGGCGTACCTGGAGTACTCGGCGGAGTATTTCGTGCAGACGGCGGCGGGTGCCGCGGTCGACCCGGCGAAGCTGACGAACGCGGGCAATCGCCCCGACTACAACTACGACTACGTGTCGGGTCTGACGTACGACATCGACATCGCGCAGGCGGCGGGTTCGCGGATCAAGAACCTCTCTTACAACGGTGCGGCGCTGGATGACGCTGAGCGGTTCGTGTTGGCGGTGAACAACTATCGGGCCAATGGCGGTGGTGCCTTCCCGCATGTCGCGTCCGCGCAGGAGCTGTGGGCCGAGTCGACGGAGATCCGTACGCGGATCGCGGAGTGGGCGACGGAGAAGGGCACGCTGGATCCGAAGGAGTTCGCTTCGGTGGACTGGAAGCTGACGCGGGACGGGACGCCCGTCTTCTAGTCGGCTCACACCACTGGCCGGCTGGAGACTTTCTGGTCGGCCAGTGGTGTGAGCATCTGTGATTGCTGCCTGGCGTGCGGGATCTGGGGCTGCTGTGCGAGACCGAAGGTCGTGAAGGCTGTTCGGCTCGGCAGCGGGTAAGGGTCCTTGCCCGTCAGGGAGTTGAGGATGCTGGCGCTGCGCCAGGCCCCGAGGCCGAGGTCGGGGGCGCCGACGCCGTGGGTGTGGCGTTCGGCGTTCTGGACGTAGACGGCTCCGGTGACGGAAGGGTCGAGGAGGAGGCGGTACTGGTCGTCGATCCTTGGGCGTTCGGAGCCGTCGCGGCGCATGTAGGGGTCGAGTCCGGCGAGGAGTTGGTCGAGGGGGCGTTCGCGGTAGCCGGTGGCGAGGACGACGGCGTCCGTGGTGATGCGGGAGCGGCCGGCTTGCTGTACGTGTTCGAGGTGCAGTTCGACCTTGGTGGTGGCCACTCGGCCCGCTGTGCGTACGAGGACGCCGGGGGTGAGGACGGTGTCGGGCCAGCCACCGTGGAGGGTGCGGCGGTAGAGCTCGTCGTGGATGGCGGTGATGGTGTCGGTGTCGATGCCTTTGTGGAGTTGCCATTGGGCGGGGACGAGCCGGTCGCGGACGGGTTCGGGCAGGGCGTGGAAGTAGCGCGTGTAGTCGGGTGTGAAGTGTTCGAGGCCGAGTTTTGAGTACTCCATGGGCGCGAAGGCTTCGGTGCGGGCGAGCCAGTGGATTCCTTCGCGGCCCACGGGGCGGTTTTTGAGGAGGTCGAGGAAGACCTCGGCGCCGGTCTGCCCTGAGCCGATGACGGTGATGTGGTCGGCGGTGAGGAAGTGTTCGCGGTGTGCGAGGTAGTCCGCGGCGTGGATGACGGGCACTCCGGGGGCTTCGACGAGGGGGCGGAGCGGTTCGGGGACGTAGGGGGCGGTGCCGATGCCGAGGGCGATGTTCTTGGTGTAGGTGCGGCCGAGGGCTTCGGCTTCGCCGTCGGTGTCGAGTTGGGTGAAGTCGACTTCGAACAGGTCGCGTTCGGGGTTCCAGCGGACGGCGTCGACCTGGTGGCCGAAGTGGAGGCCGGGGAGGTTTTCGCTGACCCAGCGGCAGTAGTCGGTGTATTCGGCGCGGTGGAGGTGGAAGCGCTCGGCGAAGTAGAAGGGGAAGAGGCGGTCGCGGGCTTTGAGGTGGTTGAGGAAGGACCAGGGGCTTGCGGGGTCGGCGAGGGTCACCAGGTCGGCGAGGAAGGGGACTTGGAGGGTGGCGCCGTCGATCAGTAGTCCCGGGTGCCAGTCGAAGGCGGGGCGCTGTTCGTAGAAGGCGGTGTCGAGTTCGGTGAGGGGGTGGGCGAGGGCGGCGAGGGAGAGGTTGAAGGGGCCGATGCCGATGCCGACGAGGTCGCGGGATGCTTCGGGCTCGTGGTGTTGTGGCTGTGCGGGGGGCGTGGCGGACGTGGGGGGCGTCATCGTGCGGTGTGTCCTTCCACCAGTTTCAGGAGCGCGGCGAGGTCGCCGGGTCCGGTGTGCGGGTTGAGCAGGGTGGCCTTGAGCCAGAGGCGATTGTCGAGGCGGGCGCGGCCGAGGACGGCGCGGCCTTGGGTGAGGAGTGTGCGGCGTACGGCGGCGACGGTGTCGTCGGTCGCGTCGGCGGGCCGGAACAGGACGGTGCTGATGGTGGGCCGGTCGTGGAGCTCGAAGCGGGGATGCTCGTGGATGAGCTCGGCGAACTCGGTGGCGCGGGCGCAGACTTGGTCGACGAGTGCGCCGAGTCCTTGGCGGCCGAGGGTTTTGAGGGTGACGGCGATCTTGAGGATGTCGGGGCGTCGGGTGGTGCGCAGGGAGCGGCCGAGGAGGTCGGGGAGGCCTGCTTCGGTGTCGTCGTCGGCGTTGAGGTAGTCGGCGCGGTGGGCGAGGGCGTCGAGGTCGTGCGGGTCGCGTACGGCGAGGAGGCCGGCGGCGATGGGCTGCCAGCCGAGTTTGTGCAGGTCGAGGGTGACGGTGTGGGCGCGGGTGATGCCGTCGAGCTTGGGGCGGTGGCGGTCGCTGAAGAGGAGGCCTCCGCCGTAGGCGGCGTCGACGTGCAGGCGGGCGCCGTGGGTTTCGCAGAGGTCGGCGATGTCGGGGAGCGGGTCGATGAGGCCGGCGTCGGTGGTGCCGGCGGTGGCGGCGACTATGAGGGAGTTGCGGGGGCTGTGCAGCTGGGTGAGGGCTTGGTCGAGGGCGGCGGGGTCCATGGTGCCTGTGGGGGCGGGCACGGTGACGGGTTCGGGGAGGCCGAGCAGCCAGGTGGCGCGGCGGAGGGAGTGGTGGGCGTCGGCCGCGCAGACGAGTTGGGTGCGGCCTTGTGTTTCCCGGGCCAGGAGGAGGGCGAGTTGGTTGGATTCGGTGCCGCCGGTGGTGACCAACGCGTCGCCCTCTGTTGGGGCGCGTTTGGCGTTCGGCAGGCTCGCTGTGGCGTATACCTGCGCGGCGAGAGCCGCCGTGACCAGTGCCTCCAGTTCCGATGCGGCCGGTGCCTGGTCCCAGGAGTCCAGGGAGGGGTTGAGGGCGGAGGCTGCGAGGTCGGCGGCGGTGGCGACGGCGAGGGGCGGGCAGTGGAGGTGGGCGGTGCACAGGGGGTCGGCGGGGTCGGCGGCGCCCTCCGCGAACGCGTGGACGAGGGTGCGTAGCGCGTCTTCGTCGCCCCGCTCGGGGAGGATCTCGCCCGCCGCCGCGCGCAGTCGGGCGGCGACCGCTTCGGGGCCCCCGGCGGGCAGCGGTCCGCCGCGGGCCGCGGCGCCGTCCCGGAGGGCGTCGAGGACGGTGGTGAGCAACGGCCGCAGGGTGTCCGGGCCTTGGGGGCCTGAGGCGAGCGGGCTCATGGACGTCCTCCGAAGGGCGCGCGGCGGGGGTTTCCAGCGGGAATTTCCAGCGGGGTTTCCAGCCTGTACGCGTTTCGGTCGGCGCGCCCGAAGAGTCCAACGATCGGCACCCAAAAGGGGGTACGGGGCGGGGCGCTCCGCGGGTTGGGCGGGGTCGCTGAGGCCCGGTGTGGTGTGCGGGTTGTATGGGGCTGGTCGCTCCCTCGCTCTCGGCTTCTCCCCCGCTCTCGGCTTCGCTCGAGCGGGGGGCCTCCATGAGCGGGGGGATCCCCATCGCGGCGGAGCCGCATGATGTGGCCGCCCCGCCCCTTATGGGGCGCCCCGGTTCAGGGTGTGAAGTGCGGGACGTGGTCGCGGACCTACGCCTTCCGCACCTCCGGCACCTTCCGCACCTCGGGCACCTCCCTCATCTCTGATACCTGCTACGCCTCCTCCGCCTCCGGCATCTCCTGTGCCGCCAGTGCCTCGCGTACGCGCAACGTCCTTGCCAGGTCGTCGAGTTGGTCGGCCAGTTTGCGGCGCAGGGCGGGGATCGGGGCGGCGTCACGCAGGCACTGTTCGCCGAGGCGGAGGGTCTCGGTGGAGACGGCGTAGACGGGGAACGCCCAGCGGCCGACGGCCTCGGCGATGGCGGGGCCGCGTCGGGCGGCGACGGCGACGGCGTCCTCGTAGTAGCGGGGGACGAAGTTCCGTACGAGATCGATCTGTTCGGGCTGCCAGAAGCCCTGGGCGGTGGCGGTGAAGAGGTAGTTGGAGAGGTCGTCGGTGGCGAACATCGACTCCCAGGCCGCGCGCTTGGCCGCTGGGTCCGGGAGGGCGGCGCGGCAGCGGGCGGCGCCCTCCTGGCCGGTGGCGCTGGGGTCCTGGACGAGTTCGGTGTCGATGACGGCGTCGTCGATGGCGCCGAGGACGGCGAGGCGGCCGAGGATGCGCCAGCGCAGTTCGGGGTCGAGTTCGGGGCCGCCGGGGACGGTGCCCTCGGAGAACCAGGCGCTGATGGTGTCGGGCTGGGCGGCGACGTCGATGAGGTGGCGTACGGCGATGAGGCGCAGGCCGGGGTGGGAGCCGTCCTCGGTACGGCGGATCAGGTCGCGGCACAGGGAGGTGAGGGTGGCGAGGGCGGCGGGCCGGTCGTGGGCGGGCAGGAAGCGGTCGGCGACCTGGGTGGCGGCGAAGGCGAGGACGCCCTGGACGACGGCAAGGTCTGTTTCCTCGGGGAGGTGGGTGCGGGCGGCTTCCAGGTAGGCGGCGGGCTCGAGGTCGCCGTCGCGGACCATGTCGCGCAGGGTGTTCCACAGGACGGCGCGGGTGAGGGCGTCTGGGACGCTGGAGATGCCGCGTACGGCGGTTTCCTCGGAGACGTCGTCGAGGCGGATCTTGGCGTAGGTGAGGTCGAGGTCGTTGGGGACGATCAGGGCGGGGCGTGGGCCGGGGCGCGGGTCGGTGGGCGGGTTGCATGGAATGTCGGTTTCGTACCGCTCGCGCAGGACGAGTGCGTGGCCGTCGTTGAGGTCGCGGTCGTAGACGCCGACGGTGACGCGGTGCGGGCGGCTGCCGGCGCGGTCGACGGTGAGGGTCCACTCCCCCGGCCGGGCGGAGACGGACGCGGTGAGCGTGTCGACGCCGGTGGTGCGCAGCCAGGAGTCGGCCCAGGCGTGGACGTCGCGTTCGGTGGCTCCGGCGAGGGATTCGATGAAGTCGGCGAGGGTGGCGTTGCCGAACTTGTGGCGGGCGAAGTGGGTGTTGATGCCGGCGAGGAAGTCCTTTTCGCCGAGCCAGGCGACGAGTTGGCGCAGCGCGGAGGCGCCCTTGGCGTAGGAGATGCCGTCGAAGTTGAGCATCGCGGAGGCGGTGTCGGGGACGGCGTCGGGGACGGGGGCGACGGGGTGGGTGGAGGGCCGCTGGTCGGCGTCGTAGCCCCAGCCCTTGCGGACCGTCCCGAAGTCGACCCAGGTGTCGGTGAAGCGGGTGGCTTCGGTGAGGGTCTGGTAGCCCATGTACTCGGCGAAGGACTCGTTCAGCCAGATGTCGTCCCACCAGCGCAGGGTGACGAGGTCGCCGAACCACATGTGGGCCATCTCGTGGGCGATGACCATGGCGCGGGTCTGGCGTTCGGTGTCGGTGACGGCGGAGCGGTAGACGAACTCGTCGCGGAAGGTGACGAGTCCGGGGTTCTCCATGGCGCCGGCGTTGAACTCGGGGACGAACGCCTGGTCGTAGGAGTCGAAGGGGTACGGCTCCTCGAACTTCTCGTGGTAGCGGTCGAAGCAGGCTCGGGTGATGTCGAGGATCTCGTCGGCGTCGGCGTCCAGGTACGGGGCCAGGGAGCGGCGGCAGTGGATGCCGAAGGGCAGGCCGCGGTGTTCGGTGCGTACGGAGTGCCAGGGTCCGGCGGCGACGGCGACGAGGTAGGTGGAGATCAGCGGGGTGGCGGCGGCTCGCCAGCTGCCGTCCTCCTGCCGCTCGGTGACTCCGTTGGCGAGGACGGTCCAGCCCTTGGGGGCCGTGACGGTCAGCTCGAAGACGGCCTTCAGGTCGGGCTGGTCGAAGGCTGCGAAGACGCGCTGTACGTCGTCCATGAACAGCTGCGTGTAGACGTACGTCTCGCCGTCGGTGGGGTCGGTGAAGCGGTGCATGCCCTCGCCGGTGCGGGAGTAGCGCATGGTGGTGTCGATGCGCAGCTCGTGCTCGCCCGCGGTCAGGTTCTTGATCGCCAGCCGGTTCTCGTCCAGGGAGAGGGAGTCCAGGTCGAGGAGCTGCCCGTCGAGGGCGACGGAGCGCAGTTCGGCGGGCTTGAGTTCGACGAAGGTGTCCCCGTCCGCGCGGGCGGTGAAGCGGATGACGGTACGGGAGTCGAAGATCTCGTCGCCGCGCGTCAGACCGAGTTCGATCTGGTAGCGGTGGACGTCGAGGAGCTTGGCACGGGTCTGCGCTTCGTCGCGAGTCAGTACGGGCATGGGGGACATGCTGCCTGATGGGCGGGGCGCGGCACAGGGGAGCCCTGGTCTCGCGGTACCGGGACGGCCTGGTCCGCCGGTCTCGGTCCCCGGTCCTGCGGCGCTACGCGGACCGGTCCGGTTCCCGGCCGGCGTCCCGAGCGGTGTCTCGGCCGGTGTCTCAGCCGGTGTCTCGGCCGACGCGCCGCTGCTGGGTGGGCACGCGGGTGTCGTAGTACTCGGAGGGTTCCTGGTCCTTCACGAGGGCCCGTAGTTCGCGTACCTCCCGTTCCAGGAGCTGGTAGCGCAGGTGGGCGTCGTACAGGAAGCGGACCTTGGTGCGCAGAATCCAGGGGTCGATGGGTTTCATGACGAAGTCGGCGACGCCCAGCCGGAAGGCGGTGGAGGTGAGTTCGGAGTCCGTGCCGAAGCCGGTGACCAGGATGACGGGGATGTGCTGGGTCTGCTCCACGCCCCGCATGTAGCGGACGACGTCGAGGCCGCTGACGCCGGGCATGCGTACGTCGAGGAGGAGCAGGCCGACCTGGCCGCGCAGGACTTCCTTCAGCGCGTGGTCGCCGTTGGTCGCCCGCGTCATGCGGTAGCCGAGCGGGGCCAGGGCGCTCTCCAGCGCGTACAGCGTGTCCTCGTGGTCGTCGACGATGAGGATCTTCGCATCCGGCGGCATCGAGTGAAGTCCCCTCGCTTGGACAGTCGGCTCAAGGTCCGAGCCGACCGACAGGGAGTACTCATGGACTGACAAGGAGTGCTCAGCGCAGGATCCCTCATTTCGGCGCGCAGGCCGAGAGGGTGGGCTTACAACTGTGTGAGAAGTCGGGCCGGCCGGTAGTCACTCGATGCCGCCGTCGTGGTCACTGTGCGGAGTTGACGTCGTCCGCGATGCGCTCGTGGTGGCGGATGACCTCGGCGATGATGAAGTTGAGGAGTTTCTCGGCGAACGCCGGGTCCAGTCTGGCGTTCTCGGCGAGCCGGCGCAGGCGGTCGATCTGGTGGGCCTCGCGGGACGGGTCGGCGGGCGGCAGCTGGTGGGCGGCCTTGAGGTGGCCGACCTGCTGGGTGCATTTGAAGCGTTCGGCGAGCATGTGGACGACTGCGGCATCGATGTTGTCGATGCTCTCGCGCAGCCGGGCGAGCTCTGCGCGGACGGCCGGGTCGACATCGTTGGCGTTGCCGGTGCTGCTGGTGGTCATGGGGGCCAACCCTACGTGGCGGGCACGCGCTCGATCCTCGGCGGATCGTCCGGATCGGGGATCTGGTTGCTCCAGCCGCCTGGCACCGTACGGCCCTGCTGCTCCCGGAAACGGACGGGTGCCATGCCGACGCGGCGGGTGAACAGGCGGGAGAAGTAGGCCGGGTCGTCGTATCCGACACGTCGGGCGACCGCGGCGACGGGGAGGTCGGTGGCGGCGAGGAGTTCCTTGGCGTGACCGAGGCGGATGCCGAGGAGGTAGTCCTTGGGGCTGCAGCCGGCGCCGCGGCGGACGGCGGTGCGCAGCTCGGCGGGGGTCATGCCGTGCCGTGCGGCGTGGTCGGCGACGGAGAGGGCCTTGCAGGCGTCGCGGGCGAGGGCCTGGAGGACCTGGTGTCCGTCGGGGGTGGTGTCGGCGCGGGCGCGGCGCAGGGTGACGAGGAGTTCGTGGACGGCGGCGCTGGTCTCGACTTCCAGGAGGGGGTTGTCTCGGCGGGCTGCGCGGACGATGCGGGCGACGGTGGCGCGGGCGGGGCCGGCGTCGGAGAGGGGCACGACGGGCCGGCCGGGTTCGATGTAGCCGAGTTCGGTGTACGTGTCGGTGGTGGTCCCGGTGAAGTCGACGAAGGCCTCGTCCCAGCCGGTCTCGGGGTCGGGCCCGTAGTGGTGCGGTACGCCGGGGGTGAGCCAGAGCAGGGCGGGTGCGGTCACGGCGGTGCGGCGTCCGTCGGCGGTCCGGAACCAGCCGCGGCCCGTGCTGACCACGACGGCCACGTGGTGGTCCAGGGTGCGGGGTCCGACCGTGGGCAGCGCGCCGTACTGGAGGCCGACGCCGAGGCAGACGAGGCCGAGCTTGTGGTGGGCGGGGCCGGGGGTGAAGAACCGCATCCAGGTGTGGTACATCCGCTTTCCTCCTGCTTCCTCCCGCCCGGCTCGCACGCCTAGCGTCACCGTTCGCGTCACGTCTTGCGTCACCTCTTGCGTCCAACCAACGCTGATCTTTGTCCATGGACCGGAACCGCCGCCAGGGGTGAGGGTGGTGCGCATGAGCGAGTTCGCGGTGGGGGACACCGATTTTCTGCTGGACGGGCGGCCGGTGCGGCTGCTGTCGGGGGCGCTGCACTACTTCCGGGTGCACGAGGAGCAGTGGGCGCACCGGCTGGCGATGCTGCGGGCGATGGGGCTGAACTGTGTGGAGACGTACGTTCCGTGGAATCTCCACGAGCCGCGCCCGGGCAGTTTCCAGGACGTGCAGGCCCTCGGCCGGTTCCTGGACGCGGCCCGGGAGGCCGGACTGTGGGCGCTCGTGCGGCCCGGCCCGTACATCTGCGCGGAGTGGGAGAACGGCGGGCTGCCGCACTGGCTGACCGGGGAGCTGGGCGCCCGGGTGCGCACGCGGGACGAGGGGTTCCTGCGGCACGTGGAGCGCTGGTTCCGTCACCTGCTGCACGAGATCGTGCCCCGGCAGCTCGACCGCGGTGGTCCGGTGATCATGGTGCAGGTGGAGAACGAGTACGGGAGCTACGGCTCGGACCGGGTGTATCCGCGCCGGCTGGCCGACCTGCTGCGCGCCGAGGGCGTGACCGTGCCGCTCTTCACCTCGGACGGCCCCGAGGACCACATGCTCACCGGCGGATCCGTGGAGGGCGTCCTGGCCACCGCGAATTTCGGGTCGCACGCGCGCGTGGCCTTCGAGACGCTGCGTCGGCACCGGCCGACGGGTCCGCTGATGTGCATGGAGTTCTGGTGCGGCTGGTTCGACCACTGGGGCGCCGAGCACGTCGTACGCGATCCCGGGGACGCCGCGGACGCGTTGCGGGAGATCCTGGAGTGCGGGGCCTCGGTCAACCTCTACATGGCGCACGGCGGCACGAACTTCGCCGGCTGGGCGGGCGCCAACCGGGGTGGCGGCGCCCTGCACGACGGGACGCTGGAGCCGGACGTGACGTCGTACGACTACGACGCGCCGATCGACGAATACGGGCGCCCCACCGAGAAGTTCTGGCGGTTCCGGTCGGTACTCGCCGCGTACGCGGACGGCCCGCTGCCCGAACCGCCGCCGACGCCGGCGCCGTTGGGTTCCCCCGCGACCGTGGATCTCACTGGCTGGGCGCCCCTGTCCGCCGTACTCGACACACTCGGCGGGCCCGAGTCCGAGCACCCCGTGCCGCCCACCTTCGAGGAACTGGACGTGGACCGCGGTCTGGTCCGTTACTCGGTCGACGTCCCCGGGCCGCGGCAGCCCTACCCCCTGACAGTGCGGGGGCTGCGGGATCTGGCGGTGGTGTACGTGGACGGCTCGCCGGCCGGAGTCCTCACCGAGGACGAGGCGCAGCTGAAGGAGCCGGTCGCCGGCCCCGCGCGCGTGGAGCTGTGGGTGGAGTCGCTGGGGCGGGTCAACTACGGGCCGCGGAGCGGGGAGCGGAAGGGAATCACCGGGGGCGTACTGCACGAGCGGCAGTATCTGCACGGGGTGCGGGCGCGGGGGTTGCGGCTGGACGCGCTCGACGCCGGCGTGGACTCGGTGCCGTTCCGTGCGCTTCCCGCGATCGGGGCCCCCGGCCTGTACCGCGGCACCGTGACGGTACGAGGCGCCGGGGACGCCCGCCTCGAACTCCCGGGCTGGACAAGGGGATTCGTCTGGCTCAACGGCTTCAACCTGGGCCGCTACTGGTCCATCGGCCCACAGCAGTCCCTGTACGTCCCCGGGCCGGTGCTGCGGGAAGGCGTCAACGAGGTGTGGGTACTGGAGCTCCAGGAGCCTTCGCCGACCTCTCCGCCGAGCTTGCGCGGGCTGGAGGAAGGAGGTTCAGAGGGCGGCGCCCCGTAGACGAAGGGGGTTCGCAGGGCCCCGTAAGGGGCGCGGGGAACTGCGCCACCAGCCCCCACCGACCCGCACCCCACACACAACCCAAGGCAATCCGCCCCATAAGGGGCGCGGGGAACTGCGCGATCAACCCCCATCAACCCGCAGCCCGCAAACACCCCAAACCACCCGCCCCGAAACCGCCCCCGACAACAGCAGGCGCCCGCGGCCAAAGCCACGAACGCCCACCCCAGTACCCGCAAGTACCCGCAAGTACCCGCAATCGGCCGCGCCCTTAAAGCGTCGCAGCCGCCCGGGCTATCGCGGAAGCGAACGTGGACACCTCGGTGTACACCCCCGGCACCAACGGCCGCGCACACCCGTCCCCCCAGCTGACGATCCCGACCTGGATCCACGCCCCGCTGTCGTCCTTGCGGAACATGGGCCCACCGGAGTCCCCCTGGCACGTGTCGACCCCGCCGCGCGGAACCCCGGCACAGATCTCCTGCCCGGCGGTGAGCCGGCTGCCGTAATGCCGCTTGCACCTGCGGTCGCTGACGAAGGGGACCTTGGCCTTGAGGAGCTGGTTCGAGCCGGTGCCCGCGTTCTCCTGGGTGTCGCCCCACCCGGCGATGGTGAACGTGCCCCTGTTGTAGCGGGTGTTCGTGGCGATCTTCAGCGTGGGCTTGTCGATGGGCCGGGCGAGCTTGATGAGCGCCCAGTCCTTGCCGTCGCCGTCGTAGCCCGGGGCCTGGAGGACCTTGGTGGACTTGACCTTGATCGCACCGGGACCGTCGAGGTCGACGACCCCGGCGGTCGCGGTGATCCCGGTGTTGTTGCCCGAGCCTTCCACGCAGTGCGCGGCGGTCAGGACGATGTTCTTCTTGTAGAGCGCGCCGCCGCATCCCATGGACAGGCTGACCATGAACGGGAACTCGTTCTGCGCGGCGGGCGCACCTCCGATGATCGGCACTGGTGCGGCGAGCGCGGTGAGGGGCTGGAGGCTGCCGGCCGCGAGCGCGACGGCTCCGATCGCGGCGGCTCGCCTGAAAGCGGAACTCTTGAAACCGGAACTCTTGAAACCGGGTCTCTTGGACGGACTGAGCGTTCTGTTGGTCAATGGACTTCCTTTCGCGGGGGGTTGGGCGCACTGCAGTATGAAGATCAGACAGCAGTGCGGCAAGGGCTGATCTCATGCCCTCACCAGGCAACCCGGCCCGCGAAAATCCGCTCTCCTCCCCTTAGAGTGGAATCGGGTTCACGGCCTCTTGGGGGTACGGGCGTGACGAACGGCGGTCCGGTCGAGCACGGCTACCCGCACCTGGACACGGTGCGGGCGGCGATCACCGCGCTGTACAAACGGCTCTCGTACGACACGATCCACACCTTCGACACCAGCGTGGCGCCCGTCGACGTGGCCTTCTGCGACACGGACGATCTCTATCTGGGCGCCCAGCGGGTGGCCCGCGAGCTGGTGCACCACTTCCGCCTGCCCGACGCCCGCATGATCGTGAGCTTCCGCGAGATGCAGCACGCGGCGAACGTCGAACTGGCCGCGGGCCCCGAGTACTTCATCGAGCTGAACGACCGCTTCCGCTCCCACCGCAGGGATATCGGCGCCGCGCTCGCACACGAGGTGATGCACGTCTACCTGCACCGTCTTGACCTCTCCTTCCCCGGCACGCGCGACAACGAGATCCTCACGGACACGGCGACGACGTATCTCGGCGCGGGCTGGCTGCTGCTCGACGCGTATCGCGAGGACGCGGCGTCCTCTCAGAAGCTCGGCTATCTGACACCGGAGGAATTCGGGTACGTGCTGGCCAAGCGGTCCCTGGTCTTCGGCGAGGACCCGTCGACCTGGTTCACCAGTGCTCAGGCCTATACGGCGTACACGAAGGGCATGACGCGGGCCCGCCACGACGAGCAGCAGCCCCCGCTGACCGCGGCCGGCTGGGCGGGCCGCCGCCGCTACGCGAAGGACCGCCGCCACGCCCAGGACCACTCCGTCCCGGCCCCGCCCGTCGGCGTCCCGTACGCCTTCACGCCCGAGGGCCACGGCCACGGCCCCCTGCGCGTCTCGTTCCCCTGCCCGACCTGCCACCAGCGGATCCGGGTGCCGGTGCGGGGCCGGGTACGGGCCCGCTGCGGCCTGTGCCGCACGGTCCTGGAATGCGATACGTAAAGGGGATCCGACAGGCAGGTGGTCGCGACAGGCTTGTGGTCGCGACATTGTGGCCGCGACAGGCAAAAGGCTTTGCCTCGTGGGCCCCTTCGGGGCGAAGGTCGAGGGATGAACGTGCGGGACCCGGCTGCCGGTCTGTTCACGGCGGTGTACGAGAGCGACGAGGACGCGGTCGTACGACAACTGCGCGCCGGCGCGAGCCCCGAATCGGTGGACGAGGACGGTCAGACGGCCCTGTACCTGGCGGCGGTGAACGACGAGCCCGGTGTCGTACGCCTGCTCCTGGCGGCCGGCGCCGCCCCTGACCGCCTCAGCGAGGGCACCGACTCGCCGCTGTGCGGGGCTGCCTGCGGCGGCCACACGGAGGTCGTGCGCACCTTGCTGGTGTCCGGGGCTCAGCCCGATCTGGTCGAGGCGTTCGGTTTCACCGCCCTGACCTGGGCCGTGCAGCGGGGCCACGCGCCGGTGGTCGCCGATCTCCTCGCGGCCGGCGCGGACCCGGACCGCCCGACCCCGGCCGGCGAACCCCCACTGGTCGCGGCCGCCCGCCGCGGCTCGCCCGGCTGCGTACGCGCCCTTCTCGCGCACGGTGCCCAGGCTCGATCCGAGGCTCTGACCGAGGCGCGGCGCTGGTTGTCGCTGGACGTGGAGGCCGAGCTACGGGCCGGCCTGGAGCGGGCCTACGGGCCCGGCCACGAATACGTGACCCGTCGCGTTCCGGAGGACGGCGGCGTGACCGTCGAGGTCGACCTTCTGAGGGACGGCCGCCCGGCCGCGGGCAACGACCAGCAGACCGGGCACGCGGCCATCGCCACGCTCCTGGAGACCTCCCTGGGTATCGCCACGCCCGCGCCCGAGCTCGCCGACCGTGCGCTCCGTTGCGGCGACCGCCGCAACGCCGACTGGACCGAGGCGGCGGCCGCGCTGGCGCTGCGCGGCGACGACGAGACGGTCCGGTTGGCGACGCTGTGGCGGGGCGGGATGGATCCGCTGCGGCGGGCGTTCGGGGCGGATGTGCTGGCGTTGCTGCCGTAGTGCCGTTCAGGCCGAAGAAAAAACCCCTACGCCGCCGCCCGTCTCTCCCGCTGACGGGCGGCGGCCGCTGGGTCAGTTGAACATCCTCAAGTCGTAGACGACCTCGTACTTGCCGCCGAATCCCGCGTACGTGATCGTCCGCTGCGGCGTGACGGGCTGCCCCGCCCAGCGGCTGGTGTACGACGGGATCACGGTCTGGACAGTGAGGGGCTTGAAGACCTCGTCGCCCCACCAGTTCTTGAGGAAGTCGAAGATGTAGTTCACGGCGACGCTCACCGCGATGCCTATGAGGATGCCCACCGGGCCGCCCGGCGCGCCGAGCACACCGCCGACGGCCTTCTTGACAGCCTCGATGACCTTGGACTTGACCGAGTCGAGCAGCTTGTTGAGGTATTCGGCGAAGCCGCCCCAGTCGGCCTCGGCGAGCACCACGGTGACGAAGTACGACTTCGGGAAGCCGACGGTGTTCTCGGTGAGGCTGAACCAGGTGAACTGCTTGGCCGGCGAGTACGTCTGCACATCACCGTTGTTGAAGTCGCGCACCTTGAACTTCGAGATCTGGTGCGTGTCACCGCTCTCGTCGATGCTGGCGCCGCCCAGATGGATCTCGTCCTTGCCCACCTCACTGGTCGTTTCCAGGGCCTTGACGCGGTGGACGCGCAGCTCGAGCTTGTGCAGCGCCTCGACCGCGGCGGCCTGGGCGATCGGCTCCCCCGCAGACTCCACCGACTCGCCGGTATCCCCGAGGAGCGAGGCGGGCACCTTGCTCAGCTCGTCCTTGGGGAACCTGAGCTTGTCCGGGAAGGGCAGTCGGCCGACCTGGGCGGACACCGGAGTGGCTGAGCGCAGGTCGACCTTGGCGAGGTCGCCGAGCCGCTTGGTGCGGGCGGCTCCGGACTTCAGGTCGGCGGTGACCTTGTCCGCGGCCTTCTTCCTGAGGCCCTCGGGCAGCGCGGCGAAACGCTCCGCGAGGACGTACTCGGTGGCGTTCTTGTCCGCGGGCATCGGGTACTTGGCGGGCTCCGCGTGGTGGGCGGCGACCTTGTCGGCGGCCAGCTGGAACTCCTGAACGACGCGTTCGGTCACGGCCTTGACCTTGGCGTTCGGGATGTCGGTGACGACGGAATCCCTGTTCTGCAGTGGCTTCTTGTCAGCCATGTCGAATGTTCCCCCGTTGGTTTGCCTCCGCGGTGGTTCCGAGGAGGTGCCACCGACGCTAGGGGGCCCGGGCCCCGCGCGCCCCGGGGAGCGCCCCGGGAGGATCCCTAGGGTTCGCCCGCCAGGGCGGCCGCGAGCCGGGTACGGGAGTCGACGCCGAGCTTGGGGAAGATCCGGCCGAGGTGGTACTCGACGGTCTTGACGCTGATGACGAGCTCGCGCGCCACCTGCCGGTTGGTGAGCCCGGAGACGACCAGGCGGGCGACCGCCAGCTCCTGCGGGGTGAGCAGGGCCGAGCCGCGTGTCCGCGGCTCCCGCTCGGCGGACCGGAGTCCGCAGGCCGCCAACTCCCGATCGCAGCGCGCGAGATCGGGCGGTGCGTCGAGGCGTACGAGGAGGTCGCGGGCGGTGCGCAGCTGCTCGCCGGCGCGGGTGCGGCGGCCCGCGCGGCGGAGGAATCCGCCGTACGCGAGGTGCAGCAGGGCGCGGTCGAAGGGCGCCTCGACGTGCTTGGCGTGCCTGAGGCCCAACTGGAACGCGCGCTCGGCCGCGGCAGGCTCGCCGCGCGCGGCCTCCAGGGTGCCGCGGGCGCGGGCGGCCTGGAGCAGGGCGCGGTGCTGTCCGCTCTGGGCGGCGAACACCTCGTAGGGAGCCAGGGCTTCGGCCGCGCGTTTCTCGTCGCCGACCGCGCTCCAGGCGTCGGCGAGGAGATCCGCCCAGGCCACAATGCCCAGTTGCTCGAAGTCTCCGCCCCGCCCCAGGCCGAGCAGGGGCTCCAGGGCGACGATCACGTCCTCGGGGCGGCCTTGGGCACGGCCGAGGTGGGCCTCGGCGAGGGAGGCCCACAGCAGCGGGTTCACATGGCCCCACTGGCCGTACTCGCGGGCCACACGCGCGTGGGCCTGTGCCTTGGCGAACTCACCGCGTGCGGAGTGGACCAGGGCGGCCAGCATCCGGCAGTACAGGGCGATGTGCGGCTGGTCGGTGTCGGCGGCGAGCGACAGCGCGAGACCGGTGTGGACGTTCGCGTCGTCCCAGTGGCCCGCGTGGTACTCGGCGGAGGCGAGCGTCGACGCGGCGACCACCCGGAAGGACGCGGCGCGCCGGTGGCAGGCGCCGAAGACTCCTCTCAAGTCCCTTATGGCGCCGGTCAGATCGCCGGTCTTCTCACGCAGCGAGCCACGGCCGAGCAGCTCCTCCAGCTCGGCGGGGCTCGCCACGGCAGGGTCCGGCAGCGGGCCGAGGGCGGCGAGCGCGGTCGTCGCCCGCCCGGTCATCGCGAGGCCGGTGAGTCGCAGGTAGCGGATCAGGTCGGTGGCCGTGTCGTCGGGCGCGAGCCGCAGCGCGAGATCCGCCCACTCGGCCATCTCACGGCCGTGCGCCATGCTGCCGTGCAGCGCGGCGAACTGACCGGCGATCCGTGCCCCGAGCAGGGGTTCGGCCTCCGGGTCGCATCGGTGCCAGGCGTCCGCCAGGAGCGCCTCGGCCCGTTCCATGTCGAAGAAGCCGAGCCGGCCCAGCAGATAGCTGCGCCAGCCGCCGGGCGTGAACCGAGCGATCCGCTGGGCGACTTCACCCATGTCCGGTATGTCTCCGGCGAGCAGGGCGCACTCGACGGCTTCCAGGGTGTACTGCTCGTACGCCGCGGTGTCCGCGCTCAGTCGTGCGGCGGCCGTCAGCTGTCCCGCCGCGTTCGCCCAGGCCCCGTCGTCGGCGAAGGCACGCCCCAGGGCGGCCAGTTCGGCGGCGAGTTCCGGGTCCGGGCCGGTGGCCGCGAGTGCCCGGTGCCGCAGCTGGTGCGCCTCGTCCCGGACGGTGCGGGCGGCGCGCAGGTGCAGGGCGGCACGGCGGGAGGGGCCGAGCTGGTGGTAGACGGCGGCGTGCACGAGGGGGTGTGGGAAGCGGACCACCGGGTCGCCGGGGGTGTCCGTCAGCAGGCCCGCGTGGACGGCCTCTTCGAGTGCGGTGAGCATGTCGGAGCTCCGGCGTTCCTCGTCGAGGAGGTCCGCGTCGGCGACCTCCCACGCGTCGGCCGGCGCACAGTGCGAACCGAGTACCGCCGCAGCGCACACCAGGGCGTCGGCCGCCGGGGAACAGGTGGCGAGCCTCGCCAGTACGAGCGCCGCGAACGACTTGGGCGCGGGCGGAGCGACGGCCGGCTCCTCGAGCGCGTCCAGCAGTCCCGCGCCTTCCTGTTCCAGGAGTGCCTTGACGTGGAGGGGGTTGCCGGCGGTGTGCGCGTGCAGCCGCGCGGCGGCTCGCGCGGTGAGCCCTCGTACGCCCATCTCACGGCTGAGTCCAGTGAGTTCGGCGGGACCGAGTCCGTCGAGCCGCACCCGCACGGCGTCGTCGGCGGTGAACAGCCTCCGCAGCCCCTCGGTCAGGCGCGCGTCGTCGGCGTCCCGCACGACGACGAGAACGAGCACGCGGTCGGCTCGCAGTCGCCGTACCGCGAAGGCGAGGGCCTGGAGGGAGAGGTGGTCCGCCCATTGGGCGTCGTCGAGGACGAGAGTGACGGGGAGCTGGGTGACGGGGTTGTCGGCGGCCGGGGCTGCCGGGCCGTCGGGAGCGCGGGCCCCGGGATCGTCGGAGGCGCCGGCTTCCGGGCCGTCGGGAACGCCGACTCCGGGATCGTCGCAGGCCGGTGTTCCGCCCGCTCCCTGTGCCTCGTCCAGCGCTTCCAGCAGTTCCGCTCCGGCGGCGTGCGCGTCGGCCCATCTGCCGCCGCGCCGTGCGCCGAGCAACTGCTCCAGCGCCCCGAACGCCAGCTGCGACTCGGCTTCCTCTCCCGCTCCGTACAGGACGTGCTGGTCGTCGCGGAGGAAGCGGCGGACGAGGGCCGTCTTGCCGATGCCTGCCGGGCCCTCGACGAGCACACGCTGAGGGTGTCCGGCGCGGGCGCGCTCACGCGCCGCCGTGAGGAGCGCGAGGCTGTCCTCTCGTCCGACGAACTCTCCGACGAACTCCATCTGAGCCCACCCCCGCCCGGTCGGCCTGCCCTGCTGGGCATCCTGACGAGCGAGGGCTGCGGGGTCCAGCGTTCCGGCTCCTGGGTGCCTCCTAGGTGTCGTACGCCGATCGCACTACTGCGCTCCGTAGACCGGCTGGGGCGCCTCCGCCTCCGCGAGCAGCTTGAGGGCCGTGTCCCCGGCCTCGGAAGCAGTCCACCGTGCCCCTTTGTCGGCGGTCGGCCCGGGTCGCCAGCCCTCCATGACGGTGATGCGGCCTCCCTCGGTCTCGAAGACCCGGCCGGTGACTCCGTCGCTCGCGGCGGAGCCGAGCCAGACGACGAGCGGGGAGACGTTCTCGGGTGCCATCGCGTCGAAACCGCTGTCGGGTGCCGCCATCGTCTCCGTGAAAGTGCCCTCGGTCATTCGGGTCCGCGCGGCCGGCGCGATGGCGTTGACCCGCACTCCGTAGCGCCCCATCTCGGCGGCGGCCACCAGCGTGAGCCCGACGATCCCGGCCTTGGCCGCGCTGTAGTTCCCCTGCCCCACCGACCCCAGCAGCCCTGCTCCGGAGCTCGTGTTGACGACCCGCGCCCGGGGCGTGCGCCCGGCCTTCGCCTCCGCCCGCCAGTGCGCGGCGGCGTGCTTCAGCGGCAGGAAGTGCCCCTTCAGGTGTACGCGTATCACGGCGTCCCAGTCGTCCTCGTCTAGGTTCACCAGCATCCGGTCGCGCAGGAACCCGGCGTTGTTGACGAGCGTGTCGAGCCGTCCGAAGGCGTCCAGCGCGGTGCCGACGAGGGATGCGGCGCCCTCGGACGTCGCGATGTCCCCACCGTGTGCGACCGCCGCACCCCCCGCCGCCGCGATCTCCTCGACGACCCGCCCGGCCGGGCTGTCGGACCCGGGCGAACCGTCGAGCCCGACACCCAGGTCGTTCACGACGACCCGCGCGCCCTCCGCCGCGAACGCGAGCGCGTGCGCCCGCCCGAGCCCCCGCCCCGCGCCGGTGACGATCACGACCCGCCCGTCGCAGATTCCGGTCATCTCACTTCCCCTGTTGATCTTGTTGATCCTGCTGATGCCTCTGTTGACCCTTTGGATCTTTTTGGCGTTGCTCCTTGTTGACAGTCGCCGCGTCCAGGAAGGCGAGCCGCTCCCCTCCGCCGTGCACGTGGAGGCTGGCCCCGGTGATGTACGCGGCGGCGTCCGACGCGAGGAAGACGGCCGCGCTGCCGACGTCCGAGGGCTCGGCGAGTCGCCCCAGCGGGACGGTGCGGGACACGGCCGCGATGCCGTCCTCGTCCCCGTAGTGGAGGTGGGACAGCTCGGTCCGGACCATCCCGACGACCAGCGTGTTGACCCGCACGTCCGGTGCCCACTCGACGGCCATCGAGCGCGCCAGGTTCTCGAGGCCCGCCTTGGCCGCCCCGTAGGCCGCCGTGCCGGGCGAGGGCCGTGTCCCGCTCAGGCTGCCGATCATCACGACGGAGCCCCGGGCGCGTTGGAGATGCTCGTACGCGGCCAGGGACGCGGTCAGCGGCGCGGTGAGGTTGAGTTCGATCACGCGCGCGTGCCGCTCGGCGTCCGCCTCCGCGAGCGGCCGGTAGGGGGCGCCGCCCGCGTTGTTGACGAGGACGTCGACCCGGGGCAGCCCGTCGAAGAAGGCGCGCACGGCAGCCGGGTCCCGCAGATCGACGGGCACGAACTCGACGCCCTCGACCGGCACTTCGGGCGGCCTGCGCGCACAGACCACGACCTCGGCGCCCGCCTCGGCGAACGCCCGGGCGATCCCGGCGCCCACGCCCCGGGTGCCGCCCGTGACCACCGCGAGCCGTTTATCCACAGGGCCTCCCGCTCGTGGGTATTCGCTGTTACCTTCACACCTGACGAACCTAACAAACGTTTGGTGGAAAGGTAGCTGATGCGTCCATGGGTGTCTCCACCTCGGTCCCGGAAAAGGGGATCTCCGCCATCACGGTCGACTTCCCGCCCGTGAACGCGCTGCCCGTGCGCGGCTGGTTCGAGCTGGCCGACGCCCTGCGCGCGGCCGGCCGTGACACCGAGACCCGCTGTGTGGTGCTGACGGCGGAAGGGCGCGGGTTCAACGCGGGCGTGGACATCAAGGAGATACAGCGGGACACGCAGGACGCACAGGGCACACGGGAGACACAGGAAACACGGGATCCGCCGCGTCATGGCGCGCTGACGAGTCATGACGCGCTGATAGGCGCCAACCGCGGCTGCGCGGAGGCGTTCGCGGCGGTGTATGAGTGCGAGGTGCCGGTGGTCGCGGCGGTGCAGGGCTTCTGTCTGGGCGGTGGCATCGGGCTGGTGGGGAACGCGGACGCGATCGTGGCGAGCGATGACGCCACCTTCGGCCTGCCCGAGCTGGACCGGGGGGCCCTGGGTGCGGCCACGCATTTGTCCCGCCTCGTCCCGCAGCACCTGATGCGCGCGCTCTACTACACGTCGCGTACGGCCACTGCTGCGGAGCTGCACGCACACGGTTCGGTGTGGCGGGTGGTACCGCGGGCCGGACTGCTGGACGCCGCCCTGGAGTTGGCGCGGGAGATCGCGAGCAAGGACGGGCAGCTGATCCGGCTCGCCAAGGCCGCCATCAACGGCATCGACCCGGTGGACGTGCGCCGCAGCTACCGCTTCGAGCAGGGCTTCACCTTCGAGGCCAACCTCGCCGGGGTGGCGGACCGGGTCCGCGACACCTTCGGCAAGGCAGACGAAGCAGAGGAAGCACAAGAAGCACAGAAAGCACAGGAAGCACAGGAAGCACAGGAAGCACAGGAAGAGGAAGACGAAAGGAGGGACCGGTGAGCGACAAGACCATGTCGGCGAAGGACGTCGTCGCCCGTCTGGCGAGCGGGATGACGATCGGCATCGGGGGCTGGGGGTCGCGCCGCAAGCCGATGGCCTTGGTGCGGGCGCTGCTCCGCTCCGGGATCAGCGATCTCACGGTCGTCTCGTACGGCGGCCCGGACGTCGGCATGCTCGCGGCCGCCGGGCGGATACGGAAACTGGTCGCCCCCTTCGTGACCCTCGACTCGATCCCGCTCGAACCGCACTTCCGCGCGGCGCGTGAGCGCGGGGCCTTCGAACTGATGGAGGTCGACGAGGCGATGTTCATGTGGGGACTGCATGCCGCCGCGAACCGGCTCCCCTTCATGCCGGTGCGGGCCGGGATCGGCTCGGACGTGATGCGGGTCAACCCCGGGCTGCGCACGGTGACTTCGCCGTACGCCGACGGGGAGGAGTTGGTCGCCATGCCCGCCCTGCGCATGGACGCCGCGCTCGTCCATGTGAACCGCGCGGACCACCTGGGCAACGGGCAGTATCTGGGCCCGGATCCGTACTTCGACGACCTGTTCTGCGAGGCGGCCGACACGGCGTACGTCTCCTGCGAGCGGATCGTCGACACCGCGGAGCTGACGAAGGCGGCACCTGTGCAGAGCCTGCTGATCCAGCGGCACAGCGTGACCGGCGTGGTGGAGGCGCCGAGCGGGGCGCACTTCACGTCCTGCGCCCCCGACTACGACCGGGACGAGGACATCCAGCGGCTCTACGCCTCCACGCCCTGGCCCGAGTTCGCCGAGCGGTTCCTCACCGGTGACGAGCAGGCGTACCGGTCCGCCGTGGAGACCTGGCACAAGGAGCGGTAATGAACGCGTCCAGGAACACCGTCACCGACGCCCCTCTTCTCCCGCCCACCCGCGCCGAGTACTGCGTGATCGCCTGCGCCGAGGCATGGCGGGACAACGGGGAGGTGCTCGCCAGCCCCATGGGGCTGATCCCCTCCGTCGGCGCCCGGCTCGCGCGGCGGACCTTCGCCCCCGACCTGCTCCTCACCGACGGTGAGGCGACACTGATCGGCCCGGACGGCACGCCGGAGGGCTGGCTGCCGTACCGCCGGCACCTCACGATGGTCACCGGCGGCCGACGCCACGTGATGATGGGCGCGAGCCAGATCGACCGGTTCGGCAACCAGAACATCTCCTGTATCGGCGACTGGGAGCGGCCCGCCCGGCAGCTCCTCGGGGTGCGCGGAGGCCCCGTCAACACCCTCAACAATCCGGTCAGTTACTGGGTGCCCAAACACTCGACGCGGGTCTTCGTCGAGAAGGTCGACATGATCAGCGGGGTGGGATACGACAGCGCGGCGGCGGCCGGCCCCACGGCGACCCGCTACCACCGCATCCCCCGGGTCGTCTCGAACCTCGGAGTGTTCGACTTCGCGACCCCGGACCACTCGATGAGGCTCGCTTCACTGCATCCCGGGGTGACGGTCGAGGAGGTCGTCGCGGCGACCCGATTCGAACTGACCGTCCCGGACGAGGTCCCGTACACCCGCGAACCATCCCTGGAGGAGCTGGAGTTGATCCGCGAGGTCATCGACCCGCAGGGACTCCGCGACCGAGAGGTCCGGGAGTCCCGGGAGGTCAAAGGCTGATGGACAAGGCTGGTGGAGAAGGCTGATGGAGACCGCGCTCACGAAACTCGTCGGCGTCCGCCACCCCATCGTGCAGACCGGCATGGGCTGGGTCGCCGGCCCCCGTCTGGTCTCCGCCTCGGCGAACGCGGGCGCGCTGGGCATCCTCGCCTCCGCGACGATGACGCTCGACCAGCTGCGGGGGGCGATACGCGAGGTCGGCTCCCGCACGGACGCACCGTTCGGGGTGAACCTGCGCGCGGACGCCGGGGACGCCCGCGACCGAGTGCGGATGATCATCGAAGAGGGTGTGAAGGTGGCCTCCTTCGCACTCGCCCCCTCCCGCGAACTGATCGCCGAGCTCAAGGACGCGGGCGTCATCGTCATCCCGTCCGTCGGGGCCCGCCGCCATGCCGAGAAGGTCGCGGCCTGGGGCGCGGACGCGGTGATCGTGCAGGGCGGCGAGGGCGGGGGCCACACCGGCGAGGTGGCGACGACCGTCCTCCTCCCCCAGGTCGTGGATGCCGTGGACATACCCGTCGTCGCGGCGGGCGGCTTCTTCGACGGCCGGGGTCTGGTCGCCGCGCTGGCCTACGGGGCGGCGGGGATCGCCATGGGGACCCGTTTCCTGCTCACCTCCGACTCGACGGTGCCGGACGCGGTGAAGGCCCAGTACCTGGCGGCGACGGTGCGGGACGTGACGGTCACGACGGCCGTGGACGGCCTGCCGCACCGCATGCTCCGTACGGATCTCGTCAACTCCCTTGAGGGAGCCGGCCGTACGAGATCCCTGGCCCATGCGGTGCGCCGGGCCGCCGCCTTCAGAAAGCTCTCCGGCCTCTCCTGGCCCCGCCTGGTCCGCGACGGACTCACCATGAAGCACGGCAAGGACCTGTCCTGGAGCCAGGTCCTCCTCGCCGCCAACACTCCGATGCTCCTGCGCGCGTCGATGGTCGAGGGCCGTACCGATCTGGGGGTGATGGCCTCGGGCCAGGTGGCCGGCGTGATCGAGGACCTGCCGTCATGCGCGGAGCTGGTGGAGCGAATCATGACCCAGGCGAACACCGTCATATCCAACCTGAGCTGAAGCGCCCCATAAGGGGCGCGGGGCGGTGACATCATGCGGCTGTGCCGCGTAGGCGGGACCAGCCCAAGACAACCCACAGCCAACGACGTTCTACATCCGCTCAATGATCGTCACGTTCGCCTGCCCCCCACCCTCACACATCGTCTGCAAACCGAACCGCCCACCCGTCCGCTCCAGTTCATGCAGCAGGGTCGTCATCAGCTTCACACCGGTCGCACCCAGCGGATGCCCAAGAGCGATCGCACCCCCGTTGACGTTGACCCGCTCAGGATCCGCCCCCGTCTCCTTCAGCCAGGCGAGAACGACCGGCGCAAACGCCTCGTTGATCTCGACGAGGTCGATGTCGCCGATGGACATGCCGGTCTTCTTCAGGGCGTACGCGGTGGCGGGGATGGGCGCCGTCAGCATCCGTATGGGGTCCTCGCCGCGTACGGAGAGATGGTGGATCCTCGCACGCGGCACAAGCCCGTGCTCCCGCACCGCCCGCTCGGAGGCGAGCAGCATCGCGGCGGCGCCGTCGGAGACCTGCGAGGAGCAGGCGGCGGTGATGGTGCCGCCATCGACGACCGGCTTCAGACCGGCCATCTTCTCCAGCGAGGTATCCCTGCGGGGCCCCTCGTCGACCACGACATCCCCGTAAGCCACGGTCTCGCGCGCGAAGCGCCCCTCGTCGATGGCCCGGATCGCCCGCTCGTGGGACCGAAGCGCGAACTCCTCCTGATCGCGGCGGCTGATGCCCCACTTCGCGGCGATCGTCTCGGCACCGTAGAACTGGTTCACCGGCCGGTCCCCGTATCGCGCCCGCCAGCCCTCGCTCCCCGCGAACGGCCCCTCCGTGAGCCCCAGCGGCACGGTGGCCTGGCGGGAGGCGAAGGCGATGGGGATCTGCGTCATGTTCTGGACGCCGCCCGCGACCACCAGGTCCTGCGTGCCGGACAGGACGCCCTGCGCGGCGAAGTGCACGGCCTGCTGAGAGGACCCGCACTGCCGGTCGACCGTCACCCCGGGCACCTCCTCGGGCAGCCCGGCCGCCAGCCAGGACGTCCGCGCTATGTCACCGGCCTGGGGCCCCACGGTGTCCAGGCAGCCGAAGACGACGTCCTCCACGGCAGCCGGATCGACAGCGGAGCGCGCGACCAGGGCCTTGAGCACATGCGCGCCCAGGTCGGCCGGGTGAACCCCGCTCAGCCCGCCCTTCCGGCGCCCCACGGGCGTACGGACCGCTTCGACGATGTAGGCCTCGGCCATGGCAACTCCCCTGTGAGTCCCAATAAATCCCGATGAGTTACGTGCGTACGGCGATCCCGTCCAGCACCATCGACAGGTACTGCCGGGCGATCTCCTCCGGGCTGTGCTGTCCGCCGGGCCGGTACCAGGACGCGGCGACCCACACGGTGTCGCGCACGAACCGGTAGGTGAGGCGGATGTCGAGTTCGTCCCGGAAGACCTCGGCGGCCACGCCACGCTCCAGCGTGGACAGCCACGCCTTCTCGAATTTGCGCTGCGACTCGGCGAGGAACGCGAAACGCTCCGTCGCCGCGAGGTGCTTGGACTCCTTCTGGTAGATGGCGACGGCCGCACGGTGCCGGTCGATCTCCCGGAAGGACTCGGTGACCAGGGCCTCCAACGTTTCCCTGGGCCCGAGTTCGGCGTCCAGGACGGTGTCGTACCCGTCCCAGAGCTCGTCGAGGAAGGTCCGCAGAATCTCCTCCAGCATCGATTCCTTGGAGTCGAAGTGGTAGTAGAGGCTGCCCGCGAGCATGCCCGCGTGATCCGCGATCTTGCGGACGGTGGTGGCGTTGTAGCCCTGGTCGGCGAAGACCTCGGCGGCGGTGCCGAGGAGTTCACGGCGCCGCTCGGGCGAGGCGGTCACCTGGGGCTTCTTCTTGGTAGGCACGAACACATTGTGGTCCTACGCATGCTGACTGCTGACGGAGACGACCTCGCCGGTCATGTACGACGAGTAGCCGGACGCCAGGAACACGATCACGTTGGCCACCTCCCAGGGCTCGGCGTACCGCCCGAAGGCCTCTCGGGCCGTCAGCTCCTCCAGCAGTTCGGGGGTCGTCACCTTCACCAGGTGCGGGTGCATCGCGAGGCTCGGTGACACCGCGTTGACCCGCACCCCGTACGCGGCCGCCTCCAGCGCAGTGCACCGGGTCAGCGCCATCACGCCCGCCTTCGCCGCCGCGTAGTGGGCCTGACCGGCCTGGGCCCGCCAGCCGACGACGGAGGCGTTGTTGACGATCACGCCTCCCCGCCCGCCCTCGCGAAAGGCCCGCAAGGCCGCGCGCGTGCACCGGAAGGTGCCGCCCAGCGTCACGTCGAGCACCCTCGACCACTGCTCGTCCGTCATGTCGACAAGGTCCGAAGTGCCGCCCAGACCCGCGTTGTTGACGACGATGTCGAGCCGCCCGTGCAGCCCTACGGCCGTGTCGAACAGCGCCCGCACCTGGGCGTCGTCGGTGACGTCACACGGTATGGCCGCGACGTCCTCGAACTCCCCGGACAGCTCCTCCTCGTACTCCTTGAGCCGCCGCGTGTGCGCGTCGCTGATCAGCACCCGCGCACCCTCCTCCAGGAAGCGGCGGGCCGTGGCACCGCCGATCCCCGCACCGGCCGCCGCGGTGACGACTGCGGTGCGGCCGCGCAACAGCCCGTGCCCCGCCTCGTACGCCGGGCTCTCGACGTCTGTCATAGCCCCACGCTAACCTACCAAACACTTGTTAGGGAAGTCCCGCCGTCCGAAGGGTGCCGCCCGTGGACCTGACCCACTCCCCCGCCGACGAGGCGTTCCGCGCCGAGGCCCGGACCTGGCTCGACGCACACGTACCGGCCGTTCCGCTGCCCTCCTTGGAGACCGAGGAGGGCTTCGCGGCCCACCGCGCGTGGGAGGCGGAACTGGCCGCGGACCGCTGGTCGGTGGTGTCCTGGCCGACCGCCTACGGCGGACGGGACTCGGGGCTCGTACGGTGGCTGATCTTCGAGGAGGAGTACTACGGCTCGGGCGCCCCGGGCCGGGTCGGCCAGAACGGCATCAGCCTCCTCGCGCCGACCCTCTTCGACCACGGCACCGAGGAGCAGCGGGCGCGGATCCTGCCGCCGATGGCCTCCGGCGAGGTCGTCTGGGCCCAGGCGTGGTCCGAGCCCGAGGCCGGTTCGGACCTGGCCTCGCTCAGGTCCAGAGCGGTGCGTACGGACGGCGGCTGGCGCTTGAGCGGGCAGAAGACGTGGTCGTCGCGGGCCGCGTTCGCCGACCGTGCCTTCGGCCTGTTCCGCAGCGAGCCGGACACACCGAAACCGCACCAGGGGCTCACCTACCTGATGTTCGACCTGCGCGCGCCGGGTGTCACCGTCCGCCCCATAGGCCGCCTCGACGGAAAGCCGGCCTTCGCCGAGCTCTTCCTGGACGAGGTCTTCGTGCCGGACGAGGACGTGATCGGCGAGCCCGGCCAGGGCTGGCGGGTCGCGATGTCGACGGCGGGCAACGAGCGGGGGCTGACGCTCCGTTCCCCCGGCCGTTTCCTGGCGTCGGCCGACCGCCTGGCCGCGCTCTGGCGGGAGCGCGGCCAGGACCCGGTCACCCGCGACCGCGTGGCCGACGCGCTGATCGGCGCCCGCGCGTACCAGCTCTTCACGTACGCCAACGCCTCCCGTTTCCTCGAAGGCGAGTCCATCGGCCCCGAGTCCAGCCTCAACAAGGTCTTCTGGTCCGAGTACGACATCGCGCTGCACGAGACGGCCCTCGATCTCCTGGGCGCGGAAGGGGAATTGACGAACGGTGAACCGGCGGGCGGAGAGCCGGCGGGCGGCGCCTGGGCCGAGGGATACGTCTTCTCGCTCGCCGGCCCCATCTACGCCGGCACGAACGAGATCCAGCGCGACATCATCGCCGAGCGCCTCCTGGGCCTGCCGAAGGGACGCCGCTGATGCGTTTCCTCCTGGACGACGAACAGCGCGCCTTCGCCCACTCGCTCGACGCCCTGCTGACATCGGCGGACACGCCCTCGGTCGTACGTTCCTGGGGTGCCGGGGACCATACGACCGGCCGCGCGCTGTGGTCCCGTATCGCCGACGCGGGGGTCTTCGCGCTCGCGGTTCCCGAGGAGTACGAGGGTGTCGGACCGCGTCCCGTCGAACTGGCCGTCGCCTTCGTGGAGCTGGGGCGGCACGCGGTGCCGGGCCCGTTGGCGGAGACGGTGGCGGCGGCCGCGCTGCTGACGGAGCCGGGCGTGGCAAAGCGGTTCCTTCCGGGGCTGGCCTCGGGAGAAGTGATCGCGACGGTGGCCCTGCCGGGCGGAGGACCGTACGTGCTGGACGGAGACGCGGCCAGCCTCCTGCTCCGCGTCGACGGCGACGGCGACAGCGACAGCGACAGCGACGAACTACGGCTGGCCCCCGGGCACGGCCGGGTGCGTACGTCCATCGACCCGGCCCGGCGGCTCACCCGTCCGGACGCGGGCGGTGAACTCCTCGCCACCGGCCCGCACGTCACCGAGGCCGCCGCCCACGCCCTCACCTGGGCCCGCCTCGCCACCGCCGCCCAGGCCCTCGGCGTGGGGCTCACCCTCCTCGACAGGACCGTGGTGTACGTCAGGCAGCGGACCCAGTTCGGCGTGCCCATAGGTTCGTTCCAGGCGGTCAAGCATCGACTGGCCGACGCGAAGATCGCGTTGGAGTTCGCCCGGCCGCTCCTCTTCGGTGCCGCGATCTCGATGGCCCCGGCCGACGTCGCCGCCGCCAAGGTCGCGGCCTGCGAGGCGGCGTACGCGACCGCCCGTACGGCACTGCAACTGCACGGCGCGATCGGCTACACCGCGGAGTACGACCTCTCCCTGTGGCTCACCAAGGCCCGTGCGCTGCGCACCGCCTGGGGTACGCCCGGCGAGTGCCGGGCGCTGGTGATCAGCGAGCGGTGAGCAGTGAGCAGTGAAAGCGACAAACGACAAATAACAAACGAGAGTGACCAGCGATCAGCACTAGCACTAGCACTCAGTGGTGATGCTCGTCGCTGCTCGTGAGCTCGCGGTACTCCTCGACCGTCGGCTTGGGGATGTGTGTCTCGGGTCCGTACATGGCCCGGGCCAGCCGCGCGCGCAGCCGCTGGGACCGCTTGACCTTGCGGGCGACACCGTTCGCGTCGACGAGCGGGCCCACGTCGTACGGCGGAGCCTGCTCATGCTGGGTGAGGGTGAACCGCTGCTCCTTCGAGAGCGGTTCGTGCACCTCGATGTACTCGCCGTGCGGCAGCCGTTTGATGGTGCCGGACTCCCGCCCGTGCAGCACCTTGTCGCGGTCGCGGCGTTGCAGCCCGATGCAGACCCGTCTCGTGATCATGAAGGCCAGCACAGGCACCACGAAGAAGGCGATCCGCACGAACCACGTGATGAAGTTGATCGACAGATGCAGATGCGTGGCCACGATGTCGTTGCCGCCGCCGATCAGCAGCACCCCGTACAGACTCAGCCAGGCCACCCCGAGACCGGTGCGTGTGGGGGCGTTGCGCGGCCGGTCCAGGATGTGGTGCTCGCGTTTGTCCCCGGTGATCCACGCCTCGATGAACGGGTACACGCCGATCGCCAGCATGATCAGCGGGAAGAGGGAGAACGGGATGAAGACGCCCAGTGCCAGCGTGTGGCCGAAGGCGTTGATCTCCCATCCCGGCATCACCCGGATCAGCCCCTCGGAGAAGCCGAGGTACCAGTCGGGCTGGGCGCCCGTGCCGACCAGGTCCGGGCGGTAGGGGCCGATGGCCCAGACGGGGTTGATCGTGGCGATGGCGCTCACCGCCGACACCACACCGAAGACCAGGAAGAAGAAGCCGCCGGCCTTGGCCATGTAGACCGGCATGAACGGCATGCCGATCACGGTCTTCTGGTCGCGGCCGGGCCCTGGGTACTGCGTGTGCTTGTGGTAGAAGACCAGGATCAGATGGGCGACGACCAGGCCGAGCATGATCCCGGGCAGCAGGAGGATGTGGATCGGGTACAGCCGGGAGATGATGTCGTGGCCCGGGAACTCTCCCCCGAAGAGGAAGAAGGAGAGATACGTCCCCACGAGCGGCACGGAGAGGATCGCGCCCTGCGCGAAGCGGATGCCGGTGCCGGAGAGCAGGTCGTCGGGGAGTGAGTAGCCGGTCAGCCCGGTGATGATTCCCAGGAAGAGCAGCGTCCAGCCGAACAGCCAGTTCACCTCGCGCGGCTTGCGGAACGCGCCGGTGAAGAACACCCGCATCATGTGGATGAGCATCCCGGCGACGAACACGACCGCCGCCCAGTGGTGGATCTGCCTTATGAGGAGTCCGCCGCGCACGTCGAAGCTGATGTCGAGCGTGGACTCGTACGCCCTGGTCATCAGGATGCCGTTCAGCGGCTCGTACGAACCGTTGTAGACGACCTCGGCGCCGCTCGGCTCGAAGAACAGCGTGAGGTAGACGCCCGTGAGGATCAGGATGATGAAGGTGTAGAGGCAGATCTCGCCCAGCATGAAGGACCAGTGGTCCGGGAACACCTTGCGCATCTGGGACTTGGCCAGCGTGTGGATCCCGAGCCGGCCGTCGGCCCAGTCCGCCAGTCGCTCGCCCTTGCCCGTCTCCACGGGCCGTCCCTTGCCCGTCCGCGCCGGACCTCCGTCACTCCGCCCGGCGTCCACCGATCGCGCGCCCATGCGTGACCTTCCCCTTGGCTCACCTCAGAGTGGCTCACCTCAGAGTGGCACGCCACCCGGGCGAAGCCAACGGGACGCTCAGGATCCTCGCCGCCGAGTCCCAGGGAACCCTCCAGCCGGGCGATCCCTCAGGCGGACGTCGGCAGCCCGATCACCGCCGTTCGCCCCTTCGCGTGCAACTCGGCGGTCCTCTCCCCGTCCCTCTTCCCGGTCAGCAGCACGGCGTCGTACGGCCCGAGCCGCGCCCCGGCGACCTCGGCGGTGCCGTCGAGCGCGACGACGAGCAGGGCCGCCGGGCCGGTCGCAGAGCCGGTCTCCGGGGTGGTCTCCAGGCCTGTCTCCAGGCCTGTCTCCAGGCCTGTCTCCGTGGCCGAGAGCGGCAGTCGCCCCCGTACGACAGCGACGGTCGGGGTCCCCCGGCCGCCGGCTCTGCGCCACATCACGTTGAGGTTCACCACCGGTCCGCCGAGGAGGCGGCAGTCGGTCGGGACGTCGCCGCGGAAGTCCTGCGGGACGAATCGCTCGTCGACGAGCCGCCGCTCGCCGCCCACCGTCAGGTCCATGCCCGCCCCCTCGACGACCGTCAGCGTGCGGTCGACCTCTGGGAACGCGGAGAACGGCCCGTCCGCAGCGACCTCGGCGAGGCTCACGCGCCACGTGAAGTCGCCCATGCCGGCGTCCGGCGGCCAGGCCGCGATCTCGCGGGTCAGGCCGCCGCCGTTCTTCCAGGGCACGGCGACACGTTCGGCGGCGGGCAGCAGCCGTACGTCCGCCTTCACCGGACGATCCCCTGGGCACGCGCAGCCGACAGCCACTGCGGGAACTCACTCACCAGCCGGTCGTACAGCTCACCGTCCGGGACCCGTCGCGGATCCGCACCGGCGTGGAAGAAACCGGCGTTGTCGACGACCCGCTTCCCCGGCACCGCCAGCTCGTCCAGCTTGCGCAGGAAGTCGAACTGCTTGCTGGACGTGTCCCCGAAGCCGATGAACTGCCAGAACAGCGGCAGTCTGGCCGCCTTGCACAGGTACCGTTCGGCGGCGAGCTTGTTGATCGGGCCGCCGTCGGTCTGGAAGACGACGAGGGCCGGTTCCTTGGAGCCGCTGTCGAAGTAATGGTCGATGACCGCGTCCATGGCCAGGTGGTAGCTGGTCTTGCCCATGTGCCCGAGCCCGGCGACGATCCGCTCGATGCGCCCCTGATGGTTGTCGAGCGCGATGTCGGTGACGGCGTCGATGTCCGTGGAGAAGAAGACGACGGGGACCGTCCCGTCGTCGTCGAAGTGCGCCGAGAGCCCCAACACCCGGTCGGCGAGCGCCTGTACGCTCCCGTCCGCGTAGTACGGCTTCATCGACCCCGAGTAGTCGACCACGAGATAGACGGCGGCCCGCTGCCCGCTCAGCCCGTGCTTGGTGAGGGAGACCTGCGCGCTCTTGTAGAGACTGACCAGCGCGGGCGCGGTCTCTTCCACCTTGGTGAGGCTGATCCCGGCCACGGAGGGGCTCCTTTCGGTCATGGACTGACCGGGTGAGCCTAACCGGGTAGCCGCTCCTGGAAGGCCGGCAGCTCGAAGAGCCGCTGCTTGGCCGTGTCGTCCATCAACTCGACGAGCGGGAGGACCAGTTCCCAGAGGTCCTCCTTGTCGACACCGCGGGCCAGCACATCGAGTTGGGTGTCCGAGAGCGCGCCCACGCTGTTGGCCACGACCCGGCGAGCGGTCGGCGGCAGCGCCCCCACCGTCGGCAGGAACTCCGCCCAGACTCCGGTCGCCACCACTCCGCGTACGAGCCCGCCGAGCACCGAGGGATCCCGCAGCGCGGGCAGGGCCGCGACCGCCCGCAGCTCGTTCTCGCTCAGCAGTGCCACGATCGGCAGCAGCGACTCCCACAGGTCCTGCTCGGCGGTGGTGCGTACCAGGGAGTCGAGCCGGGCCTCGGGCTGGGCGGCGGTGAGCGAGGCGATCCAGGCCCGCTGCTCACCCTCCACCATGCCCGCGACGGCCATCGCCTCCGGCCACAGCCCGTCCTCGGCGGCGGACGCGATGACCGAGGAGATCCGCTCCTCGCCCATCAACTCCACGATGTGGCCGAGCCGTTCGGGATGATCGATGACGAAGCCCGTTCTCAGCACGGTGGCGTCGTCGAGCCGCGGCAGGATCCGGAGCAGCGCCGAGTCCCGCAGATGGCCGACGAACCGGCCCATCGTGAGATGGTCACCGCGGTCGGCGAGAACGAGTGCGATGCGTACGACGATGTCGTCGTCCAGCCTGCCCATGATCGCGGCGATCCGGCGCGGGTCGACGTGGTGGCAGCACCGGGCCGTGAAGTCGGCCGGCAGCCTGTCGATGATGTCGGCGGCACGGGCCGGTTCGAGACGCCCGGCGAGAGCGGCGGCCAGGCGCGGCCCCAGCGCCTTCTGCGCGATGCCCGCGGCGACCCCGACGGGCAGCAGCTTCGTCAGGGCGGCGATGCGGTCGAGCATCTCCGGGGCGTCGTCGAACAACGAGGCGGCGGACCGCTCACGGAAGGCGCGCACGTCGGCGACGGGCAGTTCTTCGAGGAACGCCAGCTGCCGCGGCTCGACGTCCAGCAGACGGGCGAGCTTCAGGGTCTCGGCCCTGCTGCGCAGCGTGTCCATGCGGGAGGTTCCCCCAAGCGGAATCGACGACGTCCGATGCGGTACCGAGCTCCGTGAGGGGCGCGGCTGTGACACCAGGCGGCCGGGCCGCGCGGGAGCGACCGGCCACGGGCGGCACGCAGCTTCTGCGCCGCACTTCCCGCCGAGCGCTCGGCGCCCTTGTCGGAGCTCTTGGCGGCGCCCTCAGCGGAAGAGCATCCGGCGGACAGGTTCCCTGGTCAGAGCAGGTACGAGGGTGAGGGCGTCCTCGGCGGCCTCGTTCAGCCCCGACGCCCGCCGCTCCCGCGCCCGCCGCAGCGCCACGGCGAGCAGCCGGGCCTGCGTGCCGTCCAGCCGCCCGAAGCTCTCCGGCAGTGGTCCGCCCGACTCCGCCCGCAGCAGCGCCAGTTCCTCCGCGCTCACAGGTCCTCCCCCGACGCTCACAGAATCCCCACCCGATGCGGGACGGCACTCCTCGACGATCGTACTCTTTGCGGCATGAAACGCGCTGGCCGTCTGCTGTTCGCCACCGTCCCTCTCGTGGCGGTGGCCGTGTACTTCCTCGTGCCCGACCAGAACACCGACGACGACCCGCCTTCAGACGCGCGGAAGCCCACCTCGACCGCCTCTCCGTCCCAACAGGCGGGCCTGGCGGCGCCGGAGAAGAAGGACCTGGCCCAGCAGATCGTGTCCAGTGCCGAGAACTCCAGCCTCGACTGGCGTGCCCAGTACGGCTACATCGAGGACATCGGCGACGGCCGCGGCTACACGGCGGGCATCATCGGCTTCACCACCGGCACGCACGACCTGCTCGTCCTGGTCGAGCGGTACACGAAGGACCACCCGGACAACGCCCTGGCCCGCTACCTCCCCGCTCTCCGCGAGGTCGACGGCTCCGACTCCCACGAGGGCCTCGATCCCGGCTTCACGACGGCCTGGAAGGAGGAGTCGGAGAAACCGGCCTTCCGCCGGGCCCAGGACACCGAACGCGACCGCGTCTACTTCGACCCGGCGGTCCGCCTCGCCGAACGCGACGGCCTGGGCACGCTCGGCCAGTTCATCTACTACGACGCCATCGTCATGCACGGCCCCGGCACCGACCCCGGCTTCTACGGCCTCCGCAGGGACGCCATGGCGGAGGCGGACACGCCGGCGGAGGGCGGGGACGAGAAGGCGTACCTGGACATTTTCCTCGATGTCCGCCGCAAGGTCATGAAGGCCGAGAAGCGCGACACGAGCCGCGTAGACACGGCCCAGCGTCGGTTCTTGTACGACGGGAAGCTGGAGCTGGAGACGCCACTGGAGTGGAAGGTGTACGGGCAGGCGTACAAGGTGCCGTGAGCCACCGGGCTCATGGTGCGCTCCGTTCGTCAACTCCCTTTCACCGCTGGTCACTTCTGGGATGATGTGATCCGGAGTGTTCGGTGGGAAGGTCAGTACGTGGAACTGGAACAGGACGACGGGGCTGCCGGCGGCCGACGCCGTGCACTGCTTGTCGGAGTGAAGAGCACCCCATATCTTGCCGGGCATCGGGAACTCGATGCCGTCTACCGGCCGTTGGCCTTCGTCGAACGTGACCTGTCACTGGTGGGCGCGGCTCTCGAACAGTCCAACTACGAGGTCACCGCGCGATGCGACGACACCTGTGTGGGTCCGGTCATCGGGGCCGTCACCGACTTCCTGGCCGCCTGCGAACCGGGCGACACCGCCTTCCTGTACTTCTCCTGCCACGGGCTGACGATCAACGGCCGGGACCATCTGGTCCTCCAGGACAGCCAGCCCGGAGCACCGCTCCCCGACGGCAGCCGCGGCCTGCTCCCCCGCAGTCTGCTTCGGGCCGACCCCGCCGAACTGCTCGGCGCCCTCCCGCAAGGCGTTACCGCGATCATCTGCCTGGACATCTGTCGGACGGACGAACCGCGGCGCGCGAGGGACACCGCCGACGGCGCGTGGGCCGAGCCGCACGACGCCTACTGGCTCTACAGCTGTGGCCCCGGGCAGCGCGCCTACGCTGACCCCGTGGCGGGCAGCTGGTTCGCGCAGGCACTCGCCGCGGCCCTGTCCCGGGTCAACCCGCCGACCACGTTTCACGCGGTCGCCGAGTACACAGAGGAGGAACTGCTTCAGCTCGCCGCCCGGCACCCCCAGGTCACGTCGCCCACCGTCGGGACCCTGCTGCCGGTGCCTCCGCAAGGCGGCGAGCACAGGGATCCGGTGGTGTGCGACGGTGCCCAGCAAACCCTGGACTGGACCCGAATCATCCACGCCTCCGGTCTGTGGCGGCACACCTCGGGCCGCTCCGAGACCCATGATCGGGTGAAAGAGCGTCTGACCGAGCTGGTGCGGTGCGTCGTCGAGACCAACTCGCAGACCCGTGCACACCGGGACGACCCGTGGGCGGACCCCCTGTATCCCGAGCGGGTGGAGGCCCGGCTCAGCGACCTGGTCAAGCGGGCCGACCTCCGCGAGGACGAGCGGCTCTCACCGGCCGAGACGGCGTGCTTGCTGGCGGCGGCGGTCGTCCAGGAGGGCATCGTCGCCATCAGCCTGGACCAGTTGCACAGGCTGCTGCCGGGCCAGTTCGACCCGGGGCCGCGCGGCCGGGAGGAGGCCAGGGACGACCAGGAGCGACTGGTGCGCGACGCCGCCCGCGACGTGTGCCGCGCACACTCCCTGGTCGTGCGCACCACCGAGACCCTGCGTGGCCGCGGCCTCGAACAGGCCGTCGCGGCGGCGGATCACTGGCTGCGGCACCGCTTCATCGCCGACTGGGACGGGCTCTGGGAGCACGGTGGCGGTTACAACGCCGTCGACGAGCTGATCACGATGGTGGTGAAGGCCATCGAGGCCGCCACCGACACCCCGGCCCCCGTCCGCAGGTCTCCCGAGGAACGCCAGGAGATCGACAGCCAGGTTCGCCAGGTACTCGGGCACCTCACGGTGAAGCCGGGCCGCAGCCCCCGGGTCAACGACGCGCGGCACGGTGAGTCCTGGATCGAGACCAGGCCGGTGCGCGGCAACCACTGGCGAGGACGCCAGCTCGCCCGGCTCCTGTGGACGGCCGGGCTGCTCGCCGCGGACCCGCGCCGGCTCTCCAGCGTGATGGTCGATCACCTGGGGGCGCACGAGCCTCTGCTGGCGAGCCAGGTGGTGGCCACGCTCGGCGGTCTCGACTACGACGGCACGGACGGCCGCACCGCCGACACCCGTGGCATCACCGTACGGCTACGCTGCCCCCACCCGGCGCTGCACGCCGCCATCGAGGAACTGTCGCTCGCCGCTGATGCCACGATGCGGGCCTTCCGTACGGACGCCACGGCGCAGCCGCTGCTGCGAGGGCTCCCGGACCGGGTGACGACCGAGGAACTGCGGGCCGTGCCCGGCCGCTACAAGGAGCCCCTCGAACGCTTCCGGCTGGCCGAGGACGAGATCCGCCCGCTCCTGATGGGCACCCAGCTGTACGGCGACCGAATGCTCGCGGTGCGAGAGCTGTACCAGAACGCGCTCGACGCGTGCCGCTACCGGTACATGAGACGCCAGTACGGCCGGATCCACTCCACCTGGGACGCCGAGATCGTCTTCACCCAGGGCTGGCACGACAGCCGCCCCTACATCGAGTGCCTCGACAACGGCACCGGCATGAGCCGTGCACGGCTCACCTCGATGTTCGCCCGGGCCGGCAAGCGCTACGAACAGGACCCCGACTTCGTCCAGGAGCGCCGCAACTGGCGCCGGGCCGGAATCGTGGACCAGTCCCTCAACTCCCGTTTCGGCATCGGCGTGTTCAGCTACTTCATGCTGGCCGACGAGGTCGTCGTATGGACCCGCGCCGTCGACGCGACCGGGCGGACCGGCGCGGAGCCCGCGCTGCGCGTCGACATCCGGTCGGGCTCCGGTCTGCTCCAGATCAACGCCTCGGACGATCCTGAGGTCCCGGAGGACGGCGGCACCCGCGTGCGGCTCTATATGGCCGAGCCGCAGGAGGGCGAGCAGGTGCCGTCCCTGGTGGAGACGTTACGCACGCACCTGTGGGTCACGGAACACAACGTGACGGCCCAGGAGCTGACCAGGCAGGGCGAAACCGTCCGGAAGCTCGGCTGGGAACCAGGACGGCTGGTGGGCCGGGACGACTGGCGCGTGCTGCCCGTCCCCCTCTGCGACGAACAGGGTGAGGCGGACGGAGAGGCGTGGCTCGTCCAGGGGAAGGGGCAACTGCTCCTGGACGGCGTCCTCATTCAGGACGCCCCCGAGGTGTACGGGTACGTCGTCAATCTGCGCGAGCGGCACAGTCCCGTGCCGAGCGTCGACCGCAACCAACTGCTCTCGCACGACGAGGAGTTGGTGATGCGGGAACTGCTGGCGCGGATTCCGGCCGCGGCTTCGCAGCTCGCTGACGTGTCGCTGCCCTGGTTGTGGGAATTGGCACGGAAGACACCACGGATGGCTGTCGTGCTCCTGGACGCCCTGCCCGACGGGACGATGGCGTCACTCGACTCGGAACAGGGCAGACGCCTGGTGCAGGGAAGCGTGTCGCTGGCCGTCACGGGATGCCTGCCCGCGGACAGAAGTGCGCTGAGCTTCCAGACGCCGCTGGCCATCACAGCAGGCGGCCCCTACGAGCGCGCTCTGATCGGGTCCTGGAGGGCAAGCCGTCTCGGCCTGAGTCAGACGATGGAGCACTTCGCACCCGCCGGCTACCCGGAACCGGCCGGGCTCGACGCCTTGCTCTTCCAGTCGGCGGTAACCCATGGGTGGCAGACGGTGCTCCAGGCCGCGGCACAGGGGCGCCGTTCCGTGCGTGAGTCACTGCGTGCCCTGCGCCGTTATGCCGTGGTCGGCATCGAGGTTCCCCACGTCACCGACATCAGGGCACTGGACAACCTCGTGGTCTCCCAGGCGGCTGCCGACCTCTACGGCGCCTATGCCTCCCTCGAGGAGTACATGTCGGGCCTGGAGAACGACACCGCCTACACCTTCAGGCCGCATTCCCGTGATCTCAAGAGAGTACGTCCCCCCGCCCGGCACGCTCCCTTGCTCGCCATCTCGGCGCTGCACGGCCTCCCCCTGGGCGAAGCGGTGGACCTGCTCCGCCAACTGCGCCTGGTGAGCCATGACCTGCCGGCTCCTCCGCAACCACCCGAGGATCTCGCGAAGCGGCGCCTGACCACGGACGAGCTGTACCGCCTCGCCCTCGACCAGGGGGTATCCGTGGTGTCTCCTTGGAGGGGCGAGTGCGACTGGCTACCCGGCTCCATCGGCCCGGTCGATCTGCTGAGCCGCGCCGCACCCCCTTTCTCCCTTCCCGAACTGGCCCGGCTTGTCGAGCAGTTCGCTTGCCTCGGATTCTCGTTGGACGCACACCCGACTCCCGAAGCACTCGAAGCACAGGCCCTCCCGCCCAACCAGCAGCTTCTGCTGTCAGAAGGCTTCAACCGGCAGGCGCCCTGGTACGAGGGAGCCGTGCCGCTCCACCGCCTCCTGGAGGTCTCCCAGCAGACCGGGGCCACTCTGGGTGAGACCGCCGACCGCATCAACTCCGCGACAACGATCACCGGCGCCCATGTGCCCGCTCTGCCTCAGGAGGCCGTCGACTGGGCCGCCCCGTACTGGCTGTCCAGCATCTTTGCGGAGCGGCGCGGCGACACGCTGACGGATCCCGTCACGCCATGGGAGATGGTGGGCGCGTTCACCCGCGAGGACTCCAGTCGCATGGACGAATTCCGCAGCGCTGTACGCGCCCTCGACGCCTGTGGACTGTTCGACCGGCGAGGCGCCGACGACCTGGCCCTGGAGGGCCAGGTGAAGACCCCCCACCGCCTGCTGCTCCCTTCGCCCGGCACGTCCGCGGCCGGCTTCAGCGGCCGCTTCGACGAAGGGGGCGCAACCATGGGCTACCTCATGGCGCTGGCCGCGCACTTCGACCTGGAACTGGGGGTCGCGGCTGACAGGTTGCGGCAGTTGGAGACCCCACTCCAGCTGAGCGTCCCCGACATCCCGGCGGATGCGGTCCGTCTACGGCTGACCGAAGTGGACCTCCAAGTCCTGACGCACAGCGACTTCTACATGTCGAGTAGGCCCGTCCGCCTCAAGGACGAGTTGTCCGTCAGCGACCTCCTTGCCTTCACGAAGCGGCGAGGAGGCAACGGGCACGTCACACTGGGCGAGGCCTTCGACCACCTGGCACGCCTGGCCGTCCTGGCCGGCATCAAGCTGCCGGGAGATCTCCAGGGGCCCGCCGGCGAGCTCCTGGCGGGCCTCACGCCCAACGAATTCGACCAAGCCGCCTTCGATCGTGGTCTCCTGGGCCCCGGAACCCTCGGCGCCCTGGAACTCGTCCTCGTGGCGGGCCGATTCGGCTGGACGCTGGCCAAGACCTACGAACGCTACGCCCCCTTCGCCTGCCTCGGCCTCGATGTGAGAGTCCGCGCGCCGGAGGGCGAGGAGGCGGGCATCCGCCCCGACTGGATCGACGTGGTCGTCCTCACCACACAGCTCACCGGCCGCGCCCCGGCACTGTCCGGCGGCGTGTCCGAGGACCACATCACTCTCTGCGCCGAGGAGACCGGACTCGACGAGGCCAAGGTGCGCGACCGCCTGACCCGCTACGCACGCCTCTTCCAACTCTCTCTGCCGGCACGGAAAGACTCCGCCTCATGACCTCAGCGACGCCCTATCATCCCCACAGCCACCCCGGCACCCTCACCGTCCAGTGGACGGCACAGGACAACAGCGGCGAGAGGGAGTTGACGGTCAGCGGCACATGCCCAGTTTGCGGCTGCGCCATGACCCACACCTTCGGCCCCATTCAGCCCCTGGCCGCCAAGGGCGGTTTCCTGGGCCGCCGCAAGCCGCCCGCCGAGCCCGACATCTGGAACATGTCCTGTTCCTGCGACGGCTACCACCAGCCCCGCCCCGCACGGCGCCGCGGCTGCGGGGCCATGCTGGCCCTCGCCCCGCCACCCGCTCAGCTCACCACCGGGAACTGAGGCCGCACATGCCGTCACCGCGCTTCACCGACGACCAGCTGCGCGACGCGGAGGACCGGGCGGAAGCGTTGCGCGATCCGCACCAGCAGCTGCGCCTCGCGCTTCAGCAGGCGGAGGGCTACCGCACCTACCTCTCCTCGCTCACCGGACTCCTCGCCGCCGTCTTCGTCCTGAAGGGCCAGGAGGATCTGAGCAAGCTGTCCGACGGCCCGCGCTGGGCCGTGGTCGCCCTGCTGGCCTGCGGCTTCCTCGGCTTGATCATCGCTTCCTGGCTCAGTGTCCTCGCGGTCCACGACCGGCCCGGCGTGGAGGTCTACAGCGAACCCAACCGGCTCCTGGCCCATGAGAAGCGGCGTACCCGGCAGATCTGGCGTCTGGTGGAGGCCGCTCGCTGGCTCGGTCTGTTCGGAGTCCTGGCGGTGGCCGGCGCCGTGATCGTCACGTGGGTGGCTCCCGGCCAGTAACGGACAGGCGGCGCCTACTCAGGCACCCCCGCACGCACCACGGCGCCCACCATCGTCCGGTCGGGGACAAAGCAGGCGCCGTGCTCAGTTCCGTACGCCGTTGTACGGGACGTCTGTTGGGGTGGAGCGTGAGACGAGGTCGAGCGTCAGACCATCAGCGAACGGTCCGTAGGACGGATCGGCGCCGGCAGGTCGCTCGCACCCGTCAGGAACCGGTCGACCCCACGCGCGGCCGAACGCCCTTCAGCGATCGCCCACACGATCAACGACTGCCCCCGCCCCGCGTCACCGGCGACGTACACGCCGGGCACGTTGGTCGCGAAGTCGGCGTCCCGCGCGATGTTGCCGCGCGCGTCGAGTTCGAGGCCGAACTGGGAGACCAGCCCGTTCTCGACGTCCGTGCCGGTGAAGCCCATGGCCAGCGTGACCAGCTGGGCCGGGATCTTCCGCTCCGTACCCGGCTTCTGGGTCAGCTTGCCGTCGATGAACTCGACCTCGACGAGGTGCAGCCACTGGACGTTGCCGTCCTCGTCGCCCTCGAAGTGGGTGGTGTTGACGGAGTAGACCCGCTCACCGCCCTCCTCGTGCGCGGAGGTCACCTTGTAGAGCATGGGGAAGGTCGGCCAGGGCTGACCCGGGTTCCGCTCCTCGCCCGGCCGGGGCATGATCTCCAGCTGCGTGACGGAGGCCGCGCCCTGACGGTGGGCCGTGCCCACGCAGTCCGCGCCGGTGTCGCCGCCGCCGATGACGACGACGTGCTTGCCCTCGGCGGTGATCGGGGGCGCTACGAAATCGCCCTCCTGCACCTTGTTGGCGAGGGGCAGGTACTCCATCGCCTGGTAGACGCCCTTCAACTCCCGCCCGGGGACGGGGAGATCACGGGCGGTCGTGGCACCGGCCGCGATGACCACGGCGTCGTACCGCTTGCGCAGCTTCGCCGCGTCGGTGTCGCGCCCGACCTCCACGCCCGTACGGAACTTGGTGCCCTCCGCGCGCATCTGCTCGATACGCCGGTTGATGTGCCGCTTCTCCATCTTGAACTCGGGGATGCCGTAGCGGAGCAGGCCGCCGATGCGGTCCGCGCGCTCGTACACCGCCACCGTGTGGCCCGCCCGCGTCAGCTGCTGCGCGGCGGCCAGGCCGGCCGGACCCGAGCCGATGACCGCGACCGTCTTCCCGCTCAGCCGCTCGGGGATCTGCGGGGCGACATCCCCGCTGTCCCACGCCTTGTCGATGATCGAGACCTCGACGTTCTTGATGGTCACGGCGGGCTGGTTGATGCCGAGCACGCACGCCGACTCGCAGGGAGCGGGGCAGAGGCGGCCCGTGAACTCCGGGAAGTTGTTCGTGGCGTGCAGGCGCTCCGACGCGGCGGACCAGTCCTCGCGGTACGCGTAGTCGTTCCACTCCGGGATGAGGTTCCCCAGCGGGCAGCCGTTGTGGCAGAACGGGATACCGCAGTCCATGCAGCGGCTGGCCTGCGTGGGAATGATCGGCAGCAGCGAGCCCGGAACGTAGACCTCGTTCCAGTCCCTGACGCGCTCCGGCACGGGGCGGGTCTTGGCGACCTCGCGACCGTGGTTCAGAAAGCCCTTGGGATCAGCCATTGGTCGCCGCCTCCATCATCTTCTCGGTGATCTCGGTCTCCGTGAGACCGGCTCGCTCGGCGGCGTCCTTGGCGGCGAGCACTGCCTTGTACGTGCTGGGGATGATCTTGCTGAAGCGGTCCACCGCGGTGTCCCACTCGGCCAGGAGCTTCTCGGCGACGGTCGAGCCGGTCTCCTCCTGGTGCCGGCGCACGACGTCGTGCAGCCACTGCTTGTCGGTGTCGTCCAGCTCCTCGACGGCGCCGACGTTGCCGATGTTCACGTTGTCGCGGTTCAGGTCGATGACGTACGCGACGCCACCCGACATACCGGCCGCGAAGTTGCGGCCCGTCTCGCCGAGCACGACGGCGTGACCGCCGGTCATGTACTCGCAGCCGTGGTCGCCCACGCCCTCGGACACGACCGTGGCGCCGGAGTTGCGGACGCAGAACCGCTCGCCCGTACGGCCCCGGAGGAACAGCTCGCCGCCGGTCGCGCCGTACGCGATCGTGTTGCCCGCGATCGTCGAGAACTCGGCGAGGTGGTCGGCGCCCCGGTCGGGACGGACGATCACGCGGCCGCCGGAGAGGCCCTTGCCGACGTAGTCGTTGGCGTCGCCCTCCAGGCGCAGCGTGACGCCGCGCGGCAGGAAGGCGCCGAAGGACTGGCCCGCCGAGCCGGTGAAGGTGATGTCGATGGTGTCCTCGGGCAGGCCCGCGCCACCGAACTTCTTCGTCACCTCGTGGCCGAGCATGGTGCCGACCGTGCGGTTGATGTTGCGGATCGCGACCTGGGCGCGGACCGGCTGGGCGTCGGTCGCGCTGGACGCGGCGAGGGCGTCGGCGGCGAGCTTGATCAGCTCGTTGTCGAGCGCCTTCTCCAGGCCGTGGTCCTGCGCGATGACCTGGTGGAGCGGGGCGCCCTCGGGCAGTTCGGGCACGTAGAAGAGCGGGGACAGGTCCAGGCCCTGCGCCTTCCAGTGGGTGATCGCCCGCTCCACGTCGAGGGACTCGGCGTGGCCGACGGCCTCCTCGATCGTGCGGAAGCCCAGCTCGGCGAGGATCTCGCGGACCTCCTCGGCGATGAACTGGAAGAAGTTCACGATGTACTCGGCCTTGCCGGCGAACCGCTCGCGCAGCACCGGGTTCTGCGTGGCGATACCGACCGGGCAGGTGTCGAGGTGGCAGACGCGCATCATCACGCAGCCGGAGACGACGAGCGGCGCGGTCGCGAAACCGAACTCCTCGGCGCCGAGGAGCGCGGCGATGACGACGTCACGGCCGGTCTTCAGCTGACCGTCGGTCTGGACGACGATGCGGTCGCGCAGGCCGTTCAGGAGCAGCGTCTGCTGGGTCTCGGCGAGGCCGAGCTCCCAGGGACCACCGGCGTGCTTGAGCGACGTCAGCGGCGAGGCGCCCGTGCCACCGTCGTGACCCGAGATGAGTACGACGTCCGCGTGCGCCTTCGACACACCCGCGGCGACCGTGCCGACGCCGACCTCCGAGACCAGCTTCACGTGAATCCGCGCCTGCGGGTTCGCGTTCTTCAGGTCGTGGATCAGCTGGGCCAGGTCCTCGATGGAGTAGATGTCGTGGTGCGGGGGCGGGGAGATCAGGCCGACACCGGGGGTGCTGTGCCGGGTCTTGGCGACCCACGGGTAGACCTTGTGGCCGGGCAGCTGGCCGCCCTCGCCGGGCTTGGCGCCCTGGGCCATCTTGATCTGGATGTCGTCGGCGTTGACCAGGTACTCGGACGTGACACCGAAGCGGCCGGAGGCCACCTGCTTGATCGACGAGCGGCGCGCCGGGTCGTACAGGCGGTCCGCGTCCTCGCCGCCCTCACCGGTGTTGGACTTGCCGCCCAACTGGTTCATGGCGATGGCGAGGGTCTCGTGCGCCTCCTTGGAGATGGAGCCGTACGACATGGCGCCGGTGGAGAAGCGCTTGACGATCTCGCTCGCCGGCTCGACCTCGTCGATGGAGATCGGCTGACGGCCATCAGTACCGGTCTTGAAGCCGAACAGGCCGCGCAGCGTCATCAGCCGCTCGGACTGCTCGTTCACGCGGTCCGTGTACTTCTTGAAGATGTCGTAGCTGCGGGTGCGCGTCGAGTGCTGGAGGCGGAAGACCGTCTCCGGGTCGAACAGGTGCGGCTCGCCCTCGCGGCGCCACTGGTACTCGCCGCCTATGTCGAGGGCGCGGTGCGCCGGCGCGATGCCGCTCGCCGGGTACGCCTTCGCGTGGCGGGCGGCGACCTCCTTGGCGATGACGTCGATGCCGACGCCGCCGATCTTGGTGGCCGTGCCGTTGAAGTACTTCTGGACGAAGGTCTGGTCGAGACCGACGGCCTCGAAGACCTGGGCGCCACGGTAGGAGGCGACGGTCGAGATGCCCATCTTGGACATGACCTTGAGAACGCCCTTGCCGAGGGCGTAGATCAGGTTGCGGATGGCCTGCTCGGGCTCGATGCCGGGAAGGAACGTTCCGGCCCTGACCAGGTCCTCGACGGACTCCATCGCCAGGTACGGGTTGACGGCCGCGGCGCCGAAACCGATGAGGAGGGCCACGTGGTGGACCTCACGGACGTCGCCCGCCTCGACGAGCAGGCCCACCTGGGTGCGCTGCTTGGTGCGGATGAGGTGGTGGTGGACGGCCGCGGTGAGCAGCAGCGAGGGGATCGGCGCGTGCTCGGCGTCGGAGTGCCGGTCCGAGAGGACGATCAGGCGGGCGCCGTTCTCTATGGCGGCGTCGGCCTCGGTGCAGATCTCGTCGATGCGCGCGGCCAGCGACTCGCCGCCGCCGGAGACTCGGTACAGGCCGGACAGGGTCGCGGCCTTCATGCCCGGCATGTCGCCGTCGGCGTTGATGTGGATGAGCTTGGCCAGCTCGTCGTTGTCGATCACCGGGAAGGGCAGGGTGACGCTGCGGCAGGAGGCCGCGGTCGGCTCCAGGAGGTTGCCCGCGGGGCCCAGCGACGAGCGCAGCGAGGTGACGAGCTCCTCGCGGATCGCGTCCAGCGGCGGGTTGGTGACCTGCGCGAACAGCTGGGTGAAGTAGTCGAAGAGCAGCCGCGGGCGCTCGGACAGGGCCGCGATCGGCGAGTCCGTACCCATGGAGCCGAGCGGCTCGCCGCCGGACTTGGCCATCGGCGCGAGGATGACGCGCAGCTCCTCCTCCGTGTAGCCGAAGGTCTGCTGGCGACGGGTGACCGAGGCGTGGGTGTGCACGATGTGCTCGCGCTCGGGCAGGTCGGAGAGCTCGATCTCCCCGGCCTCCAGCCACTCCTGGTACGGCAGGTCGGTGGCGAGGCCGGCCTTGATCTCGTCGTCCTCGATGATGCGGTGCTCGGCGGTGTCCACGAGGAACATGCGGCCGGGCTGCAGGCGGCCCTTGCGGATGACCTTCGCGGGGTCGATGTCGAGGACGCCGACCTCGGAGCCGAGGACGACGAGGCCCTCGTCGGTGACCCAGTAGCGGCCGGGGCGCAGACCGTTGCGGTCGAGGACCGCGCCGACCTGGGTGCCGTCGGTGAAGGTGACGCAGGCCGGGCCGTCCCAGGGTTCCATCATCGTGGCGTGGAACTGGTAGAAGGCGCGGCGGGTGGCGTCCATGGAGGCGTGGTTCTCCCAGGCCTCCGGGATCATCATCAGCACGGAGTGCGGGAGGGACCGGCCGCCGAGGTGAAGCAGCTCCAGGACCTCGTCGAAGGACGCGGAGTCGGAGGCCTCGGGCGTACAGATCGGGAAGATCCGCTCGATCTTCTCCTGCTCGCCGAAGAGGTCGGAGACGAGCTGGGACTCGCGGGCCGCCATCCAGTTGCGGTTGCCCTTGACCGTGTTGATCTCGCCGTTGTGCGCGACGAAGCGGTACGGGTGGGCGAGCGGCCAGCTCGGGAAGGTGTTCGTGGAGAACCGGGAGTGCACGAGCGCGATCGCGGAGGCGAAGCGCCGGTCGGACAGGTCCGGGAAGAAGGGCTCCAGCTGGCCGGTGGTCAGCATGCCCTTGTAGACGATGGTGCGGGCGGAGAGCGACGGGAAGTACACGTCGGCCTCGCGCTCGGCGCGCTTGCGCAGCACGAACGCCTTGCGGTCGAGCTCGATGCCCTGGCTGGAACCGTCCGCCACGAAGACCTGGCGGAAGGCCGGCATCGTCGAGCGGGCGGTGGCGCCGAGGAGTTCGGGAGCGACCGGGACGTCACGCCAGCCGAGGACGGTCAGGCCCTCGTCGGCGGCGATCGCCTCGATACGTGCGACGGCGTCGGCGGCGCCCTCCTCGGGCAGGAACGCGGTACCGACCGCGTACGCACCGGCCTCGGGCAGCTCGAAACCGGCCACCTCACGGAGGAAGGCGTCGGGGACCTGGGACAGGATGCCGGCACCGTCGCCCGAGTCGGGCTCAGCGCCGGTGGCACCGCGGTGCTCCAGGTTGCGCAGAACCGTGAGCGCCTGCTCGACCAGCGCGTGGCTCGCCTCACCGGTGAGGGTGGCCACGAAGCCGACGCCGCAGGCGTCGTGCTCGTTGCGGGGGTCGTACATACCCTGCGCAGCAGGGCGAGCATCCATGAAGGACCAGTTCTGGCCATTCGCGGAGTGCTGGGACGGCTGGCGCGGCGTACGCATCGGCTCTCCCGTCGTCGTCGTGGCATATGCATGTGCCGAGGGACGACGTTGGCCCTCTGCTGTGGGTGCAAAATTTCGTGCAGGTTACATGATGGAGCGGTTCTCGTGAACCGGATACTGCGTTCCAACATGCGGACGCCACAGGTCGCGGCGCGGGTACCGCTCGTGGCGGTGAAATAGGGGGACCTTTTCGGACAGATCAGTGACCGTCGGTCCGATCGAGGCAGGCAACGTCACCCGCCTCGTGGCTTACGGCGCAGGCCTCATTGCCCGAGCGCTTACGGCTCATGCCCAGTGGTTAAGGAATCGAAACCGCCGAGTAACGGCTACTTATGCAGTCCCTTGCATAGCTGCTCGACTCGGCGCCCAAATCATCCTACGGCCGTACCGAACAAACTGCCCAGGACGTACGTCACACCGGCCGCGGCCCCGCCCAGCGCGAGTTGCCGGAATCCGCTGTACCACCAGGACCTTGCGGTCACCTTGGCCACGATCGCACCGCATGCGAAGAGCCCGAGGAGCGCCAGCAGAACAGCGGGCCACAGGGCGGTCGCGCCGAGCAGATACGGGAGTACGGGAAGGAAGGCGCCGAGGGCGAACGAGCCGAAGCTCGACACGGCGGCGACGGTCGGCGAGGGCAGATCGCCGGGGTCGATGCCCAGCTCCTCCCGAGCGTGGATCTCGAGGGCCTGCTCGGGGTCCTTCGACAGCTGCCGGGCGACCTCGCGGGCGAGTACGGGGGCGACACCGCGGGCCTGGTACAGCTCGGCGAGCTCGCGCTCCTCGTCCTTGGGGTGCTTTCTCAACTCCCGTCGCTCCACGTCGAGTTCCGCCTCGACGAGTTCGCGCTGCGAGGCGACGGAGGTGTACTCGCCGGCGGCCATGGAGAAGGCGCCGGCGGCCAGACCGGCGAGCCCGGTGATGACGATGATCCGCGGCGCGACGGACCCGCCGGCGACACCGGCCATCAGGGCCAGATTGGACACGAGTCCGTCCATCGCACCGAAGACGGCGGGACGCAGCCAGCCGCCGCTCACGTCCCGGTGGGTGTGGTTGTCGCGGTGCGCCTCGTGGAGCGTCGCCTCGGTCTCGATGATGGCCATGTCTGAGATCCCCCCACGGGTCTTGGTTGGACTAATTCCACCTTTGGACAACACTCAACGTACGCCTGAAATTTCACGCCTGCCAGCAAGGAAGGCCGTACTTACCTGTGCTTTTGCCCCACTTCGCTCATCCGTAGGGAGCGACGCACAAATGTCGACCGGGTGACGCTGAGGCACTGGAGGCTCGGACGAACCGCTCAGGTGGGACAGATCCGCAAAGGGTCCTTCTGGGACCCCGCGATGGAGAGGCACCGCCATGGCTTCTATTGCCTGCGTTCCCTCGGTACCGGCACCCGGGGACTCGGTCGACCTGCGCGAACGGGCCCGCGGCGCGCTGCTCGGACTCGCCGTCGGGGACGCGCTGGGGGCGCCCGCCGAGAACATGAAACCGTCCGAGATCCGCGCACGCTGGGGCCGCATCACCGGGTACGTCGCCGAGAACCCGGCCGGGACGGACGACACGGAGTACGCGATCTTCTCGGGGCTCCTCCTGGCCAGACACGGCTCGGCGCTCACGGTCGCGCACGTCGAGGCGGCCTGGCACCAGTGGATCGCGGACCGGGACGAGGGCCCGTTCCGGGGTGCGGGGTTCAGCGAGCGGGGCACGCTGGAGAATCTGCGCCGGGGCCTGGCCGCCCCGATCTCCGCCCAGCACCGGCACGCCTGGAGCGACGGTCTCGCCATGCGCGCGGCCCCCTTCGGCGTCTTCGCGGCGGGCCGCCCCGCGGAGGCGGCCCGGCTGGTGGCGATCGACGGTTCGGTGAGCCACGAGGGCGAGGGCATCTACGGCGGCCAGGCCGTCGCGGCGGGCGTCGCCGCGGCGATGGCGGGCGCCCCGACGATCGTGGTGGTCGCCTCGGCCCTCGCGGTCGTCCCCGACGACTCCTGGACAGCCCGCTCGCTGCGCCGGGCCGTCGCCTGCGCCCACCGCGGCGAGCGCGCGGTCCGCTCCGCGGTCGTCGTCGGCGGCTACCCCTGGACCGACCTGGCCCCCGAGGCCGTGGCCCTGGCCTTCGGCGCGTACGCGACCGCCGACGGCGACTTCGCGGAGGCCGTCCTCACAGCGGTGAACATGGGCCGCGACGCGGACACGACGGCGGCGGTGGCGGGCGCGCTGGCGGGGGCGACGAGGGGCGTCTCGTCGATCCCGGCGGCCTGGGCGACCGAGATCGGCCCGGCGAGGGGAAGCTGCCTCCCGTCGATGCGGGGCCACCACGTCCTGGACGTGGCGGACCTGCTGACGCCGGACGAGGAGGAGCACACCTACATCCACGAACGAGCGACTCCGGACCCGTGCGCGTACGTGCTGGTCTCAGACGAAAACGAGGTGGCCCTGTGACCCACCTCGCCCCCGACGGCGCCCCTTCAGGGGCGCGGGGAACTGCGCGACCAGCCACAACGCACCCGCACATCGCCCACAGGACCCACGCCCCACGGCGAATCGAAGGCCTCCTCCTAGGCCTGGCCGCAGGCGACGCCGCCGGCTGGCCCGCCGCCCGCCACCGCGCCGCCCGCATGCCCGAGTGGACAAGACGCCTGACCCGGGAACTGGACACCTTCGCCGAACAGAACGCCACGACTACCCTCCCCGTCCCCATCGCCCTGAACCAACCACCGGAACCGCTCAGGCTCGGCCCGTCGGACGACGCCGAGTGGGCGGCGTTCGCGGCGGAGGCCGTGCTGCGGGCCGCCGACGCCAGCGTCCTGGGCGGCGACCTGAGCCGAGAGCGCCGGATGCGCGCGGCCATCGACCTGTCCTGGAACGCCGTGGCGAGCGAAGTCGCGGCGGCAGCCGACCGCGCCCCCGAGGTCGAGTCGGCCGTACTCCCCCTGCGTGCCCGCATCTCCGTACGCGCCGGCCTCGGCAACCTCGCCACCGGCCTGCGCCCGCCCGCCACCGGCCACGACAACCCGCACTACTTCGACGACGCGGCCTGCGTACGGGCCTGCGTGCTGGCCGTCGCCCACGCCGGAGACCCCCGCCTCGCCGCGGAACTCGCCGAGTTCGACGCCCGCTACACCCAGGACGGCGACGGCGTGCACGGCGCCCGCGCCATGGCCGCGGCGGTCGCGCTCGCTCTTGGCGGCGCGGACGTCGACACCTGTACGACGGTCGCGCTCGCCGAACTCCCCGAGTCCACCGAGATCGGCCGCAACGCCCGCCACGCGCTCGGACTCGCCCGCGACACCATCCTCGAGGGGGACGGTGCCTTCGGCCTCGTACCCCTCCTGGAGCACCAGATCGTCGACCACGTCTACAGCTACGGCATCGCCGCCGCCGAGACAGTCCCGGTCGCCCTCGCCCTCGCGACCGCCGCGCGCGGCCGGATCGCCGAGGCGGTGCCCGCCGCCGCGTGCCTGTCCCGGGTCGCGGACTCGGCCCCGGCCCTCGCGGGCGCCCTCACCGGCGCGCTCGGCGGCGGCGGCGCGATCCCCGCCTCCTGGCGCGACGCCTGCCGCACCCTCTCGGGCTGCGCACTGCCCCGCCTGACCGGCACGGACCTCGTGGAACTCGCCGAACTGCTCGCAGCCACAGAACTTGCCCTCCCGGAGGGATGATTCGGACATGACGCCCACAGCACCCGCAACCCTGGAAGAACGAATCACGCGCAGCCTCGTCGGAGCCGCCGTCGGCGACGCGCTCGGCGGCCCCGTCGAGGGCTACTCCCCGGACCAGATCGCCGAACGCCACGGCGGCCGTGTCCACGGCATCGTCGGCCCCTGGAACGGCGACGCCTGGCGCACGGCCCGCCCCATCGCCCCGTACCACAAGGGCGACGGCCACGTCACCGACGACACCTTGATGACCCATGCGCTGGTACGGGTGTACGCCACGGTCCGCGACCACCTCGACGCGTACGCCATCGCCCGGCACCTGGTCCCCGACCTGATGACGACCCCGCGCTGGATCCCGGAACTCGAAACCGAGGCTCTCCCCCTCCAGCGGATCTTCCTCGCCGAGAAGTGGCTGGTGACCCGGATCCACTACGGCCACGTCGACCCCCGCGAGGCCGGCACCGGCAACATCGTCAACTGCGGTGCCGCGATGTACATGGCACCCGTCGGCCTGGTCAACACGGCCAACCCGGCGGGCGCGTACGCCGAGGCACTCGACATCGCGGGCGCGCACCAGTCGTCGTACGGACGTGAGGCCGCCGGTGTCTTCGCGGCGGGCGTCGCGGCGGCCTGCACCCCCGGCGCGACCCCGGACTCGGTGGTCGAGGCCTGCCTCACGGTGGCGAAGGACGGCACCCGCGCGGCGATCGAGACGGTCTGCGACGCGGCATCGCGCTACTCGGACTTCGAGTCGGCGCTACGTCCCCTGCGCGAGGCCGTGGCTCCCTACGACACGGTCGGCCCCGACTACCGCGCCCCCTCGCTCGGCGCCCGCCGCCCTTCCCGCATCCACTCGATCGAAGAACTCCCCATCGCCCTGGGCATGTTGCTGGTGTCGCGCGGCGACTACCGCCACGCGGTCCTGGGTTCGGTGAACTACGGCCGCGACTGCGACTCGATCGCCACCATGTCCGGCGCCCTCGCGGGCGCCCTCGGCTCGGAGGTCCCACCCGACTGGGCCAAGACGGTCGCGGAGTCCAGCCGCCTGGACCTGCTCGCCCCGGCGACGACGCTCACGGAGGTGACACGCGAGGTCTTCGAGCGTGACGTACGTCGCCGCCGGGCCCATGAGACGGCGTACGCGGGGCTGTCATGACTCCGCTGCGTCTGACCTGGGTCCAGCCCGAGGACCTGATCGGCCACGAACTCCGCCAGGCGGCACAGGACGGCCGCAACGCGTCACGGATCGCCGCCCGCTGGAGCGCGGCGGGCGGCCCGGAGGCGCCGCTCCGGGCGGGCGCGTCGCGGGAGCCGGTGTCGCCGTACTTGCGGATGCTGGCCAATGATCTCCTGGACGAACTGGCGGACCTGCCAAGTGAGTTGGCGGACACGGAGCCAACGGACCTGAACAGGATCCGGTCACTGTGCCCCAACTGGCCCACACGCACCGGCGTTGACGCCGCCCGCCACGGCCACGCTGTGGGCACAGCGAACCTCAGCCGATCAGCCGGGGGTCCGGGGGCGGAGCCCCCAGCTTCGGGAAGGGGTGCCCGCGCGCGGAGCGCGCTCAAGGGGCACAGCGGGGAAGAGACCGCCCCGACCCCAGCCACACTCCTCCCCCGCCTGGAAGCCGCCTGGCTCGGCAGAGCCGCAGGCTGCCTCCTCGGCAAACCCGTGGAGAAGCTCCCCCTCGAAGGGATCCGCCAACTCGCCCGAGCCACCGGCAACTGGCCCCTCCACACCTGGTTCACCGCCCGCGGCCTCCCACCCGACCTCGAGGCCACCTACCCCTGGAACCGCCGCTCCGCCCCCACCTCCCTCGCCGAGAACATCGACGGCATGCCGGAGGACGACGACCTCAACTACCCCCTACTGAACCTGCTGTTGCTCCAGCGCCACGGCAAGCACTTCACCACCACGGACGTGGCCCGGCTCTGGCTGGACGAACTCCCCGCGGGCCGCACCTTCACCGCCGAGCGAATCGCCTACCGCAACCTCCTCGACGGCATCGAACCCCCGCACACGGCCGTCCACCGCAACCCCTTCCGCGAATGGATCGGCGCCCTGATCCGCGCGGACGCCCACGGCTGGACTAACCCGGCCGCCCCCGCGACCGCCGCGGAACAGGCACACCGGGACGCCACCCTCACCCACACGGCCAACGGCGTCTACGCGGCGATGTTCACGGCAGCCACCATCGCCGAAGCCGCAACCGCATCCGGCACCAGCGACATCCACACCTGCCTACGCACCGGCCTCACCGTCGTACCCCCCGGCTCCCGACTGGCCCGAGCCATCCGCCACGCCATCCAACTGGCCCGGAAACACCGGCACTTCGACACGGTCGTGGACGAGCTCCACGCCACCCACGCCGCCACGTACCACTGGGTCCACGCCGTCCCCAACACCGCCCTGCTCGCCGCCGCCCTGACCCACGCCGACGGCGACTTCACGGCCTCCATCTGCCGTGCGGTGTCGGGCGGTTGGGACACGGACTCGAACGGCGCGACAGCGGGCTCGATCGCGGGACTGCTCGCGGGCCGGCCGGAAGCGATCCCCGCCCGCTGGACGACCCCCCTCAAGAACCAACTGGCCACCTCCATCGGCGACTTCAACGGAATGGGCTTCGACACCCTCGCTGACCTGACCGCCCAGCTGACCACACACCTGACGACCACACACCCGACGACCACACACACCTGACGACCACTCAGCCAACCGTCCACCGCACCCACTCGGAGTCCCCCCGCCCATGACCCACGCCGCCGTGACCGCCCCGGCACCCCTCACCAACCTCCGAGTCCTCGACCTGGCCACCCTCTTCGCCGGCCCCCTCGCCGCCACCATGCTCGGCGACTTCGGCGCGGAGGTCATCAAGGTCGAGCATCCCCGCAGACCGGACCCGTCCCGCGGCCACGGCCCGTCGAAGGACGGCATCGGCCTGTGGTGGAAACTCCTCGGACGCAACAAACGCACGATGACGTTGAACCTCTCCACCAGCGGCGGCCGCGAGACTCTCCTCCGCCTCGCCGCCACCACGGACGTGATCATCGAGAACTTCCGCCCCGGAACCCTGGAGAAGTGGGACCTCGGCTGGGAGGAACTGTCGGCGGTCAACCCCCGCCTGGTCCTGGCCAGGGTCACCGGCTTCGGCCAGTTCGGCCCGTACGCGCACCGCCCCGGCTTCGGCACGCTCGCCGAGGCCATGAGCGGCTTCGCCGCGATCACCGGCGAACCGGACGCCCCGCCGACCCTCCCGCCGTTCGGCCTCGCCGACTCGATCGCGGGCCTGGCCACGGCGTACGCGGTGATGACCGCCCTGGCGGCCCGCGACCGCACGGGGCGCGGGCAGGTCGTGGACATGGCGATCATCGAGCCGATCCTCACGGTCCTCGGCCCGCAGCCGCTCTGGTACGACCAGTTGGGCCACGTCCAGCCCCGCATGGGCAACCGCACCCAGAACAACGCGCCCCGCAACACCTACCGCACGGCCGACGGCACCTGGGTCGCCGTCTCGACCTCGGCGCAGTCGATCGCCGAACGCGTGATGCGCCTGGTCGGCCGCCCGGACCTGACCACCGAGCCGTGGTTCGCCACGGGCGCGGACCGGGCCCGCCACTCCGACGTCCTCGACGAGGCGGTCGGCGCGTGGATCGCCCGGCACACCCGCGACGAGGTCATCGACGCGTTCGAGAAGGCGCAGGCGGCGGTGGCACCCATCCAGGACGTACGCGATGTCATGGCGGACCCGCAGTACGCGGCCCTCGACACGATCACGACCGTCGACGACCCCGAACTGGGCCCGCTGCGCATGCAGAACATCCTCTTCCGCCTCACCGACACCCCCGGCGGAATCCGCTGGGCAGGCCGCCCGCACGGCGCCGACACGGACACCGTCCTCACCGAACTCGGCTTGACGGCGGCCGAGATCACCACGCTCAGATCGGAGGGCGCGCTGTGACCACGAGTACCGCGGGAGTCACGCAGGCCACGGGAGCCATCCCGCTCACCTGGCTGTACGTCCCCGGCGACCGCCCGGAGATGGTGGGCAAGGCGCTGACCTCCGGCGCCGACGTGGTGGTCGTCGACCTGGAGGACGCGGTCGCCCCCGCCCGCAAGGAGTACGCCCGCGCCGCCACCGCCGAACTCCTCGCCGAGCCGCCCCCGACTCCCGTCCACGTCCGCGTCAACGCCCTGGACAGCCCCGAGTGCGAAGCGGACCTCCGCACCCTGGTCGCGCTCCCGACCCTCTCGGGCCTGCGCCTCCCCAAGGTCACCTCCCCCACCCAGGTCGTACGGACGGCGGAACTCGCCCCCGACATCCCCTTGTACGCGCTCCTGGAGTCGGCCCTGGCCATCGAGCACGCCTACGCGATCGCCACCGCCCACCCTGCCCTGCGCGGCATCGCCCTCGGCGAGGCCGACCTACGGGCCGACCTCGGCGTACGGGACGACACCGGCCTCGACTGGCCCCGCGCCCGCGTCGTCCTGGCCGCCCGCGCTGCGGGCCTGGCCCCAACGGCCCAGTCCGTCTATCCCCACGTGAGCGACCTCGCCGGCCTGGCCACCTCCTGCGCCCACGGCCGCGCCCTGGGCTTCCTGGGCCGGGCGGCCATCCATCCCCGCCAGCTCCCGGTGATCGAGCGGGCGTATCTGCCGACCGACCGGGAGATCGAGGCCGCCGAGCAGATCGTGAAGGCGGCCGGCGCCGGGACCGGCGCCCTCACGCTGCCCGACGGACGCTTCGTGGACCCGGCGCTCGTCGCGGGCGCACGACGCACACTCGCCCTGGCCCGCCACCCCCGATGACCGACTTCAGTCAAATCCCCCCTGTGTCAGGGAATTCATGACCGAAGTCACTCATCCACTGCTACTTTCCTCGCGTGACATCGAGCAAACGCCACATGAAGATCGTCGAATCGCTCCGGGTGACGGGGGTCGCCTCCGTGCGCGAGCTCGCCGAACGGCTCCAGGTGAGCGAGTCGACGATCCGCCGGGACCTGACCGAGCTCGACCGGCACGGCGAACTCGTCCGCACCTACGGCGGCGCCGCCCTGTCGCCACGTGCGGTGGCCGAACGGCCCGCCGTGGAGGAGCCGTTCGACGTCTCGGCCGCCCATGACCGGGCGGTGAAGGAAGCGATGGCCGAGCGCGCCGCCGAGCTGGTGGCCGACGACACCGTGGTCGTCCTGGACATCGGCACCACGACCCCGCTGATCGCCCGGCGGCTGCGCGGCCGCCCGGTCACCGTCATCACCAGCAATCTCGCCGTGCTCGACGAACTGCGCGACGACGACTCCGTACGGCTCGTCGTCCTCGGCGGCGTCCTGCGCCGCAACTACCAGTCCCTCGTCGGCACGCTCACCGAGAGCGCCCTGCGCCAGGTCAGCGCGGACCTGGTCTTCCTGAGCTGCACCGGCGTACGTGCCAACGGCCATGTGGTGGACGACATGGCCGTCGAGGCCCCGATCAAGCAGGCGCTGGTCGAATCCGCCCCCCGGGTGGTGCTGGTCGCCGGCGAGTCCAAGTTCCCCGGCACCGGCAGCCTGCGGCTGTGCTCGCTCGCCGACATCGACGTGCTCATCACGAGCGCGGGCGCCGATCCCCGGACGCTCGACCTCTGCCGCCAGGCAGGCGGACAGGTGATCACCGCCTGAAACAGGCCCTCTCTGCAAGGAGTTACCGCGATGCGTCAACTGGTACGAAGAGCGTGGAGGAACGCGGGCACCGTCGCCTGCGGAATGATCCTCTGCCTGTCGGCGGCGACGGTGCCCGCCCAGGCAGCACCGGCCCAGGCGGACCCCGCCCGGTCGGCCCCCGAGGGAGGCACGGTGACCGCTCGCGGCAAGGCGGCCGCGGCCGTCGGCGCGATGATGGGCTTCTACGACGAGGAGACCGGCCGCTGGGATCCGGCCTCGCCCTGGTGGCAGTCGGGCAACGCGCTCCAGGCGCTGCTCGACTACATGGCGAAGACCGGCTCCCGGAGCTACATGCCACAGGTCGAGAACACCATCGAGATCCAGCGGCAGCCGCTGCCCTGGTGGCCGGAGGGCGGCGGCGAGTTCCGGGCCGACTCCACGGACGACACCGGCTGGTGGGCCCTGGCCATGACCCGCATGTACGACCTGACCGGCGACAAGGAGTACCTCGACATCGCCAAGCTCGACGAGGCGTACATGCGCGAGTACTGGGACGACACCTGTGGCGGCGGCATCTGGTGGGACATCCCGGGCAAGACGTACAAGAACGCGATCAGTGCCGAGCTCTACATCCAGCTCCTGGCCTCGCTGCACAACCGCATACCCGGCGACAAGGTCTATCTCGCCCGCGCCCTCGACGCTTGGCACTGGTTCGAGAAGAGCGGGATGATCAACGACGAGCACCTGGTCAACGACGGCCTGAACACCCAGGGCGGCGGCTGCGCCAACAACGGCGGAACGACCTGGACGTACAACCAGGGAGTGGTCCTCGGCGGTCTCGCCGAGCTCTACAAGGCCACCGGTGACCGGCGGCTGCTCGCCTCCGCGCGGAAGATCGCCGACGCGGTCGTCACGAGCCCGGAACTGTCCCCCAAGGGGATCCTGACCGAGCCGTGCGAGCCGAGAGGCGACTGCAACTCCGACCAGGCGGCGTTCAAGGGGATCTTCGCGCGCAACCTCGCGGAACTGGACAAGGTGCTGCCCGGTCACCCGTACCGCGGGTACCTCCGCGCCCAGGCCCGCTCGGCCTACACATACGACCGCGACGGCCAGGACCAGTACGGGCTGAGCTGGTCCGGGCCGTTCGACAGCGCGGACATCGGACGTCAGGAGTCCGCGGTCTCACTGCTGACCGCGGTCCTCTGACGACTTCGGGATCCGGAGCCGGGTCAGGTCTTCTTGGCCGACTCGGCCTCGTCCTTCGTGCCGACGGACTCGGTGTCGGACTCCGGCTCGGTGTCGGACTCGCTGTCGGTGTCGGTGTCGGGTTCGGACTCCGACACCGGCTCCGCCTTGGCTTTCTCGCCCTCCTTGGCGGAGGCGTCTGCCTCGTCGCCGTCGTCTTCGGAGGGGGCCGGCTCGACGACTTCCTCACGCCCCGGCCGCTTCCTGGCCGACACGACGATGTAGATCACGGCGAGGACGAAGACAACGATCGAGGTCCAGCCGTTGAGGCGCAGCCCAAGGAAGTGGTGGGCCTCGTCGACACGCATGTACTCGATCCAGAAGCGGCCTACGCAGTACGCCGCGACGTACAGCGCGAAGGCCCGGCCATGGCCGAGCTTGAAGCGCCGGTCGGCCCAGATCACGAGGACCGCGACACCGATGCACCACAGCGACTCGTACAGGAACGTCGGGTGGTAGTAGCCGGGCACCCGGCCGTCCGTCGAGGACGTGATGTGCAGGGCCCAGGGAAGGTCCGTCTCCCGCCCGTACAACTCCTGGTTGAACCAGTTCCCCCAGCGCCCGATGGCCTGCGCCAGCGCGATGCCGGGCGCGAGGGCGTCGGCCCAGGCGGGGAGCGGGATGCCACGTCGGCGGCACCCGATCCACGCGCCCACCGCGCCGAACGCGATGGCGCCCCAGATACCGAGGCCGCCCTCCCAGATCTTGAAGGCGTCGACCCAGTCCTCACCCTCGCTGAAGTACAGCTGGTAGTCGGTGATGACGTGGTAGATCCGCCCGCCGACGAGGCCGAACGGGACGGCCCACACGGCGATGTCCGCCACGGTGCCGGCCCGGCCACCGCGTGCGATCCACCGTTTGTTGCCGAGCCAGACGGCTACGAAGACGCCGATGATGATGCAGAACGCGTAGCCGCGCAGCGGAATGGGGCCGAGGTGCAGCACTCCGCGCGACGGGCTGGGGATATAGGCAAATTCCATGGCAGGGTCGACGCTACCCTGCCGGGCGGGAAGCGCGGCAACCCGCCCTGGCTACGGCTCCATAACGAGACCGACGGGACCGCCAGGGCCCGGAGGGGCGGGAGGGGCCGGAGGGGCCGCCGACGACCTCCCGGGACTCACGCCTTGGCGGCCTGCTCCACCATCTGCTTCAGCTTCGCCGGGGTCATCGTCCGGTCCTGGTAGATGTTCTTCCCGTTCAGGAGCACGGTCGGCGTGCCCGAGAAGCGGCCGCTCTGGAACGCCTTGTTGGACTTGGCGACCCAGCTGTCGTGCGTGCCGTCGTCCACGCACTTCTTGAAGGTGTCGGTGTCGAGCCCGTCGACCTTGCCGGCCAGTTCGATCAGCTTGCTGTTCTTCGCGTACGCGTCGTCCGTCTCGGCGGGCTGGTTCTCGAACAGCACGTCGTGGTACGGGGTGAACTTCCCGGCGTCCTGGGCGCACGCGGCGGCATTGGCCGCGCGCAGCGAGCCGCTGCCGCCCATGTTCCCGTCGATCAGCGTGGCGAGGTGGTACTCGACCTTCAGCTGTCCGGAGTCCGTCAGCTCGTGGATCGTCGAGCGATAGCCGGCCTCGAAGCTCTTGCAGGCCGGGCAGCGGAAGTCCTCCCACACGGTGAGGGTCGACCTGGCGCTCTCCTTGCCGACGGGGATGGCGAGTCTCTCGTCGCCGTTCGCCCCCGAGGGTGCCGTCAGCGGGCCCGCCGCGTCCGTCTCCTCCTTGCCCGCGTTCGCGGCCAGTACGCCGACCACCCCGGCCAGGGCCAGTACGCAGACGACCGCACCACCCATGATCAGCACTCGTCGGCGCTTCTCCGCCGTCTTGTGCTTCTGTCGCTCTTCCGCCAGCCGCTCACGGGCGGTGCGCTTTGCCTCACGGTTCTTCTCGCTCACATCCGGCAGAACGAACCGGGAAGGCGCAACGCGCCTCCCCGGTCCCAGATCCACCCGTTCGGGCGAGCGGATCGTCCGTTGCGTACGAGCACATACGAGATGGAACGTACGCGAACGGACTGTTCGTCACTCCGTGCCGCGCACGCCCTTCGCGAGATCGGCGGCGAGGGCGCGTACGGCGTCCAGGCCCGCGGCCTCGTCCGGGGCGTCCAGCATCAGCTTCACGAAGGCCGAGCCGACGATCACGCCGTCGGCGAAGCCGGCGACCTCGGTGGCCTGCTCGGCGTTCGAGACGCCGAGCCCGACGCAGACCGGCAGGTCGGTGGTGGCCTTGGTGCGCTGGACCAGGTCCTGCGCCTGCGCGCCCACCGACTCGCGGGTGCCGGTGACGCCCATCAGCGAGGCCGCGTACACGAAGCCGGAGCCCGCCGCGGTGATCTGGGCGAGCCGGGCGTCCTTGCTGCTGGGCGCCACGACGAAGACGGTCGCGAGGCCGTGCTTGTCGGCGTGCTCCCTCCACAGCGCCGACTCCTGGACGGGCAGGTCGGGCAGGATGCAGCCCGCGCCACCCGCCTCCGCCAGCTCGGCGGTGAAGCGCTCGATGCCGTAGCGGTCGATGGGATTCCAGTACGTCATCACGAGCACCGGCTTACCGGTGGCCGCGTACGCCTCGCGCACCGTCCGCATGACGTCGGCGATCTTGAGGCCGCCGCGCAGGGCGATGTCGTCGGCGGTCTGGATGACGGGCCCGTCGAGGACCGGGTCGCTGTGCGGCAGCCCGACCTCGACGACATCGGCGCCGCCCTCGAAGACGGCCTTGATCGCTTCGATCCCGCCGTCCACCGTCGGGAAGCCGGCAGGCAGGTACGCGATGAGGGCGGACCGGCCCTCGGCCTTGGCGCCCGCGAGGGTGTCACTCAACAGCTGGATGTTGCCGCTCACTTGGCGTCCCCCTCGATCTCGGCGTTGTCGCTGTCGGCGTCCGCTTCGACGACGGCGTCGGCGCCGTCGTCGTACAGGCCGAAGTAGCGGGCGGCCGTGTCCATGTCCTTGTCGCCGCGGCCTGACAGGTTGATGATGATCAGCCCGTCCTTGCCCAGCTCCTTGCCCACGTCCAGGGCGCCGGCGAGCGCGTGGGCGCTCTCGATCGCCGGGATGATGCCCTCGGTGCGGGAGAGCAGGCGCAGGGCCTGCATCGCCGCGTCGTCGGTGACGGCTCGGTACTCGCCGCGGCCGCTGTCCTTGAGGTACGAGTGCTCGGGGCCGATGCCCGGGTAGTCGAGGCCGGCCGAGATCGAGTACGGCTCGGTGATCTGGCCTTCCTCGTCCTGGAGGACGTACGACCGCGAACCGTGCAGGATGCCGGGCTCGCCCGCGGTCAGAGTGGCCGCGTGCTCGCCGGTCTCGATGCCGTGCCCGGCGGGCTCGCAGCCGATGAGGCGGACGTCCGCGTCCGGGATGAAGGCGTGGAAGAGGCCGATGGCGTTGGAGCCGCCGCCGACGCAGGCCACGGCGGCGTCGGGGAGACGTCCGGCGCGCTCCAGGATCTGCCGCCGTGCTTCCACGCCGATGACGCGGTGGAAGTCGCGGACCATGGCGGGGAAGGGGTGCGGTCCGGCGACGGTACCGAAGAGGTAGTGCGTGTGGTCGACGTTGGCGACCCAGTCGCGGAAGGCCTCGTTGATGGCGTCCTTGAGCGTGCGGCTGCCGGACTTCACGGCGATGACCTCGGCGCCGAGCATGCGCATCCGGGCCACGTTCAGGGCCTGGCGCTGGGTGTCGATCTCGCCCATGTAGATGGTGCATTCGAGACCGAACAGCGCGCAGGCGGTGGCCGTCGCGACGCCGTGCTGGCCGGCGCCGGTCTCCGCGATGACGCGCGTCTTGCCCATGCGCTTGGTGAGGAGGGCCTGGCCGAGCACGTTGTTGATCTTGTGCGAGCCGGTGTGGTTGAGGTCCTCGCGCTTGAGGAACACCCGGGCGCCACCGGCGTGTTCGGCGAAGCGCGGCACCTCCGTGAGGGAGCTGGGCCGGCCGGTGTAGTGGACGAGCAGGTCGTCCAGTTCCCGCGCGAACTCGGGATCCGTCTTGGCCTTGTCGTACTCCACGGCGACCTCGTCCACGGCGGCGACCAGCGCCTCCGGGATGAACTTGCCGCCGAACGTGCCGAAGTACCCCTCGACGCTGGGAACTTGACCCTCGGGGTCGGGAATGAAGAACTCGCTGGACATGCGGTTACCTCGCAGGGGCGACAGCCCCGGTTACAGGTCGGATGAACGGTCACGGTAGTCGCGTAGCGGCGCGCCATGCCTCCGGCGGTCGGCCCGGTCCGGGCACCCCGTGTCCGGGATCGCTGAGGTCCGCCGGTGGGACCGTCTGCTTCCCGTCGGCGAGAAGGACCACCGCGAGGTGGTTCTCCCGCCGCGACGGCGAGAAGCCCGACGGCGCGGATCGGCGGTGCCGGACTCGGCTCAGCCCACCCGCAGGGTGAGATCCGCCAGGGACGGGGCGAGCGCGCGTACGCGCCGACGCCATCGCATCCCGTTCACCTGACCCGGCTCATCCCCGATGACGTACCGCACGCGACGCCCGTGCACGCGACGCGCAGGCGCCCGGCAGCCGCGCGGGCGGCATCCCCGGGCAAGGCGGGCGTACGGGTCCCGGGTCACTGAGGGCCCCGTGGCGGCCGACCTCACGCACGCCGGGCCACCGTCGGGGCGCGAGCCCGGACGGATGGCGGCGGCGAGCAGGCCGGCGTGCACCGGGGCGTCAGCTCCGTCCGTGCCGCAGCGCGGGGTGCGCGCCCGCGGCGACCAGGTCGGAGACGGCCGTCTTGGGGTCCCGGCCGGTGACCAGGGACTCGCCGACCAGCACGGCGTCGGCGCCGGCGTTGGCGTACGCGATGAGGTCGTGCGGGCCGCGGACGCCGGACTCGGCGATCTTCACGATGTGCGCCGGGATCTCGGGCGCGACGCGTTCGAAGGTGGTGCGGTCGACCTTGAGGTCCTTGAGGTTACGCGCGTTGACGCCGATGATCTTCGCGCCCGCGTCCACCGCCCGCTCGACCTCGTCCTCGTCGTGCACCTCGACGAGCGGCGTGAGCCCGATGGACTCGGCGCGCTCGATGAGCGACTCGAGGGCGGACTGGTCGAGGGCCGCGACGATGAGCAGCGCGAGGTCGGCGCCGTACGCCCGGGCCTCCCACAGCTGGTAGGAGGTGACGATGAAGTCCTTGCGCAGCACCGGGATGTCGACCCGGGCGCGGACGGCTTCCAGGTCGGCCAGCGAACCGCCGAAGCGGCGCTGTTCGGTGAGGACGGAGATGACGGCCGCGCCGCCCGCCTCGTAGTCGGCGGCGAGTGCGGCGGGGTCGGCGATCGCGGCGAGCGCGCCCTTGGACGGGCTGGAGCGCTTGACCTCGCAGATGACCTTGACGCCGTCGCCGCGCAGGGCCGCGACACCGTCCTTGGCAGCCTGAGCCTTCGCGGCGCGCTCCTTGAGCTCGTCGAGGCTGACGCGCGCCTGCCGCTCCGCGAGGTCGGCACGGACTCCGTCGATGATCTCGTCGAGCACACTCACGCGAGCGGCCCCCTTCCCTGCGGTGGACGGTTGAAGCGGTGGTGAAGCTGTTGTTCGGCCGTTGTGCGGCTGACCCGGGTCCCGTCGCATCAGCTGAAACCGATGGTCACTGTGATGGTATCCGGAGGAAGGCGTAGACCTCGCATCCGGTTGACGTCAGTCCCACTACCTGGGCATTCCCCTCTTGATCAAGGGAGCAGCCAGCCACCGAACGGCAGGTTCCGGACAACTGTGAAAACCAGCAGCAGCGCGCCGAGTCCCCACTGCAGGGACGGCCTGAGATCGATGCGCAGCGGCCGCCCCTGGAGGGAGCGGACCAGCCAGACGGTCCACACTCCAGCGAACACCAGGTATCCCAGGACCGCGACCGCGTTGGCGCCGAGCGCCGCCGTGAAGTCGCCGTGCACGAAGGCGTGCGCGCTGCGCAGTCCACCGCAGCCGGGGCAGTACACGCCCGTGTACTGGAACAGCGGACAAACGGGGTAGTGCCCCGGTTCGTTGGGATCGACGGTCCCCACGTACGCGAAGGCCCCGACGACGGCCGCGAGGATCCCGCCCGGCACGAGGAGCCGTCGTGGTACGGATCCGGGAGCGGGTGTCACCCTCTGGGTTTCGGCATTCACCTGACGCATTCTGCCCCTCGCAGGTGAACCCCGCACATACGAAGACCCGCGCTGACGCCCGCACATGGCGGGAGGCGGTCCCGGCGCTCGACGCCGGGCCCGCCTCCCGCGAGGCCGTGAGCGGTCAGCTCTTGGAGGACGCCACCTGGTGGGTGCGGTGGGCCTTGCGCGAGCCGAGGCCCGCGGCGCTCATCACCATGCCGACGACGCCGCCGAGGAGGACGACGACCAGGCCGGCCCAGAAGATCAGCGGGCTGGCCATCACCGTGCCCGCACCGGAGACGCAGAAACCGATGAAGGCGATGATGACACCGGTCCAGGCGGCCGGGGTGTGACCGTGGTTGCTGCCCGCCATGACTTGCTCCTCATTGCTGTGTTCGTGGGTGAGTCGGACGCTCGCGGTCCATTGTCCCGCACGCGCGTGCACGCGCTGAGCAGGGGGGGTAGCCCCGTAAGGGGCGTGGGTCTGTGACGTTGTGCGGCTCCGCCGCGGGCGCGACCAGCCCCCACCGACCCGCAGCCGAACCCAGAAGCCCAGCGGAGCGCTACGCGCCGGTCGGGTCCTCGCCCCGGTCGAGGGCCTTCCAGATCTCCTCCGGCCGGTCCGGGTCCGCCGGTGCGCGGGTCCTGCGCGGCCGCGGGGTGCCGTCACGCTCGTACCGGCCCGACATGGCAGGCCAGAGCCGTCCGTAGCGCAGGGCGAGGAGGCCCGCGAGGAGGAGCAGCAGGCCGCCCGCGGCGGCGACGTACGGCCAGGCGGTGTGGGTCATGGTGTCGACGGTCGCGGCGGTGTCGCCGGTGGCCTGCGCGGCCTTCTCGTCGAGCGCGGAGCTGTCGGAGACACCGAGGAGCGCCGAGGCCACGGTGCCCGCGCCGGAGAGCGCGAGGAGCCCGGCGACCAGGAAGCGGCCGGCGCGGCGGACGGCGAAGACGGCGACAAGGGCGGCCAGGCCCACTATGGCGAGGGACGCGGGCACGCCCGTGACGTCGCTGCCCTTCGCGCTCAGCGGGAAGTCGCCGCCGGCCACCGTGGCGGTGCCCTCCGACCAGCCCTGCCGTGAGGCGAGCAGCGCGACGGCCGCGCCGAGCGCGCCGAACATCAGGGCGAGGGCGAGGCTTCGGCGGCCGGACCGGTCGGGTCCGGAGGCTTCGGTTCGGGGGTGAGGTACAGCAGTCACGTACACCACTATCGCCTGAACCCCGGGCGAACCGTCACCCGGGGCCCACGTGAGAAGTCCCCTATTGTCCGAGCCGGTTCGCCGTGTGGACCGCGCGGAGGACGGCCGCCGCCTTGTTGCGGCACTCGGTGTCCTCGGCCACGGGGTCCGAGTCGGCGACGATTCCGGCGCCGGCCTGCACGTACGCCGTGCCGTCGCGCAGCAGGGCCGTGCGGATGGCGATGGCGGTGTCGGAGTCGCCCGCGAAGTCGAGATAGCCGACGCAGCCGCCGTACAACCCGCGCCGCGAGGGCTCCAGTTCGTCGATGATCTGCATCGCGCGGGGCTTGGGGGCTCCGGAGAGGGTGCCCGCGGGGAAGCAGGCGGTCAGTACGTCGAAGGCCGTACGGCCCTGTGCGACCCTGCCCGTCACCGTCGACACGATGTGCATGACGTGCGAGTACCGCTCGATGGACATGAAGTCGACGACCTCGACGGAACCCGGCTCGCAGACCCGCCCGAGGTCGTTGCGTCCCAGGTCGACGAGCATCAGGTGCTCGGCGCGCTCCTTGGGGTCGGCGATCAGTTCGTCGGCGAGGGCCTGGTCCTCCTGGAGCGTGCCGCCGCGCGGCCGGGTGCCCGCGATGGGGTGGACCATCGCCTGCCCGTCCTCGACCTTGACCAGGGCCTCCGGGGAGGAGCCCACGACGTCGAAGCCGTCGAAGCGGAAGAGGTACATGTACGGGGAGGGATTGGTCGCCCGCAGCACGCGGTAGACGTCCAACGCGCTTGCCGTGCACGGGGTTTCGAAGCGCTGGGACGGGACGACCTGGAAGGCCTCGCCGGCCCGGATGCGCTCCTTGATGTCCTCGACGGCGTCCTGGTAGTCGGGGCCGCCCCAGAGCGCGGTGTACTCGGGGAGCTCGGAAGGCGGGAGCGCGGCCGGGGGCTGTGAGACGGCCCGCGACAGGTCCGCCTCCATGGCGTCGAGGCGGGCGACCGCGTCCGTGTAGGCCTCGTCGACGCCCGTGTCGAGGTCGTTGTGGTTGATCGCGTTGGCGATCAGCAGGACCGAGCCGTCCCAGTGGTCCATCACCGCCAGGTCGCTGGTCAGCAGCATGGTGAGTTCGGGCAGCTTCAGGTCGTCGCGCTCGCCGGGGCCGATCTTCTCCAGGCGGCGCACGATGTCGTACCCCAGGTAGCCGACCATGCCTCCGGTGAACGGGGGCAGTCCCTGGTCGTAGACGAGGTCGTGCGGTGTGTGCAGGGCCTCGATGGTGGCGCGGAGGGCGACCAGCGGGTCGCCGCCGACCGGGACGCCGATCGGCGGGGTGCCCACCCAGTGGGCCTCGCCCGCGCGCTCGGTGAGGGTGGCGGCCGAGCGGACGCCCACGAACGAGTAGCGGGACCACGAGCGGCCGTTCTCCGCGGACTCCAGCAGGAACGTGCCGGGCCGCTCGGCGGCGAGCTTGCGGTAGAGCGCGACGGGCGTGTCGCCGTCCACCAGGAGCTTGCGGCTGACGGGGATGACACGCCGGTCGGTGGCCAGCTTGCGGAAGGTCTCGAGGTCCATGGCGGCTGACCCTACTGTCGGCTCGGCGGTACGTCGGACACGGCGTCGTTCAAGGCGTCCTTCAGCGGGCCGTCGGCCATCAGGACGGCTTCGTCGAAGCAGGTGCGGGCGCCCGTGTGGCAGGCCGCGCCGATCTGGTCGACCTTCACGAGGACGGTGTCGGCGTCGCAGTCGAGGGCCACGGACTTCACGTGCTGGAAGTGGCCGGAGGTGTCGCCCTTCACCCAGTACTCCTGGCGGCTGCGCGACCAGTACGTGCACCGGCCGGTCGTCAGCGTGCGATGCAGTGCCTCGTCGTCCATCCAGCCGAGCATGAGCACCTCACCGGTGTCGTACTGCTGGGCGATGGCGGGTACGAGCCCGTCGGCGCCGCGCTTGAGGCGCGCGGCGATCTCGGGGGCCAGGTCGCTGGGCCTGGCGGGCCTGCTGGGCGGGGGCGTGCTGGTCATGCCGACCATTGTGCCGCGCCGGTCGGACACTCCTGGCCGACGTCCACTGTCCGGACCGCGGGGCCGGTCGTAGGCTGGCAGACATGTCGACCCATGCCAAGCGTGAACGACTTCTCCTCGCCGATCTGTTGGAGACCGAGGGCCCGGACGCCCCGACGCTGTGCGAGGACTGGAACACCCGCGATCTCGCCGCCCACGTCGTGGTGCGCGAGCGCCGCCCGGATGCCGCCGGCGGCATCCTGATCAAGCAGTTGGCGCCACGCCTGGAACGGGTGATGGCGGAGTTCGCCGAGAAGCCGTACGAGGAGCTGATCCAGCTGATCCGTACGGGGCCGCCGCGCTTCTCGCCCTTCTCTCTCAAGCAGATCGACGAGGCGTCCAACGCGATCGAGTTCTACGTCCACACCGAGGACGTACGGCGCGCCCAGCCCGACTGGGCCCCGCGCGAACTCGACCCGGTCTTCCAGGACGCCCTCTGGTCCCGGCTGGAGCGGACCGCCCGCCTGATGGGCCGCAGCGTGCCGACCGGCCTGGTGCTGCGCCGCCCCGACGGCCAGACGGCGGTCGCCCACCGGGGCACACCGGTCGTGACGGCAACCGGCCAGCCCTCCGAACTGCTGCTCTTCCTGTACGGCCGCCAGAACGCGGCCGACGTGGAACTGGAGGGCGACAAGGACGCGATCGCGAAGCTGCACGAGACGAAACAGCTGGGCATCTAGCCTCGTAAGGGGCGCGGGGCTGTGACAATATGCGGCTCCGCCGCGTGGGCGCGACCAGCCCCCACGACCCGCGGACCGCACACATCCCCCGCAGCCCCTTCATTCCGGGAGTTCGGCACCGCGCAGTGCACGGGAGCACAACCCGAGCACCCCACCGAGCACACACACCACCGCACTGCCGGTGAAAACGACCGCGGTCCCCCAGAGGGCAACCGCGGCACCGGTGAGCGGAAAGGTCAGGGGCGCGACGCCGAGGCTGAAGAGGTTCGAGACGGACGAGACCCGGCCGATGTAGGCCGGGTCCGAATCGGTCTGGACCAGCGCCCCGCACAACGCACCGCTCAGCCCGGCGAGCAGGCCGATCCCCACAGCCACGGCAGCGGCGGCGGCAACGTTCGGCACATACGCGAGCGCGCCGATCGAGACGGCACCGGCGGCGATCGTCACGGACAGCACCAGCCCCGCACGCGGCACCCGCCCGCGCGCGGTCAGCAGCAGGGATGCCGCCCCCGCCCCCGCTCCGAAGCCCGCCAGCACCCAGCCCATCCCGGAGGCACCCCACCCACGCTCGTCCGCGAGGAGTGTCAGGCCGACGTTCATCGGGCCGACGAAGCCGAGGTCGCTGAGGGCGATGACGAGCATCAGGCGGGCGAGGACGGGGTGGCCGCGGATGTAGCTCAGCCCGGCACGGAGATCGCTTGCGGCACCGCCGGGTGCTTTGACGGCACCGCCGGGTGCTTTGGCGGCGGCCGCGCTCCCGATGCGTACCGCAGTCAGCAGGGGCAACGACGCGGCGAACAGCAGCGCCGCGAGCCCGAACGCCGCGGCCGCGCCGCCCAGGGCCACGCCCAGCCCGCCCAGCGGGGCGCCCACGACGTTGGCGAGGCGGCTCGCGAGGCCGCGCATGCCCTGGACTCGGGCGAGTTGGCCCCGTCCGGTGATGCGGGCCGGGAGGGCGCCCAGGGCGGGCATGAGCACGGCGTCGACCACACCGAAGACGAGCGCGAGCAGGGCCAGCAGCCACAGTCCGGGGCTGCTCACCAGCAGCAGGACGGCGGCCGCGAGCACCGCCGCGCAGCGCGCGCCGTTGCTGCCGATCAGGACGCGACGCGGCCCGAACCGGTCGGCGACCACTCCCCCGCCCAGCATCAGCAGGGCGCGCGGCACGGCGCTCGCGGCCATCACGAGTCCGGCCTGGGACGGCGTTCCGGCCTGTACTGCGGCCCACGACAGGGCGATGTAGTAGACGTTGTCGCCGATCGCCGACGAGGCGTACGCCCCGAGCCAGCGCAGGACGTTGGGGTCGCGGTGGGCGGGCCGCTCCGAGGCGGGCGCGTCGGATTCGGGTATCGCGGGGGTGACGGTCACGGCGGTGGCCTCTCTGGGGCACACGAACGCGAATACCGGCGGGGAACTCGCGGGCACGGACGCTCAGTTGCGAGTTCTCGGGCCCGAACTCTCAGGCCCGAACTCTCAGGTGCGGAACGGGAATCCGTACACATGCAGCGCGACGTTCTCGCGCCCCTCGGTTTCGCCGGCCGCCTCTGCGGCACGTCCACGCTCCTCGTACTTCCGGAGAACGGCGGACAACTCCTCGGTCAGCTCGGACAGTTCACCGGCCGTCAGCCGCATCAGGAACTCGCTGTCGGAGGTGGCGCTGTTCCACTCTGGGCCCCAGGTAAGGCGCTCGTCGAGGTAGCGGCGGTAGAGGTCGCCGCGCTGTTCGTGGAAGAGTCGGCTCGCCGCCCGGTGCGCGGCCGCCTTCTCGGGCGCGTCCCGGAAGTCCTCGCTGTGGATGCTCACCTCGTCCGAAGCGGGCTGCCACCACCGCTCCCGCCCGTCCCCGCTCCGCGGCTCGGCCCCCTCGATCAGCCGGTGGTCGGCGAGCTTGCGCAGGTGGTAGCTGACCAGCGAAACCGCCTCGTCGACCTGCTCGGCGAGCTGCGACGCGGTCGCGGTACGCGCCACGATCAGCGCGCGGTAGAGCTGTGACCGCAGGGGATGCGCGAGCGCCTTGAGCGTGCCGAGGTCGGTGATGCGGCGGTGCTCTTTGTCGTCGGCGTCGTCGGCCATGACTTCACCGTAATTACGCAAGAAAAGTTGCGCAACTAAAATTGCGCGACGTTCCTTGCCCGACCGGCCCCCGCCAGTCGCCCGACCGCCTTCACGCTGACCCTGATCGATCGCCGGCCGCCATAGCTGAGCGGGATCTCCCGGATGCGGACGACGGCCGTGTCGGCGGGGTCCGCGCCCGCGGCGACGGCGGTCTCGTGGGCCTGCCCCAGGGCGTTCAGGCGGCCGATACCGGCCGAGACGACCGTCTCGTGCTCCCGCTGACCAGGGACGGCTGCCAGAGAGACAGCCCGAGCAGCAGGATCACGCCGCCGAGGGCGAAGTAGAGGTAGGTGATGTTGGCGGCGAACCGCGCTCAGAAGAGTTCGCGCGGGCGCCCACGGCGTTCCGCGTCGGGGGATGTGGTAAATGCCGCGGGCCTCGACCCGGCCGGGCACGTCGCCACCGGAGTCGGGCAGGCCCGTGGCCGTCCTGCTGAGGGTCCACGGTCACCATCGCACAGAGTTATTGGCCTACAGACCAGCAGAAGGGGAGGGTGGGGAGTCCACCAAGAGGGCTTCGCTCCGTCACGCGGCGCTCTGGCCCCCTCTCCCGGGAGGGGAACGGAAATTCTTAGGTCGAATGAGTGACCTTTGCGGGTGGTGCTCGTTGAGTGCCATGACAGGGTCTTCGGCCGGGCGGGGGTGAACGGGTGGGCGGGCTGCGGGAGTTGACGGAATCCTTCGTGGTGCCCGGTCCCTCCGGGGTGGCCATCCGGGACCGGCTGCGGGTGTCGCAGGCGGACGCGGCGATGCTGGCCGAGATCGGGATGTTCCTCGGCTCGCTGGCCGCAGGTGATCTGGCAGATCGGTCCCGGCAGGGGCTGGCGCATGATGCCGCGTCATGGGCGGTGCGTAAGCGGGAGCTGACGGGTAAGTCGTCGGCGCGTTGGGCGGGCAGTATCACCAAGGCCACGCATGACCAGTGGGCGCTGGCGAGGCGCGGGCAGGTGGCGCATCTGAATTGGCTACGGAGGCAGGTCGCTGCGGTCGAGGCGCGGTTGGCGAGGCCGCTGGGCGCCAAGGCGAACAAGGGGGAGGGGCTGGCGCGCGGCTATGCCTCGCGTGGTGAGTGGCATGCCAAATCCCGCCGTCTGCAGGCCTTGAAGGACCGGCTGGCGGGGGTGGAGGCGGACTGGGCGGCGGGCCGGGTGCGGGTGGTGCGCGGCGGCAAGCAGCTCGCGAACACCCGCCACCATCTTGAGGCGGCCGGGCTGAGCGAGCAGGCCTGGCGGGAGCGGTGGCAGGCGGAGCGGATGTTCCTGGCCGCCGACGGGGAGTCCGGCAAACGGTTCGGCAACGAAACCATCCGCGTCACCGACACCGGCCAGATCACCATCAAACTCCCTGCCGAGTTGGTCCACTTGGCGAACGCACCGCGCGGCCGGTACGTGCTGGACGCGACCGTACGGTTTAGGCATCGGGGCGGGGAGTGGCGCGACCGGATCACCGCGAACCGAGCGGTGGCCTACCGCATCCACCACGACGTGGCGCGCGGCCGCTGGTATGTCACCGCAGCCTGGCAGCGCACCGCTGCCCCCGTCCTGCCGCTGGAGGCGGCGCTCGTCCAGGGGTGGTCGGGGTGGACATGAACGACGACCACCTCGCCGCCTGGCACCTGGACGGGCACGGCAACCCGGTCGGTGAGCCGCGGCGCTTTTTCTACGACCTGACCGGCACCGCGGAACACCGTGACGCCCAGATCCGGCACGCGCTGACTCGGCTGCTGCACTACACCCGTCGCTGCCAGGCCGCCGCGATCGCCATCGAGGACCTCGACTTCACCGACGGCACAAGCCGGGAGAAGCACGGCCGCAACAAACGCTTCCGCCGCCTACTCTCCCGTTTCCCCACCGCGAAACTCAAGGCCCGGCTGGTCTCGATGGCCGCCGAGCAGGACATCGCGATCGTCGCGGTGGACCCGGCGTACACCTCCCGGTGGGGTGCCCAGCACTGGCAGAAGCCCCTGACCACACCGGCTCGCAAGATTTCCCGGCACGATGCGGCGAGCATCGCGGTCGGGCGACGCGCCCTCGGGCACCCGATCAGGCGACGGACGGCACCGCCCCACCCCGACCAGAGTGATCGTGGTGGGCATCGGACCGTCCAGGCCCGACCGGAGGCTCGACGGCGTGAGGAAACCCGCCGCCACCCGCCCGGACCGCGCACCGGATGCGCGCCGCCGGGCCGTGGAGCGAAAGCGGGGGACCAGGGTGCCCAACACCGTTCGGGGCACCCGGCTGAGCATGGGTTCTGGCACCAGGACTCACTCCCACTCAGCCTTTAGGAACGGTTTGCCCGGACCGTACGGTCGGAAGTCCCCTATGAGCGCAACGCAGCCCACCGCCAAGAGCCGACGCCTGTCCCCCGCCGAGCGGCGACAGGAGATCATCGAGGCGGCGGCGCTCGCGCTGGAGGAGGGGCTCGCGGCCGTGACGTACCGCGGCGTCGCCGCCCGGCTCGGCTGCGCGCCGGGCCTGGTCCACCACTACTTCGACGCGGTGGAGACGCTGGAGGCGGAGGCGTTCACACACGCCGTCACGACTGACTTCGAGGGCACGTTCCGGGAGGTCGAGGAGCTCGACGACGCGGTGGACGGCCTGCGGCACCTGCTGCGCATCTGGGTCTCGGAGAGCCCGGAGCCGCACAAGACGGTATGGCTCGACGCCTGGTACCTGGCGGCCCGCAAACCCCGGGTCCACGCGGCCGTCGACCATGCCATGCGCAAGACCCACAGCCTTCTGGTCGCGGTTCTGGAACGAGGCCTGCGCGAGGAACGCTTCGCCCCGCACGACCCGGACTCCCTGGCCTGGCAGCTCCTCACAACCCTGGACGGCGTCATCGTCCACTCCTCGATCGGCGTGAACCAGGGCATCGTGGACGTCCCCCGCACCATCGCCCACTTCACGGAAACGGCCCTGGGTTTGGAGCACGACACCCTGGCCTCGACCTTCGACGACTGAACCGTGAAAGCCCCGGCGCGGCGCCGCGCCCCGTAAGGGGCGCGGGGAACTGCGCGATCAACCCCCACGGCCCGCAGCCAACGACGAGCAAGCCCGCCCCTCAGGGGCGCGGGGAACTGCGCGCCCAGCCACAACCAACCGGCACCCGACAACCCAACAGACACCCCACAAGGGGCGCGAGGAACTGCGCGACAAGCCCCCACCAACCCGCACCCACCCGCAAACCCGCCAACCCGCCAAGCCCAGCGGAGCGTTACCGCACGGGCCGCCCCGCCTCCCGAAGCGTCTGCTTCACCTCACCGATCCGCAGATCCCCGAAGTGAAAGACAGACGCCGCGAGCACGGCGTCGGCACCCGCGGCGATCGCGGGCGGGAAGTGGGCCAGCCGCCCCGCTCCCCCACTGGCGATCAATGGGACGCTGACGTGCTTGCGGACGGCCTCGATCATCTCGATGTCGTAGCCGTCCTTCGTACCGTCGGCGTCCATCGAGTTGAGCAGGATCTCGCCCGCCCCCAACTCGGCCGCTTGGTGCGCCCATTCGACGGCGTCGAGGCCGGTGCCCTTGCGGCCACCGTGAGTCGTCACCTCGAAGGACCCGCTCTCAGTCCTGCGCGCATCGACCGAAAGCACGAGCACCTGCCGCCCGAAGCGCTCCGCGATCTCGCGGATCAGTTCGGGCCGGGCGATGGCGGCGGTGTTCACACCGACCTTGTCCGCCCCGGCCCGCAGCAGCTTGTCGACGTCCTCCGCCGTGCGTACCCCGCCCCCCACGGTGAGCGGGATGAAGACCTGCTCGGCCGTGCGGCGCACCACGTCGTACGTGGTCTCGCGGTTCCCGGAGGACGCCGTGATGTCCAGGAACGTCAGCTCGTCGGCGCCCTCGGCGTCGTACACCTTGGCCATCTCGACGGGGTCGCCCGCGTCGCGCAGGTTCTGGAAGTTGACGCCCTTGACGACCCGGCCGTTGTCCACGTCCAGGCAGGGGATGACTCGTACGGCCAGGGTCATGACTGGGGTGCCTCTCGGTACGCCTCCACCTCGACCTCGACCACCAGGCTGGGGTCCACGAAACCAGAGACGATGATCATTGATGCCGCGGGCCGGACGGAGTCGAACAGCTCCTTGTGAGCGCGTCCGACGTCGTCCACATCGCGGGCATGGGTGAGGTACATGCGCGTACGTACGACGTCGTCGAGGCCGAGGCCCAGCTCCTTCAGCGCCGCCAGCGCGACGTTGAACGAGTTGACCGCCTGCTCGTACGGGCCGCCTCCGGCGATCTCGCCGTCGACTATCGAGGTGCAGCCGGAAACCAGCACAAGACCGTTCGGCAGCTGCACCGCGCGTGAGTAGCCGAATGCCTCCTCCCACGCGGTTCCGGTCGTGACGCGTCGCACGTCGCTCACTTGGCTACCGCCTCCAGGGCCTCTTCAAGGGTGAACGCCTTCGCGTACAGGGCCTTCCCGACGATCGAGCCCTCGACACCGAGGGGCACGAGCTCGGCGATGGCACGCAGGTCATCCAGGGAGGACACGCCTCCGGAGGCCACCACGGGACGGTCGGTCGCCGCGCAGACGTTCTTCAGCAGCTCCAGGTTGGGGCCCTGAAGCGTGCCGTCCTTCGCGATGTCGGTGACGACATAGCGGGCGCAGCCCTCGGAGTTGAGCCGCTCCAGCGTCTCGTAGAGGTCGCCGCCGTCACGGGTCCAGCCGCGGCCGCGCAGGGTCGTACCGCGTACGTCGAGACCGACCGCGATCTTGTCGCCGTGCTCGGCGATGACCTTGGCGACCCACTCCGGGGTCTCCAGCGCGGCCGTGCCGAGGTTGACCCGGGTGCAGCCGGTGGCGAGGGCGGCCGCCAGAGAAGCGTCGTCCCGAATGCCGCCGGACAGCTCGACCTTGATGTCCATGGCGCCGGCGACCTCGGCGATCAGCTTGCGGTTGTCGCCGGTGCCGAACGCGGCGTCCAGGTCGACGAGGTGCAGCCACTCCGCGCCCGCGCTCTGCCAGGCGAGCGCGGCCTCCAGAGGAGAGCCGTACGAGGTCTCCGTACCGGACTCGCCGTGTACGAGCCGGACGGCCTGGCCGTCACGGACGTCCACGGCGGGGAGGAGTTCGAGCTTCACGGAAGACATCGGGGGCATCAGAGGGTTCCGATCCAGTTGTTCAGCAGCTGCGCTCCGGCGTCGCCGGACTTCTCGGGGTGGAACTGGGTGGCCCACAGGGCGCCGTTCTCGACGGCCGCCACGAAGGGCTTGCCGTGCGTGGACCAGGTGACCAGGGGGGCCCGCATCGCCGGGTTCGTGATCTCCAGGGACCAGTCGTGGGCGGCGTACGAGTGCACGAAGTAGAAGCGGGCGTCCGGGTCGAGCCCCGCGAAGAGCTGCGACCCGGCCGGCGCCTCGACGGTGTTCCAGCCCATGTGCGGCACGATCTCGGCCTGGAGCGGCTCGACCGAGCCGGGCCACTCGTCGAGGCCCTCGGTCTCGACGCCGTGCTCGATGCCGCGCGCGAAGAGGATCTGCATGCCGACGCAGATGCCCATGACCGGGCGGCCGCCCGCGAGGCGTCGGTCGACGATCCAGTGGCCGCGCGCCTCCTTGAGGCCCTGCATGCAGGCGGCGAAGGCACCCACACCGGGCACCAGCAGCCCGTCCGCGTTCATGGCCGTGTCGAAGTCACGCGTGATCTCGACGTCGGCACCCGCGCGCGCGAGCGCGCGTTCGGCGGACCTGACATTCCCGAAGCCGTAGTCAAAGACGACTACTCGTTTGGAAGGGGTGCTCAATTCCACACCTCCAGCCTCAGGACGCCCGCCACGAGACACATACCGGCGCCGATGGAGAGCAGCACGATGAGGCCCTTCGGCATCTTCTGTTTGACAAAGGAGTAGACGCCGCCGAGCAGGAAGAGCCCGACGACGATCAGAGTGGTGGAGAGGCCGCTCATGGCTTACAGGGCACCCTTCGTGGACGGGAGGATGCCGGCCGCGCGCGGGTCACGCTCGGAGGCGTAACGCAGCGCCCGGGCAAGGGCCTTGAACTGGCACTCCACGATGTGGTGCGCGTTGCGTCCGTACGGCACGTGCACGTGCAGCGCGATCTGGGCCTGCGCGACGAAGGACTCCAGGATGTGCCGGGTCATCGTTGTGTCGTACTCGCCGATCATCGGCGCCATCTTCTCGGGCTCGGTGTGCACGAGATACGGACGGCCGGACAGGTCGACGGTCACCTGGGCGAGCGACTCGTCAAGCGGGACCGTGCAGTTGCCGAAGCGGTAGATCCCCACCTTGTCGCCGAGCGCCTGCTTGAAGGCCGCGCCCAGCGCCAGAGCCGAGTCCTCGATGGTGTGGTGCGAGTCGATGTGCAGGTCGCCCTCGGTCTTCACCGTGAGGTCGAACAGGCCGTGGCGGCCGAGCTGGTCGAGCATGTGGTCGTAGAAGCCGACCCCGGTCGACACGTCGACCTTTCCGCTGCCGTCGAGGTCGATCTCGACGAGAACGGAGGTCTCCTTGGTATTGCGTTCGACACGGCCGACGCGACTCATGCGCTCTGCTCCTGTTCTAGGTCCTTCTTCAGTTCGCGTACCGCATCGAGGAACGCGTCGTTCTCTTCCGGCGTACCGGCGCTGACCCGCAGCCACCCCGGCACTCCGTTGTCCCGGACCAGGACGCCCTGGTCGAGGATCTTCTGCCAGGCCGTGTGCGAGCCGTCGCGGCCGTCGAACCGCCCGAACTGCACGAAGTTCGCGTCCGACTCGGTCACTTCGTAACCGATCGCGCGCAGTTCGGCGACCAGCCGGTCCCGCTCGGCCTTCAGCTGCTCGACGTATCCCAGCAGCGTGTCGGTGTGTTCAAGGGCGGCCAGGGCGGTCGCCTGCGTGATGGCGGACAGGTGGTACGGCAGCCGAACGAGCTGGACCGCGTCGACGACCGCCGGGTGGGCGGCGAGATAGCCGAGGCGGAGTCCGGCCGCGCCGAACGCCTTCGACATCGTGCGCGAGACGACGAGATTCGGCCGACCTTCGAGCAGCGGAAGGAGCGAGTCGCCGTGGCTGAACTCGATGTACGCCTCGTCGACCACGACCATCGACGCCGAACCCTGACTGGCACGCGCCGCCTGCGCGGCCTCGTACAGAGCGAGGACCGTCTCGGCCGGAACCGCGTTGCCCGTGGGGTTGTTGGGGGTGGTGATGAAGACGACGTCCGGCCGGTTCTCGGCGATCGCCTTCTCGGCGGCCGCGAGATCGATCGTGAAGTCCTCGTTACGCGGACCGGAGATCCACCCCGTGCTGGTGCCGCGCGAGATCAGGCCGTGCATCGAGTACGAGGGCTCGAAGCCGATCGCCGTCCGGCCGGGCCCGCCGAAGGTCTGCAGCAGCTGCTGGATGACCTCGTTCGAGCCGTTGGCCGCCCAGACGTTCTCGACGCCGATCGCGTACTTGCCGGTCTTGGTCAGGTACTTGGCCAGCTCGGTGCGCAGCTCCACCACGTCCCGGTCCGGGTAGCGGTTGAGGTTGCGGGCGGCCTCGCGCACGCGCTCGGTGATCCGCTCGACGAGCGAATCGGGCAGCGGGTACGGGTTCTCGTTGGTGTTCAGGCGTACGGGGACGTCGAGTTGGGGCGCGCCGTACGGGGACTTGCCGCGCAGCTCGTCCCGGACGGGAAGGTCGTCGATCCCAAAGGAACTCACTTGCCGGGCACCTTCCATCCGCTCTGCCAGTTTTGTTCGCCTGCGGCAAAACGGGCCTTGATCGCCGCGCCGTGCGCCGGCAGGTCCTCCGCCTCCGCGAGCGTCACCACATGGTGCGCCACCTCCGCGAGGGCGTCGCGCGTGTAGTCGACGATGTGGATCCCGCGCAGGAAGGACTGGACCGACAGGCCCGAGGAGTGGCAGGCGCAACCACCGGTCGGGAGTACGTGGTTGGAACCGGCCGCGTAGTCGCCCAGCGACACGGGCGCCCAGGGGCCGACGAAGATCGCGCCGGCGTTCTTCACGCGGTCCGCGACCGCGGCGGCGTCCGCCGTCTGGATCTCCAGGTGCTCGGCGCCGTACGCGTCGACGACCCGCAGGCCCTCGTCGACGCCGTCGACCAGCACGATCGCGGACTGCCTGCCGTTCAGCGCCGGGACGATCCGGTCCTCGACGTGCTTGCTGGCCGCGACCTGCGGCTCCAGCTCCTTCTCCACCGCGTCGGCCAGCGCGACCGAGTCGGTGACGAGGATGGCTGCCGCGAGCGGGTCGTGTTCTGCCTGGCTGATCAGGTCGGATGCCACGTGCACCGGACTGGCGGTCTCGTCCGCGAGGACCGCGATCTCGGTCGGGCCGGCCTCGGTGTCGATGCCGATCTTGCCGGTGAAGTAGCGCTTGGCGGCGGCGACCCAGATGTTGCCGGGGCCGGTGACCATGTTGGCGGACGCGCAGGACTCGGTGCCGTACGCGAACATCGCGACGGCCGTGGCGCCGCCGACCGCGTACACCTCGTCGACGCCGAGCAGCGCACAGGCGGCCAGGATCGTGGGGTGCGGCAGACCGCCGAAGTCCGACTGGGCCGGAGAGGCGAGCGCGATCGAGCCGACGCCGGCCTCCTGCGCCGGGACCACGTTCATGATCACGGAGGACGGGTAGACGGACCGGCCGCCGGGCGCGTACAGCCCGACCCGCTCGACCGGCACCCACTTCTCGGTGACCGAGCCGCCGGGCACGACCTGAGTGGTGTGCGTGGTGCGGCGCTGCTCGCGGTGGACGATGCGGGCGCGGCGGATGGACTCCTCCAGGGCCGCGCGGACGGCCGGGTCGAGCTCGTCCAGGGCCCGGGTGAGCGCCGCCGCGGGCACGCGCACCTGGTCGAGCCGTACGCCGTCGAACCTCTCCGCGTAGTCGATCAGCGCCGCGTCGCCCCGATGATGCACGGCCTCGCAGATCGGACGCACCTTCTCCAGGGCGGCTGATACGTCGAAGTCGGCTCGGGGCAGCAGGTCGCGCAGGGCGGAGCCCTCGGGGAGGGCGTCGCCGCGCAGATCGATTCGGGAGATCACACAGGCAATTCTCTCAGACCGGGATCGGGCGCCGGACGCCTGTATCAGTCGTTGATACAGGCTGGGCGCCGGGCGCTGGGACAGGACTGGCGTCCGCGTCCGGGCGTGGCCCGATTTCGCGGCTGTTACGTGTTCCGGAAGATCGCCCTCACGGTTGGCGTTCGGGGCGTCACCCAGCGGGAATCACCTGAACGACTGTATGAAACCCGCGAGTAACAGGGGAGAGAGGGAAGAACCGTGACCCAGGGTGCCGGCACCCTCGCCGGAGACCTGCCCGACGACCTGACCGCCGCCGAGGCCGGCATGTGGCAGGCGTTCCGCAACGGCAGCGTGTACGACCTGCGTGCCGGCGACTCGATCATGGACGATCCGCACGGCGGCCATCCGTGGGGCCCCGAGCGCAGCGTGCGGGCCCGGATCATGGCCTGGCTGCTGCTGGACGGACCGCCCGCGCTCGACGGCCGCGTCTCGTCCCTCAAGCTGACCGGCGTCCAGATCATCGACGTGTTCGACCTCGCGGGCGGCACGGTCGTGCCGTACGTCGAGATGAAGGGCTGCCGGTTCGAGAAGGAGATCCTGCTGCCCGAGGCCAGGTTCACGACCGTGCGACTGGTGGACTGCTCGGTGCCGCGTCTGGAGGCGGCCCGGCTGCACACCGAGGGCGACCTGCATCTGCCGCGCTGCCGCTTCCACAACGGCGTACGCCTCACCGACGCGCACATCGGCACGGATCTGCTGCTCAACCAGGCCATCGTCTACCGGGACCGGCGCGGCCGCTCCATCACCGGCGACGGGATGACCGTGGGCCAGGACCTCCAGGCCGAGATGCTGGAGTCGCACGGCGAGCTGAGCCTGCGCGGCGCCACGGTCGGCGTCTCCCTCAGCCTGCGCGGCAGCAGGCTGGCCAATCCGTACTCGCGCATCGCGCTGAACGCCCCGCAACTGACCGTCGGGCGGACGCTGTACATGACCCCGGCGGGCGTCAGCAATCCCCTGCAGACGAGCGGCCGGACACCGGCGCGCGGCACGCGCGTGCAGCGGTTCGAGAGCGAGGGCGGGATCCGGCTCGACGACGGCCGGTTCGGGGACGCCGTGGACTTCGGACAGGCACGCTTCACCCTGCAACACGACCAGGAGATCTCGCTGCGCCGCGTCCAGGCGCCCGAGCTGCGTTTCCAGGGCGAGAGGCCGCAGCGGGGGCGGGTCGTGCTGAACGGGGCGCGGGTGGTCAACCTGGTCGACCAGGCGGACAGCTGGCCGGGCGCGGGCCAGCTGCAGATGGGCGGCTTCCAGTACGAGAACCTGGTGCCGCGCGGCCCGTTCCCGCTGACCAGGCGCCTGGAGTGGGTGGCCGCGGCGACCCCGGAGTACAACCCGGAGCCGTACGAGCGGCTGGCCACCGTGCTGCGCAACGGCGGCGAGGACGAGGACGCGCGCGAGGTGCTGCTCGCCAAGCAGCGGCACAGACGCGAGAACCTGCCGATCGCCGCCAAGCTCTGGGGGTACGCGCAGGACTGGACGGTCGCCTACGGGTACCGGCCGGGTCGGGCCGCCGTCTGGATGGCGGTGCTGTGGGCGGCCACCTCGATCGCCTTCCGGCACGCCGACCATCCGCCGCTCAAGAGCGGCGAGCATCCGCCGTGGAACCCGTCGCTGTTCGCCCTGGACCTGCTCCTGCCGGTCATCGACCTCGGCCAGGCCGGCTACTGGCAGCTGCGCGGCGGCTGGCAGTGGCTGGGCGCGGCGGTGATCCTGCTGGGCTGGGTCCTGGCGACGACGGTGGCGGCGGGCGCGACGAGGCTGCTGCGCAGAGGCTGAACTGCTTCCTGGACGGGTGCAACCATTGGCTCATTTCAGCTGTCTTCAGACCGCAACCATCAATTGATTGAGCGGCCAAGACGGCGAGCACCCGGCCCGCGAGAGCGGCGCCGGTTCAGGCGCAGGGGGGAACAGGGCACCATGGCATTACTGCGCGCCCTCATCCGTACGGTCCGGATGGCACGGAACACCTCACGTCTCGCCACCGGTCTGCCCACGGACGACGAAGTGCTGCTCGACGCCCCCGACGAGCGGCTCGGTCCCGCGCTGGTCGCCGCGGGCCGGGGCGAGTACGGGCCCGCCGCCAAGCTGCTCGCCACCACCCGGGAGGCCGCCGAGTGGGAGAACCGGGACCGCTACGCGACGCGCCTCGCCGCCTTCGCGCGCTCCCGGGCCGAGTGGTTCGACGAGTGGCGGTCGGCAGCCCCGCACGACCCGGACTCGCTGCTGGTCAAGGCCGAACTCGAGGTGTGCCGGGGCTGGGAGTCGCCGGCCCGTGCCGAGCTGCTGCGCCAGGTGTCGCCGCTGATCTCCGCGGCCGCCGAGGGCGACCCGCGCGACCCGGTGCCGTGGCGGATCGCGCTCGACCACGCGCGGGGCACGAACGTGCCGCACACCGAGTTCGAGCAGCTCTGGGGCGAGGCCGTGCGCCGCTCCCCGCACCACTACGGCTGCCATGTGGCCGCCCTGAAGTACCTGTCCGCCGCCTGGTACGGCTCGCACCGCGAGTGCTTCGACTTCGCCGAGCGGGCCGCGCAGGACGCGCTGCCCGGCTCCCTCGTCCAGGCGCTGCCGGTGCGCGCGGCCTTCGCGTACCTGACCGAGGGCGGCAGGACCGTCGTGCCGAGCGATCGGCTGCACGCGGCGGCCGACCTCGCGATCGCCGTGTCCGAGGAGTACGCGGCCGCCGACCCGTGGCCCGCGGAGGTCCGCAACCTGCTCACCTACGTGCTGATCCGCCTCGAACGCTGGGAGGACGCGCTGGAACAGCTGCGCCTGATCGGGCCGTACGCCACCTCGTTCCCCTGGGACCGGGTCTCGGACGATCCGCTCGGCCAGTTCCTCGAACTGCGCGACGGAATAAGGCTCGAAGTGGCCTCGGGACTGCCCCTGAAACTACGCGCCGCGGACCTTCCGTATCCACGGAGTGACCGCGGCGGACGCGCTACCTCCGGCGACCACTAGGCTTTCGCGTCGTGACCACCGTCCGGCTCCCCCTCTTCCCCCTGAACTCGGTGCTGTTCCCCGGGCTCGTGCTGCCCCTGAACGTCTTCGAGGAGCGCTATCGCGCCATGATGCGGGATCTGATGAAGACTCCCGAGGACGAGCCGCGCCGGTTCGCCGTCGTCGCCATCCGCGACGGCCACGAGGTCGCGCCCAGCTCGCCCGGCATGCCGGACCAGACGGCCGTACTGCGGCGCGGGCCCGCGGCCGGCTTCGGCGACGATCCGACGAAGGCCTTCCACGACGTGGGGTGCGTCGCGGACGCCGCGACCATCCGGGAGCGGGCCGACGGCAGCTTCGAGGTACTGGCCACCGGGACGACCCGGGTGCGGCTGCTCTCCGTGGACTCCTCCGGGGCCTACCTGATGGCCGAGCTGGAGGAGCTGGCGGAGGAGCCCGGCGAGGAGGCGGGGGCGCTGGCCGAGGGGGTGCTGCGGGCTTTCCGGCAGTACCAGAAGCGGCTGGCGGGTGCGCGGGAGCGGTCCCTGTCGACCGGGGCCGATCTGCCGGACGAACCGGCCGTCGTCTCGTACCTGGTCGCGGCCGCGGCGATGCTCGACGTGCCGGCGAAGCAGCGGCTTCTCCAGGCCCCGGACACGGCGTCCCGGCTCCGGGAGGAGCTGACACTGCTGCGTGCGGAGACCGCGATCATCCGTAATCTGCCGTCGCTGCCCGCGTCGGAGCTGACGCGGGGGCCGACGAGTCTCAACTGACGTGAGTCTTGACCGAGGTGGGTCTTGAGGCAGGTCCTGACTGAGGTAAGCCTCAACTGACGTAAGGCGTAGGTCTCTTGGCGAAGAAGTCGAAGAAGCAGCAGGCGGGCGGGACGCCCGCGACCGTCGCGCTTGCCGCGGCGGGGGTCGAGTTCACGGTCCACGCCTATGAGCACGACCCGTCGCATCCCTCGTACGGCGAGGAGGCGGCCGAGGCGATGGGCGTCTCTCCGGAGCGGGTCTTCAAGACGCTGGTCGCGGACGTCGACGGTGAGCTCACGGTCGCCGTGGTGCCCGTGGCGGGTTCGCTCGACCTGAAGGCGCTGGCCGCGGCGGTGGGAGGCAAGCGGGCCGCGATGGCCGATCCGGCCGCCGCGGAGCGCTCCGCCGGGTATGTGCGCGGGGGCATTTCTCCGCTCGGCCAGCGGAAGAAGCTCCGTACGGTGTTGGATTCGTCGGCCTCGGCCCACGCCACGATCTGTGTCTCGGCGGGGCGCCGAGGGCTTGAGGTCGAGCTCGCTCCGGAGGACTTGGCCAAACTCACGGACGCGGTGTTGGCGCCTGTTGGCCGTGCGTGAGGTCTCGACGGATGCGAGGTTCTCCGTTAAGCACGGAGGACATGTCCAAGAAGACGCGTAAGCGGAAATGGCGGGTCAAGAAGGGGCGGTCCAACCACGGGCACCGGCCTGCGTAGCGCTCCGCGGGTTCGGCGGTGACGCTCCGCTGGGTTTGATGTTCGGCTGGGGTCGTGGGGCTGGTCGCACCCCGGCGGCGGAGCCGCACAATGTCACCGCCCCGCGCCCCTTATGAAGTCGGCGGAGCCGGAGGGTATTGGTTCTGCTGGTACGGGTCCGGGTCCCGCGGAGCGAACAATGCCATCAGGCCCAGGTGGACCACGAGGGCCCCGAGGGACCAGGCCAGTAGGGCACCCTTGGCGTTGAGTTCCAAGGGTGCGTCGAAGGTGACGCCCTTGCCGACCTCCTTGGCGTGGGCCGCCACGTCCTGCTCGGGGCCCAGCCAGATGCCGAGGCGCCAGGCGAGCAGGGAGCCGAGGATGCCGCCGAGGGTGAGCGCGATGACGAGCGGGATGCCGCCGCGGCGACGTATGAGAAAGACGACCAGTGCGCTGACCAGGCCGAACCCGAGCGCGAGCAGGATGAACGTGCCGTCCACCCCGACGGCCTGCTCCCCCTCCGTGTCCTGGAGGAAGACCGTCTCCGCGTCCGAGACCAGCGGCACATGCGGCGCCAGCCACCACCACAGCACTCCGAGCAGCACCCCACCGAGCGCCATCGCGACCGTGATGACGGCGGCCTCGCGTATTTCGGTCTTCATCCCGGGGCCGTCCTCCTGATAACCGGCGAGGCCGAGCGCACCACCGGTGGGCGGCGCCTGCCACAGGTCGTGCGGAGGCTGGTTGTGCGGGGGCGGAGGCGGAGTCAGCGGTGCGGTCACTCTGCCATCGTGCCAGGCCTGCCTGTCAGCCGCGTCACCGGACGGCCGCCCGGCGATAGGCCCAGGTCGCGACGGCCAGCGAAACGACCCCGACACCCGCGCACACGGCGAGGTCGAGCAGGACCACACCCCAGTCGGGGTTCGCCCCGAAGGTCAGCCCGAAGGCTTCGACGCCGTATGTGGAGGGCAGCAGGTCACGCGCGTACTGGATGACCGCAGGCAGCCGGTCCGGCGGCAGCACCCCGAGCAGCAGCACCGCGGACATCCCCAACTGACCAAGCAGCGTGGCGAGTTCGGGCCGCGGCGCGAGCAGACCCAGCGCCGCCCCGAGCCCGGCGAGCGCCGCGCCCGCGAGCGGGATCACCGCGGCGAGGATCCACAGGTGCGTCAGCGGCAGCCCGAAGAGCACACTGCCGACCACGGCGGTGACGAGGGTCCCGGGCACGGTGAAGGAGGCGTACGCGGCCGCCGCGCCCAGCACGACGGCGGCGGGCGGCACAGGCAGTGTCGCGTAGTGGTCGAGGCCGCCGCTGGCACGCAGCTGCCCGAAGTACTGGGCGAGCAGGTTGAGCGCGACGAACGCGACCACGAGGACCGACGAACCGGCCACCACGGCCTGCGCCTCGCGCCCGCCGTCCACCACCCCGCGCATCAGGACCATGATCCCGATGGACTGGAAGGTGGCCACGAACAGCAGCGGGATCCGCGCCACCCGGGCCCGGGAGAGCTGTGCCCGGTACACGGCGGCCAGTGCCGGCCACAGCCGCGCACGCGGTCCGAGTCCGGCGACGGCGCGGACACCGTCCTCGGTGTCCACGGCCGGGCTCCCGTCCGCGCGGGCTGCGCCGGGCAGGACCTCGGCGGGTACGACACTCACGTCGAGCGGCTCCTGTTCGCTTCGGCTGTCGTCCTGTACCTGTTCCGTCTGCACGTGTCGCGTCCGCACCTGTTCTGTCCGCACGTGTTCCGTACGGCTGCGGAGGCCGCTGCGCTCATGCCTTGACCAACCCCCGTACGTTTCCGGTGCTGCCGCCCAGCGCCAGGTACACGTCCTCCAGGCTCGGCGTGGCGAGCGTGAAGTCGTCCAGGGCCGCGAAGGCGGCGCCGCCGGTGACGGCTGCGACGGCCGCGCGAGCCTCCTCGGGGGCCAGCCTCAGCGACCAGCGGCGCCCCGACTCTACGGCGCGGTCGCGAAGCGCGGCGACCTCGGGGACGTCGAGGGGGGCGCGCTCGCGCCAGAGGAGTTCGAGGCGCACCTCGCCGGCGACCGTCTCCTTCAGCCCGGAGGGGGTGTCGCAGGCGATGACGCGGCCCTTGTCGAGCACGGCGACCCGGTCGAGGACCGTCTCCGCCTCGATGACGTTGTGGGTGACCAGGAGGACCGTCGTCGCGTGCTCGGCCCGGCGCCGGTCGACGGCGCCCCAGACGGCACGGCGCGCGACGGGGTCCATGCCGGTGGTCGGCTCGTCGAGGACGAGGAGCGGCCGCGCGCCGACGAGCGTGGTGGCGAAGCAGGCGAGCCTGCGCTGCCCGCCGGACAGCTTCTTCAGCGGGCGCGCGGCCAGGGCCGTGAGCCCCAGCTCCTCGAGAACCGTGTCCCGCTCGGCCCGCGCGCTGCGCACGTCGAGCCCGCGCAGCCGCCCGGTGGTCTCCGCGGCGAGCGACACCGTCAGCTCGTCGAGCGCGGTGGACTCCTGCCCGAGGTACGCGAGGATCCGTGCCGCCCGCTCGGGGTGGCGCACGATGTCGTGCCCGAGGATCTCGACGCTGCCGCGGTCGGGGCGCATCAGCCCGGTCAGCTGCCGTACGAGGGTGGTCTTGCCGGCGCCGTTCGGACCGAGCAGCCCGAAGATCTCGCCGCGCCTGATGTCGATCCGTACCCCGTCGGTGGCCCGAACCTCGGGCGTACCGGGTGTTCCGCGCCGCCCGCGCACCGCCGGATACGTCTTGGTCAGATCCCGCACCGCGCACACGACATCCCCACCGTGCCCGTTCCGGACTGCCTGTGCGGTACGCGTACTCACGAGGATTGAGAGTACGGGGTCCCGGCCCCGGAGCGATGCCCGGGGCGGGCATACGCCCGATATCGACCCCGCAAGGGGCGCCGGGCTGTGACATTGTGCGGCTCCTCCCTCACTCTCGGCTTCGCTCGAGCGGGGGAACCCCCATCGTGGGCACGCTCAACCCCCACCACCCGCGGTCAACGACGCTGGGTCGTGCCCCTTCAGGGGCGGGGCGCGGGGCTGTGACGTTGTGCGGCTCCTCCCCCACTCTCGGCTTCGCTCGAGCGGGGGGACCCCCATCGTGGGCGCGCCCAGCCCCCACGGACCCGCAGCTCACACACAACGCTCGCCGACCCGCACCGAACCAACCTCAGCCGACCCCCTACTCCCCCGCGGGAGCGTGTTCCGCAGCGGTCCGTACGTCGATCTCCCGCCAGAACCCGGCCCGGATCGCATACCGGTCGTGCTCGTCGATCTGGTCGTCCTTGTGGGCGAGCAGCCCGAACCGGGCCGCGTACCGCAGCAGTTCCCCGTCGATCCGGTGCGGCACCCTCGGATACATCGTGGACAGCTTCTGCAGCTGCGCCGGGTCCGACAGCCGCTCCATCCACCGCCGCGCGAACACCTGCCCGACCTCGTACGGATCGCCGCCCACCGTCGTGATGTCCTCCTCACGATCGGCCCACCGCTGCTCGGCCGTGGTGAGCTGCGCGAGCGTCGGCAGCAGGGCGGCCTCCGCGGACTCGGCGGCGGTCCCGGGCCGGTCGACCCAGCCCTTGTCGGAGGACCAGCGCAGGGTCGCGTCCGCGGGGTGCCGCGTGGCCTGCGGGCCGGGCGCGCGCAGGGCGGCCAGATCCTTCGGTGTGGGCACGCCCTTGGTGGCCGGCGCCCGCTCCTCCGTACCGTTCTCACTCGCGGCCGCCTGCACGTGCGAGTGAGTGTGCGCGTGCTGGTCCTCCCGCGAGGGCCGCTCGCCCGTGGCGGGCAGCGCGGACTCGGGAAGCGGCGCCGAGAGGATCGCGGCGATCTCGGGCCGGGGAACGGGGGGCGGCGCACAGATGCCGCCGAGGTCCTTGGCCCGCACGGCCTTGGTGATCCAGATCCGGTCGAGCACGCGCCGCTCGTCGGCCTCGGCGACGAGATCCTCCGACTGGTTGTAGTCGCCGTCGGCGGCCTGCACGGCCCACAGGTGCACGGCGACCCCGTGTTCCTTGGCGGCCATCATGCCGGGCAGCAGATCCCCGTCGCCGGTGACCAGCACGACGTCGGAGCAGGCACGGTTGCGCGCCAGTTCCGTGAGCTCGGCGTGCATGGCGGCGTCGACGCCCTTCTGCGCCCACCGCCCGTCGCTGCGGGTCAGCGCACCCAGGCGGACCGTCACCCGCGGCATCACCCGGAGCCTGCGGTGTTCCGGCTGCGGTACGCGGTCGGGGGCACCGTCGAACCAGTAGATGCGCAACAGAGGGCGCTCCGTGTCGGACTCGGCGCGCTCGCGCAGCCCTTGGATCAGGGCCGAATGATCGACGGTGATCCGGGATCGCGAAGGCTCCCCGGCGAGGAGACTGGCGGCGGCTCCGAGCAGATACCCGGCGTCCACCAGGACGATGCAGCGGTCCACTCGATCCACCCTCTTTCCGGGAGGTTTGCTTCGGGGTTCGGGTTTCCTTCGAGTCTGCCCGACGGCGCGGAGGTTAACGGCCGGAACTCGATCTTCGGCGTGGCGGATCGGAATATCACTCACCGACAGGGCTTATTACGCACGGTAATTCTCTGAAATGCGCCACTTGTCAGCCTATGTGAATCTGATCCCGTCCCTGGCCCTTGAATCCCCCGTAGGAGGAAATCACCATGGCCAAGAACAAGAACCGCAAGCAGGCCGGCGAACAGGACCGCGGACATGAACAGGCGGCCGAGCGCGGCGCCGAGCGGATGGGGTCCGCGGAGCCGAGCCCGTCGACCGGTCCTGCCCAGTTCGCCGGTGGGGCCAAACGGCAGAAGAAGTTCGGCCACAACTGACCACCGGGACAGGCGAACCGGTAAACGCAAAAAAAAAGGGGCGCGCCCTGCGCGGGCGCGCCCCTTGGTGCTTCAACTCACGTATTCCGCCGGGATTTTCACCCGGCCAGGCAGGACGGTCCGAGCAGCACCTTCAGGTCGCCGAAGAGCGCGGGATCCGGTTTCACCCGGTGCCGGTCGAGCCGCAGCACCGTGGTCTTGCTCGGGCCCTGGAGCTTGATCCGCACCTCGCTCTCGCCCTTGTGATGGCTGAGGATCTCGCCGAGCCGGCTGATCATGGGCGGGGTGACCTTGAGCGCCGGGATGGTGAGGATCACGGGCGCGTTGGTGCCGGCGTTCGACAGATCCGGGACCTGTAGTTCCATGGCGACGAGGCGGGGTACGTCCTCGCGTTTGTCGAGGCGTCCCTTGACGAACACCACGGCGTCCTCGACGAGTTGGGTGGAGACGAGCTGGTAGGTGGCGGGGAAGAACATGCACTCGATGGAGCCGGCGAGGTCCTCGACCGTGGCGATCGCCCAGGCGTTGCCCTGTTTGGTCATCTTGCGCTGGAGGCCGGAGATGATGCCGCCGATGGTGACGATCGAGCCGTCGGAGTAGTCGCCGCCGGTGAGCTGTCCGATGCCCGCGTCGGCCTTGTCGGACAGCACGTGTTCCAGGCCGAAGAGCGGGTGGTCGGAGACGTACAGGCCGAGCATCTCCCGCTCCTGGGCCAGGAGGTAGGTCTTCTCCCACTCGTCGGTGGTGAACTCGACGTCGAGGCCGAAGCCGGGCTCGCTGGTGTCCTGTTCGCCCATGCCGCCGAAGAGGTCGAACTGTCCCTCGGCCTCCTTGCGCTTGACGGCCACGACGTTGTCGATCATCGGCTCGTACTGGGCGGTCAACCCCTTGCGGGTGTGGCCCATGGTGTCGAACGCGCCCGCCTTGATCAGCGATTCGGTGGTGCGCTTGTTGCAGGCGGCGGCCTCGACCTTGTCGAGGTAGTCGGGGAAGGAGGCGTACTTCCCCTTGGCCTTGCGGCTGCGGATGATCGACTCGACCACGTTGGTGCCGACGTTGCGGACCGCGGAGAGGCCGAAGAGGATCACGTCGTCGCCCTGCGCGGCGAAGTTCTGCTCGGACTCGTTCACATTGGGCGGCAGCACCCGGATACCCATGCGCCGGCACTCGTTGAGATAGACCGCCGACTTGTCCTTGTCGTCCTTCACCGAGGTCAGCAGCGCCGCCATGTACTCGGCCGGATAGTTCGCCTTGAGATATGCCGTCCAGTAGGTGACCAGGCCGTACGCCGATGAGTGCGCCTTGTTGAACGCGTATCCGGCGAACGGGACCAGAACGTCCCACAGGGCCTGGATCGCCGCGTCGGAGTAGCCGTTCTTCTTCGCACCGGCCTGGAAAATGGAGAAGTTCTTCGCCAGCTCGTCGGGCTTCTTCTTGCCCATCACGCGGCGCAGGATGTCGGCCTCACCGAGCGAGTAACCGGCGATGATCTGCGCGGCCTTCTGCACCTGCTCCTGGTACACGATCAGGCCGTAGGTCAGGCCCAGCGTCTCCTTCAGGGGCTCTTCGAGCTCCGGGTGGATCGGCGTGATCTCCTGGCGGCCGTTCTTGCGCTCGGCGTAGTTCGTGTGCGAGTTCATGCCCATCGGGCCCGGCCGGTAGAGGGCCGAGACGGCGGAAATGTCCTCGAAGTTGTCGGGCTGCATCTGGCGGAGCAGCGAGCGCATCGGGCCGCCGTCGAACTGGAAGACGCCGAGCGTGTCACCGCGGCAGAGCAGTTCGAAGGTCCTGGGGTCGTCCAGCGGGAGGGAGAGCATCTCCAGGTCGATGCCCTTGTTGGCCTTCACCATCTTGATGGCGTCGTCCATGATGGTCAGGTTGCGCAGGCCCAGGAAGTCCATCTTCAGCAGGCCCAGCGACTCGCACTGGGGATAGTCCCACTGCGTGATGGTCACGCCGTCCGTGTGCCGCACCCAGATCGGGGCGTGGTCGACGATGGGTTCGCTGGACATGATCACGCCGGCCGCGTGCACACCCATCTGCCTGACCAGACCTTCGACGCCCTTGGCGGTGTCGATGACCTTCTTCACGTCCGGCTCGTTCTCGTACATCCCGCGGATCTCGCCGGCCTCGCTGTAGCGCGGGTGCGAGGGGTCGGTGATGCCGTTGAGGTCGATGCCCTTGCCGAGGACGTCGGCTGGCATGGCCTTGGTGAGCCGGTCGCCCATCGCGTACGGGTAACCCAGCACGCGCGCGGAGTCCTTGATGGCGTTCTTCGCCTTGATCTTGCCGTACGTGCCGATCATGGCGACCTTGTCGGCGCCGTACTTCTCCGTCACGTACCTGATCACCTCGACGCGCCGACGCTCGTCGAAGTCGATGTCGACATCGGGCATGGAGACACGCTCGGGGTTGAGGAACCGCTCGAAGATCAGGCCGTGCTCGATGGGGTCGAGGTCGGTGATCCCCATCGCGTACGCGACGATCGAGCCGGCCGCGGAGCCTCGGCCGGGGCCGACCGCGATGCCGTTGTTCTTGGCCCACATGATGAAGTCGGCGACGACGAGGAAGTAGCCCGGGAACCCCATCTGGATGATGACGTCCATCTCGTACTCCGCCTGCTTCTGGCGGTCTTCGGGGACGCCGCCCGGGTAGCGGCGGTTCATGCCGACCCGGACTTCCTCCTGGAACCAGGTGACTTCGGTGAAGCCGTCGGGGATGTCGAACTTGGGCATGAGGTCGCGCTTCTCGAACATGCCGGTGGTGTCGATCTGCTCGGCGACCAGAAGGGTGTTGGCGCAGCCCTCCTGCCAGGCGTCGGAGGAGTCGATGGCGTACATCTCGTCGGTCGACTTGAGGTAGTAGCCGGTGCCGTCGAAGCGGAAACGGTCCGGGTCGGAGAGGTTCTTGCCGGTCTGGATGCACAGCAGCGCATCATGCGCCGTCGACTCATGCGCGTACGTGTAATGCGAGTCATTCGTCACCAGCGGCGGAATGCCGAGCTTCCTGCCGATCTCCAGCAGCCCGTCACGCACCCGCCGCTCGATCTCGATGCCGTGGTCCATCAACTCCAGGAAATACCGATCCTTGCCGAAGATGTCCTGGTACTCGGCAGCCGCTTTCAGAGCCTCTTCCTGCTGACCGAGCCGAAGACGGGTCTGCAACTCACCCGAGGGACACCCCGTGGAGGCGATCAGCCCCTCCGACCACTGGGAGATGGTCTCCTTGTCCATCCGCGGCCACTTCTGCAGCCACCCCTCCGCATACGCGTCCGAGGAGAGCTTGAAGAGGTTGTGCAGCCCCGTCTTGTTCGCCGCCCAGATCGTCTTGTGCGTGTAACCACCCGAACCCGACACATCGTCGCGCTTCTGGTGCGGCTGCCCCCACTGGATCTTGCGCTTGTTGCGCCGCGACTCCGGCGCCACATACGCCTCGATCCCGATGATCGGCGTCACCCCGGCCTTCGTCGCCGAGTGGAAGAAGTCGTACGCCCCGTGCAGGTTGCCGTGGTCGCTCATCGCGATGTGCGTCATGCCCATCTCATTGCAGGCATTGAACATGTCCTTCAGCCGCGCGGCACCGTCCAGCAGCGAGTACTGGGTATGGACGTGCAGGTGCGTGAACGGCGGCTTTGACACGGCTTCGGCCTCCAAGGCAAACAGTCGTCGACGGACTTCCCACAGGCTGCCGACAGTCTGGGGGACAGCGTCGAAGTCTATGCCTCGGCACTGACACTCGGAGGCCTCTCCCCCGTACCTTCATGCGGGGGAAACGGGCACTCCCGAGTACCTTCGTCCGTTGGACGGGGACGGAGACATCCGTTCCCGGCGGACGGCATATTCGTCCCATTCGTCATGCACGACCTGCACCAGGAGGCACCCCGCGATGTCGGATCCGCAGCTCAGCGCCGAGCAACGCGGCGAACAGATTCTCGCCGTCTTCGACACTGCCTTCGGCGAACTGCTGGCCGCAGATCCGGCCGCGTTCCGCGTGAAGTTCCGGAAGATGGCGGCCTCCGCGTTCGCCTTCTACCGGGGCACGGCCGGCCTCTTCTACCACGACCTGACCGCCGACATCGGCTTCGGGTCGAAGCGGGGCGGGCCGTACCTGGACGAGCGCACCTCGCGCGTGTGGATCCACGGTGACCTGCACGCGGAGAACTTCGGCACGTACATGGACGCCCAGGGCCGCCTGATCTTCAACGTGAACGACTTCGACGAGGCGTACGTCGGCCCCTTCACCTGGGACCTCAAACGCCTCGCGGCCTCCGTGGCCCTGATCGGCTACGCGAAGGCGCTGAGCGACGAGCAGATCACGGGTCTCGTACGGACCTACGCGGCCGCCTACCGGGAGCGGATCCACGCCCTCGCGACCGGTGCCAAGAGCGACGAGGTGCCGCCCTTCACGCTGGACACGGCCGAGGGCCCGCTCCTGGACGCGCTGCGTGACGCGCGCTCGCTGACCCGCTTCGGGCTGCTCGAGTCGATGACCGAGATCCGCGACTTCGAGCGCCGCTTCGCGCCGGGCGGCGGCTCCATCGAGCTGGACGCGGCCACCCGCTACAAGGTCCTGGCGGCCTTCGACGGCTACCTGGAGACGCTGCCGGAGTCGTCCCTGGCCCGCCCGGACTCGTACCGGGTGAAGGACGTCGTGGGCCGCCGCGGCATCGGCATCGGCTCGGCGGGCCTGCCCTCGTACAACATCCTTCTGGAGGGCAACAGCGACGCCCTGGAGAACGATGTGGTGATCTACATCAAGCAGGCCCAGACCCCGGCCGTCTCCCGGCACATCACGGACTCCTCGATCCGCGAGTACTTCCAGCACGAGGGCCACCGCACGGTGATCTCGCAGCGCGCCCTCCAGGCACACGCCGACCCGTGGCTCGGCTGGACCGAGCTGGACGGCGCGGGCCAGCTGGTCGCCGAGGTCTCGCCGTACGCGGTGGACCTGGACTGGGGCGACATCGACGACCCGGAGGAGATCGCGGCGGTCATCGCCGACCTGGGCCGGGCCACCGCCACCATGCACTCGGCGGCGGACGACGAGAGCGGCCACTCGGAGCTGGTGCCGTTCTCCACGGAGCGGGCCATCGACGCGGCGATCGCGGCCGACGAGGACAGCTTCGGCGACCTTCTTGTGGACTTCGCGCATGCGTATGGGGCACGCGCACGTGCCGACCACCAGATCTTCGTGGATCTGTTCCGTAACGGGCGGATTCCAGGTCTGTAGCCACCCGACAACTCACAGGTCCCCTTTAGGGGTCCCTTACAGGACTACATGACACACTCTCCAGCGCTATGGACATAACCGGGACCCAGCTCAGAGCCGTGCGCGCGGCGCTGTTCACGGCACTCGTCGTGACGCTCAGCACCACGTCGCACGTGCTGCTGTCCCGGGTCCCGCTGCCGCTGAGCACGGTGGCCGTGACAGCCGCCACCGTGTTCGTCCTCTCCTACGCACTGGCGGGCCGCGAGCGCGGCTTCGGGCGGATCGCCGCCCTGCTGATCCCGCTGGAGCTGGCCGCCGACACGCTGTTCACCACGGGCCAGCACGCCTGCTACGGCAGGGCGGGCGGCCCGGTAACGGGCCCGCTGCGCTCCGTCGGCCTCGACGTCCTGTGCGGCGGGGAGGTCGGCGCTCCGCTGGCCAGGGTGACAGTCGGCGACGGTGACCGTGCCGCCGCCCTGCTCGCGCACGCCGACCCGGCGGCCGCCTGGCTGCTGCTCGGCGCGCACATCGGTGTGGGCCTGCTCGCGGCCGCCTGGCTGCGGCGCGGCGAGCGGGCGCTGGCCCAGGTCCTGGGCGCGGTGGCCGCGGCAACCTTCCGGCCGCTGATGCTCGCGGTCGCCGCGGTGACCGTACGCCTCACTCCCGTGCGCCCCCTGCCCCGCCCCACCCTCCGGGTCGCCGTCATGCGTACGCGGCTCTTCGTGCACTCCCTGGGACGGCGTGGACCGCCCTGCTCGGCCGTTTTCGCCTGAGCACGACAGTCCACAGCCACCTGTCATCACCACGGAGAACACGATCATGAGCAAGAGGAACAGCCAGGCCGCGAAGTCGGCTGCCCGTGAGCGGCTGCGCATCGAGCGCGAGCGCGAGGCCAAGCGTGCCAAGGTCAAGCGGCAGGTCATCGTCGCGGGGTCGATCGTCGCCGTCCTCGCGATAGCCGGCGGAATCAGCTACGCCGTCGTACAGAACAACGAGCCCTCGAAGTGGAACGCGGCCGCCGACGCGAAGGTGGTCGCCCCCGCCAACACCAGCGGCACGAACGGCACGACCGTCGTGATCGGCGAGTCCAAGACGGACAACACGGTCCACCTCTACGAGGACCCGCGCTGCCCGGCCTGCGCCACCTTCGAGCAGACCGTCGGAGAGACCGTCAACAAGGGTATGAAGGACGGCGACTACAAGCTCTCCTTCACCATCGGTACGTTCCTCGACGGCAGCCTGAGCGGCGAGGGCTCGAAGAACGCGCTGAGCGCGCTCGGCGCCGCGCTGAACGTGAGCAGCGACGCGTTCCTGGAGTACAAGACCGCGCTGTACTCGACGAAGTACCACCCGGAGGAGTCGACCGACGAGTTCGCCAAGGACAGCTACCTGATCGAGGTGGCGAACACGGTGGACGCGCTGAAGAACAACAAGAAGTTCCAGGACGCCGTCGAGAAGGGCACGTACGACGCCTGGGCGATGAAGATGAGCAAGTCCTTCGACGACGCCGAGGGCGTCGACTCGACGCCGACCATCAAGATCAACGACAAGAAGATCGAGAACCCGAGCAGCGTGGCCGACTGGCAGACGGCGCTCAAGGACGCGGGCGTCACCAAGTGACGCAGTCACCAAGTAACGAGTCACCAGGTATCGCTGTCGCCAGGTAACGCACGGCGTAAGGGCGGGCTAACTCTTCCAAGTTCGCCCGCCCTTCGCGTCCTTGGCCTTACCGAACGCCTTACTGATCAGTAATCTGATCGGCCGTGACCAGTCGCATCAGATCCCACTTCAGCCCCAACTCCCCCGCGCCGCGCCGCCGTACGGTCGTCAAGGCAGCCGCCGCGACCGCCGTGCTCGCGGCTCCGCTCGCCGCAGCGCTGCCGGCCCGCGCCGCCGAGGCCCCCGCGTTCCTGCACGGCGTCGCCTCCGGTGACCCGCTGCCGGACGGCATCCTGCTGTGGACCCGGGTGACGCCCACGGCCGAGGCGAAACCCGGCTCCGGGCTCGGCCCGGACATCGAGGTCGCCTGGATCGTGGCCTCCGACAAGGCGTTCACGACCATCGTGGCCAAGGGCTCCACCACCGCGTCCGCCGCCTCCGACCACACCGTCAAGGCGGACATCCGCGGCCTGAAGCCCGCCACCGACTACTGGTTCCGCTTCTCCAGCGGCGGCACCGACTCACCGGCCGCCCGCACCCGCACCTCCCCCGCCCACGACGCGGCCGTGGCCGGGATGCGCTTCGGCGTCGTCTCCTGCGCCAACTGGGAGGCCGGCTACTTCTCGGCGTACCGGCATCTCGCCGCGCGCGGCGACCTGGACGCCTGGCTGCATCTGGGCGACTACATCTACGAGTACCCGACCGGCGAGTACGCGGCCCGCGGCACGGTCGTACGCCCGCACGCCCCCGCCCACGAGATCCTCACGCTCGCCGACTACCGCACGCGGCACGGGCGCTACAAGACCGACCCCGACCTCCAGGCGCTCCACCACAAAGCCCCGGTCATCGCGATATGGGACGACCACGAACTCGCCAACGACGCCTGGTCGGGCGGCGCCGAGAACCACACCGAGGGCGCCGAGGGCACCTGGTCCGCCCGCCAGTCGGCCGCCAAGCAGGCCTACTTCGAGTGGATGCCGGTCCGCCCGGCGATCGAGGGCACCACGTACCGCCGGCTGCGCTTCGGCAAGCTGGCCGACCTCGCGCTGCTGGACCTGCGCTCGTTCCGCTCCCAGCAGGCGTCCGTCGGAAACGGCTCGGTGGACGACCCGGCCCGTACGCTCACCGGCCGGGCCCAGCTCGACTGGCTGAAGGCGGGCCTGAAGGCCTCGGACACCACCTGGCGACTGGTCGGCAACTCGGTCATGATCGCGCCGTTCGCCATCGGCTCGCTCTCCGCCGAACTCCTGAAGCCCCTCTCCGAACTGCTCGGCCTGCCCAAGGAGGGCCTGGCCCTCAACACCGACCAGTGGGACGGCTACACCGACGACCGCCGCGAACTGCTCGCGCATCTACGGGACAACGCGATCCGCAACACGGTCTTCCTCACCGGCGACATCCACATGGCCTGGGCCAACGACGTGCCGTACAACGCCGGTACGTACCCGCTGTCCGCCTCCGCCGCCACCGAGTTCGTCGTCACGTCGGTCACCTCCGACAACCTCGACGACATCGTCAACGTCCCCGAGGGCACGGTTTCGGCCCTCGCCTCGCCCGTGATCCGCGCCGCCAACCGGCACGTCCACTGGGTCGACACCGACCGCCACGGCTACGGCGTTCTGGACCTCACCGCCGACCGGGCGCAGATGGACTACTACGTCCTCTCCGACCGGACGTCCGCGAACGCGACGGCGTCCTGGGCCCGTTCGTACCGCACGCGCAGCGGCACGCAGAAGGTGGAGCGGGTGTACGCCCCGGTGGGCTGACACCTCCACGGCTCACCGACTCGGCTACTGGCTTTTGTTGTCGGCCTTTGTTGTCGGCCTTTGTTGTCGGCCTTTGTTGTCGGCCTTTGTTGTCGGCCTTTGTTACAGGCTTTCGAGGAAGCCGAGCGCCACCCGCCAGGTGGCCTCGGCGGCCTCCTCGTCGTAGTCCGGCAGGCCGGGGTCGGTGTAGAGGTGCCCGGCCCCGACGTATCTGTAGACCTCCACGTCGGCGCCCGCCTTGCCCATCTGGAGATACCAGGCGCTCAGCCAGTCGTCGGGCTCGAAGGCGTCCGGCTCTGCGACATGCAGCTGGACCGGCAGCTCGTCCACCGACACGCTCTGAGCGATGTCGGACGTGCCGTGCAGGAGCAGCAGCCCGCGGGCCTTGTCGTCGCCGAGCGCGAGCGTCTGCGCGATCGCGGCACCGAACGAGAACCCCGCGTACACGAGCTCCCGCTCCGAGTACGGCGCCGCGGCCAGAATCGCGCGCTTGAGCAACTCGTCCTTGCCGATCTCGTCCTTGAAGGCCATGCCCTCCTCCACGGTCTCGAAGGTGCGCCCCTCGAAGAGATCGGGCGTCCACACCTCGTGTCCCGCCGCACGCAACCGGTCCGCCGCGTCGCGCACCGCGGGCCGCAGCCCGTAGGTCGAATGGAAGAGCATGATGTTCATGAGCCCATGGTGCCAGCCACGACTGACAACGCCGGACCGAGGCGGGTACGGCCGTGGACGGCGGTACGAGGAACAGGGCATATGGGACAGGGCGTGCGGGGAGATGGTGTACGAGGACAGACATACGGGGGCAGGGCGTATACGACGGGGCTGAGACCACATGTTCATGTCGGCCCCGTGCCGGTTACGGTCGAAGGCATGGAGAACGTACTGCGCCCGCTGATCGTCGTCGGCGGCTCGCTCGTACTGACGCTGCTCATCGGCTGGGGCGTCGACCGGCTGATGCGGCAAGCCGACGAACGACACCCCGAAACCCCGCTGTGGGGCCTGCTGCGCCGCGGCCGCATCCCCTTCCAGCTCGTGCTGTGCACGGCCATGCTGAGAGGTTCGTACAGCGAGGCGAGGCTGTTCCCGTCCTATTCGGTCGGCATCGGCCGGATCCTGACACTGGTGCTCATCGGGTCAGCCGCGTGGCTGGCGATCCGTACCGCGGCGGCGATAGTGGAGACGTCGTACACCCGTTACGCCGCCGCGCACCGCGACCCCGCCCGGGTCCGCCGCGTCCGTACGCAGGTGACGCTGATCCAGCGCGTGGTCTCAGCGGTCGTCGGTGTGGTCGCGGTCGCCGCGATGCTGCTGACGTTCCCCGCGATGCGCACAGCCGGCGCCTCGCTGCTCGCCTCGGCCGGCGTCCTCGGCATCGTCGCCGGTATCGCCGCGCAGTCCACGCTCAGCAACCTCTTCGCCGGGCTGCAGATCGCCTTCGGCGACATGGTGCGGCTCGGTGACACGGTCGTGGTGGACGGCGAGTGGGGCACGGTCGACGAGATCACGCTGACCTTCCTGACCGTGCGCACCTGGGACGAGCGCCGGATCACCATGCCGGTCTCGTACTTCACGTCCAAGCCGTTCGAGAACTGGTCCCGGGGCAGCCCGCAGATGACCGGCACGGTCTTCCTCCACCTGGACCACAGCGCACCCGTGGAGGAGATGCGCGCCCAACTCCGCGACATCCTTCGCGAATGCCCCGCCTGGGACGGCCGCCACTACGGCCTCGACGTCACCGACGCCACCCCCAGCACCATGGAGGTACGCGCCCTCGTCACCGCGAAGGACGCGGACGACCTCTGGACGGTGCGCGTCACGGTCCGCGAACAGCTGCTCCGCTGGCTGGCCAAGTACCACCCCTACGCCCTACCCCGCGTCAACACGGCCGACGCGATCCTCCCACCCGGCACCCAACACCCGAACGGCGCCGACGCCGCACCCCCACGATCGACCCGCGCCCGCGCGGTGGAACCACCACTGACGGGCCGAGGCTGAGCCCTTCGCCCGGCCCCACCATCGATCGAGGGACGGAACAGCTCAATGCCGGGCCGGCGGCAGGCGCCTAGGGTGTTTCGAAACACCCCCTAGAAGACTGATGAAGATCTTGTTGAGGGGCTGTCCGGCCGGAGGCCGGATGGCCCCTTTTTGCTATGTGGTGGCTGGGGTGAGGTGCCAGGCGCCGTCGATGCGGGTGAGTCCGAGGTTGATCAGTCGGCGGAGGTTGAGGGCGGCGGCTCGGGTGTGGAGCCAGGTGTCGTTCTTGATGGTGCCGCGGTAGCGCAGGCGCCGGTTGCCGTGGTGGACGAGCCAGGCGACGGCGCGTTCGACCGGAGGTCGCCAGCGGCGGTAGTCGGCCTGCCAGTCGGGATCGGTGGCGGCCTGGTGGCGGGCGGCCGCTTGGAGGTCGTGGTGGGGTCGGATGGTCAGGATGCGTCCGGCCTTGGCTTTGGTGCACCGCTCGCGCAGGTGGCATCCGGTGCATAAGTTGCCGAAGGAGGCTTTGCGTTGGTGGTGCTGCCCGCCGGGGTCGGACAGGGCCACGGTGTGTCCGGCCGGGCAGGTCACGATGGCGGCTGTGGTGTCGATGGCGAAGTCGTCGAGGGTGAAGCCGCCGGGGACGGCCGGCCGCAGCGGTGCGGGCTTGAGGAACAGCCGGTGCCCGGCCTCGTGGAGGGTCTGGCGGACATCGCCGGTGGAGTAGGCGGTGTCGCCGAAGGCATCGAGTGGGGTGTCCTCGTCGGCGAGCAGTTCCAGGCCGACCGCGGCCTCGTGGTGCTCGGGCCCGGCGCCGGGTCTGAGGGCGACGGCGGTGTATAAGCCGGTCTCGGGCTCGATGGCCAGGTGGGCCTTGAAGCCGTCCTGCTGGTGACTGCGGGTCTTGTGCACGTGCCGGGCTTCCGGATCGACGGTGGAGACCGTCCGGTTCGGGGCGGTGCCCCGGGTGATGCGCCAGCGTCCGTCGCGGCCGTCGGAGTCCTCGGCGGGCTCGACGTCCTGGCCGGCGACCAGGGCCAGGATGCCCACGGCGTTCGCGGCTTTCTCGCCGAGTTGCTGGTCGGGCAGGTGGCCCAGCAGCCCCAGCGCGTCTGTGACCAGCGCGTCGACCAGCTCGGCGCGGGCCTGTTCATCGTTCCAGGCAATCTTCGGTTTGCCCGGGTCGGTGTAGTCATGCGCGGTGCACTGGGCAGCGGCGATTGTTTCGGCGCCGGGGACTTCGCGGATCACCGCCCGGACGGCGGCGATGAGCTGGGTGACCGTGTCCTGGGTGGCGACCGCGTCGTCCAGCACGGTGGAGTCCAGCGCCCGGCGGTGCTTGCCCTTGAGGACCCCGGTGGCCTTCACCACCTCGCGTACGGCCTCGAAGATGCGGTTCGGGCGGGTGGAACGGGCCAGTCGGCGGCGGAAGTAGGCCAGCAGCGACGGGTCGAACGCCATGTCGTGAAGGCCAAGACCGCATGCGGCCTTCCACCGCAGGTCGCACCGCAGTTCCTGGACGGTCTCGAAGTCCGACAGCCCGTGCAGGGCCTGCAAGGTGATCGCGGCGGCCAGGATCTGCGGCGGCATACTCGGCCGCCCGTTCGCCGAGGGATACATGTCCGCGAACATCTCAGCCGGAAACAGCTCACCGCGGTGCTCGGCCAGGAACGCGAACACGCTCCCGGCCGGGATCAGCTCCCGGCACGTCTCCCACACGTCCGGCCCGACCATCTCGCCGACCCATTCGCCCATCGCCACACAACGAGTCTGGCCCTACCGCTCACGCGGCAGGGCCAGAACTCAAGATCTTCATGAGACTTCTAGTGACCCCGCTCCGCCCCGCCATTCACCTGGATCACCTGAGCCGTGACGTGTCCGGCCGCGGGCGAAGCCAACCAGTGGAGGGTTTCGGCGACATCGCCTGGCGTGCCGGCGCGGCCCGTCGAGGTCTCGGCGATCAGGTGTTCGCGGCGTGCATCGTCCATGGTCCCGCCGAAGAACTCGGTGTCCTCGATATAGCCGGGCGCCACCACGTTCACGGTGACACCTCGCGGCCCCAACTGCCGGGCGAGATCGAAGGCGTACGGATGCAGCGCGGCCTTGGACGCCGCGTACGCCCCGCTCCCTGAGCCCCGGTACGCGGCGATGGAGCTGAGGAAGAGCACCCGCCCGCCCGGCGACGCGAGCCGCTCCCGCAGAGCCTCGGTGAGCAGGGCGGCCGTCAGCGTGTTGAGCCGGAAGTTGACGCTCCAGGTGTGCGCGACGATATCGAGCGGATCGTCGCTGTCGGCCTGGGGCTCCAGATACCCGGCACCACCCGCACCGTGAACGAGCACGTCCACCGTCCCGAGTTCGGAGGCCACGAACTCCCCGACTCCCCGCACCCCTTCGACCTCACTGAGATCAGCCGCATACGTGAGCGCCCCGGGCACCCCCGCCTTCTCCAGCACCTCGGCCCGCCGCCCGAGCAGCAGCACCCGATCCCCGTCCGCCGCGAACATCCGAGCCGCAGCAAGCCCAATACCCGTACCACCACCGCTGATCACTACGTTGCGTGCCATGGGCAAGACCCTACAAAGCGATAGCTGTACATGCCATCAAACTCCGCCCAAGGACCGACCATCGCAAGATGCGCACATCCAGATGCCGCAACACCCGGTCCACGATCTCCGGATCGGCCCAACGATCCCGAGCAGCGTCATCAGCACAGGGGAAGGGAGCCCGAAGCGATCCCCCAGCGGGACACTCACCACGGCCCCGAGCAACAGCACGAACAACAGGGCCAACTGATCCACAGTCAGCGCTCCGAGGGGTCTGGACGATCAGGCGAGCAGACTCCCAGCGCGCCATCTCAGGACACCCGGGCCAGTGGACGCCCGCCGCGGCCAGGACCTCGCTGACTCACCAAGGCCTCGCTGACCGGCTAAAGAGGGCGCCGCATCGCCCGATGCGCTATCCCGGCGTCGGGGAACTCCGGCCCGTACACCACATAACCCAGCCGTTCGTAGAACCCCAGCGCATGCGTCTGCGCATGCAGATCGACCGCCGTCAGCCCACGCGCGCGTGCCGCGTCCTCGATGCCCCGGACAAGCGCGACCCCGACGCCGAGCCCCCGCGCGGCCTTCACGACGGCGAGCCGCCCCAGGGAGCCGACACCCGGTTCACCACCGGTCTTGGCGGCCGCCACCTCGCCGTACAACAGCCGCCCCGCGCCGAGCGGCGCCCCGTCCTCCCGCATGGCGAGCACGTGCACCGCATCGGCGTCGTACGTGTCGTACTCGAGGTCCTGAGGGACTCCCTGCTCGACGACGAAGACCTCCTTGCGGACCGCGAAGCACGCCTCACGGTCGGCCGGATCCTCGGCCACCCGCACCACGTACGACGACGAGCTCATGCGTAGCTTTCCTCCCGGACGCGGTCCAGCGCCTGCTGCAGGTCCTCGGGGTAGCCGGTCTCGAACTCGACCCACTGCCCGTCCCCGGGGTGCTCGAAGCCGAGCCGCACCGCGTGCAGCCACTGCCGGGTGAGCCCGAGCCGCTTGCCGAGCGTCGGGTCGGCGCCGTACGTCAGGTCGCCGACGCAGGGGTGCCGGTGGGCCGCCATGTGGACGCGGATCTGGTGCGTACGCCCGGTCTCCAGCTTGATGTCGAGCAGCGAGGCCGCGCGGAACGCCTCGACCAGGTCGTAGTGCGTGATCGAGGGCTTGCCCTCGGCCGTCACCGCCCACTTGTAGTCGTGGTTCGGGTGCCGCCCGATGGGCGCGTCGATGGTGCCGCTGGTCGGATCCGGATGGCCCTGCACGAGCGCGTGGTAGCGCTTGTCGACCGTGCGCTCCTTGAACTGGCGCTTCAGCGACGTGTACGCGTACTCCGACTTGGCCACCACCATCAGGCCCGACGTGCCCACGTCCAGGCGGTGCACGATGCCCTGTCGCTCGGCGGCGCCAGAAGTCGAGATCCGGTATCCGGCCGCGGCGAGACCGCCGATCACCGTCGGGCCCGACCAACCGGGGCTCGGGTGCGCGGCGACGCCGACCGGCTTGACGATCACGACCACGTCATCGTCGTCGTGCACGATCTCCATGCCCTCGACGGGCTCGGCGACGATCTGCACGGGAGCGGGTGCCTGCGGCATCTCCACTTCCAGCCAGGCGCCGCCGTGCACCCGCTCGGACTTCCCGACCACCGAGCCGTCGACCGTGACCTTTCCCGCCGCGGCAAGCTCGGCGGCCTTCGTGCGGGAGAAGCCGAACATGCGTGAAATGGCGGCGTCGACGCGCTCGCCCTCCAGGCCGTCGGGAACGGGCAGGTTGCGGATCTCGGGAATGGTGCTCACCCGTCGAGTATGCCGGACGGGTCCGACAACACCTGACCACAGCCGAACGTCAGTGCCCATGGACACCCTTGGGCGGCCCGGTACGTCGGTGCCTCTGGACCGGTCCCGTGAGTCCCTGTGAGCGGTCCCGTCAGTCCTTGTGGACGGTTCCGTCCGGGTCGAGGCCGCGGAACGACAGCAGCACGATCAGGATGCCGCCGCATACGATCGCGGAGTCGGCGAGGTTGAAGACCGCGAAGTGCTTGGGCGCGATGAAGTCGACGACCGCACCCTTGAAGACGCCGGGCGAGCGGAAGATCCGGTCGGTGAGGTTGCCGAGCGCACCGCCCAGCAGCATGCCGAGCGCGATGGCCCAGGGCAGGCTGTAGAGCTTGCGGGCGAGCCGGGCGATCACCACGATCACGGCCGCGGCGATCACCGTGAAGATGACGGTGAATGCCTCGCCGATGCCGAAGGCCGCGCCCGCGTTGCGGATCGCCTCGAACCTCAGCCAGTCCCCGATGATCTCGATCGGCTCGTTGTGCTCCAGTTTCGCGACCACGATCATCTTGCTGACCAGGTCCAACGCGTACGCCAGGGCGGCGACCGCGAAGAGCACGACGATCCGGCGCTTGCCCTTGGGCCGCTCGGTCTCGTCCAGCGCCTCCTCGGAACCGTCAGAACCCTCGGAACCGGAGTCGGAGCCGGACCGCACGGCCGGGTCCTGCACCGTCCCCTCGGCGTCGGACTGCCCGTCCGCCCCCGCGCCCCTGTCGGTCTGCTCCGGCTCGGCTCCCGCCGCGTCCGGGGTATCCGGCGTACCGATGATGCGCTCCGCCTCTGCCACGTGAGTCCCTCAACCTAGGTGCCTGACTGAGGACGAGAGTACGGCACAGCCTCCCGCGCCCACGTGCTCAGGAGGCACACCGGGCCGGTCAGTAGCGGCGCTCCTGCTTCTGCTTGCACTCGACGCACAAGGTGGCGCGCGGGAAGGCCTGCATGCGCGCCTTGCCGATGGGGTTTCCGCAGTTCTCGCAGAGCCCGTACGTGCCCGTGTCCAGACGGTCCAGGGCGCGCTCGGTCTGCTCCAGCATCTCCCGGGCGTTGGCCGCGAGCGCCATCTCGTGCTCGCGCGTGATGTTCTTGGTGCCGGTGTCCGCCTGGTCGTCACCGGCGCCGTCCCCGGAGTCGCGCATCAGGCCCACCAGGGACTCCTCGGAGTGCGTGATCTCGGCGCGCAGCCTCAGTGCCTCCGACAGCAGCCCCGAGCGTGCCTCCGCGACCTCCTCCGGGGTCCACGGGTCCTCACCGGGGCGTACCGCAAGTTCGCCGGGCTCCGCGGCGGCGATCCGCGCTTTGGGGACCCCGCTTGCCTTGTCCGCCGCCGTGGCCGTGCCAGGAGTCTTCTTCGCAACCACTGTCGTGGCTCCCGTCGTCTTCGCGGCCGCGGCCGCACCCTCGGCCGCGGAAGCGACCGCCTTCTTGGCCGTACGCGTGCTCTTCCTGGCCGTGCTCTTGGAGGGGACCGAGGCAAGGGCCCCCGCCTCGGTCCCCTCCTCACCCCCACCCTTCGCGCCGACAGCCTCGGAACCAGCACTCTTCGCAGTGGTGCTCTTCGCAGCGGTGCTCTTCCTGGCGGCCTTCTTGGCCCTGCCCTTGCCGCCCGCACCGGCGCCCTTCTTCGAGACCGCCTTCCGAGCCGCCGCTTCCTCGGCGATCCCTTCAGCACCAACCGATTCCGTACCGACCGCCGGCGAGGCAGCCCTCTTCTGAGCCGCCCCCTTACGAGCACGTCGATGCGGTCCCCGTGCCGACCTTCTTCGTAGACGTGCTCGTCATGTCAGCCTTCTTCGTAGGGGCGGTTTTCGTGCCGGCCTCCGTAGCCGAAGGGCCCGTAGGGCCGGCCTTCTTGGCATGAGCGGTCCGTGTCCGGGCCTTCTTCGCGGCGACGCTCGCCGTGTCGGCCCCCTCCGTAACAGGCCTCTCCACGATCACCGCCTCCGTCGAGTCGGCCTTCGTGGAGTCCGTCTTCGTGACCACCCCCCTCTTCGGAGCGGCCGCCTCCTTGGAAGCGGCCCGAGCCGGGGTCTTCTTCGTAGCGGCCTTCTCCGCGGGGCCGGCCCTCTTCGTGACGGCCGCCCTCTTCCTGACGGCCGCCCTCTTCGTGGCCGCCCTCTTCGTGGCGGCCGTCTTCGTGGCGGCCGTCTTCGTGGCGGCCGTCTTCGTGGCGGCCGTCTTGGCAGCGCCCCTCTCCGCAGGAGCCGACTGAGTGGCCACTCTCTCCACTCTCTCCGCATCGGCTGTCTCGGTCGGGCCCACGTTCTTCGTAGCTGCCGCCTTTTTGCCGGCCTCCTTCGTAGCTGCCTTCTTCGTAGCCGTCTTCCTGCCCCGAACAGCCTCCGTGCCTCCGCCGGTCCCCCCGCCCCCGGCAGCAGCACCCCGAACCGTCTTCACTGCCTCCGCGGCCCCCTTCGCCGCCCCTCCCTGCGTGCTCTTCTTGCCGCTCACGTCCTTGGCCGCCCCGCCGGCGCCACCAGCCGCCCCCATGGATCTGCCGGACGCCGACTGCTGTACGGCGGTCTTCTTCGCCACCATGGCCGCGGCCCCTTCACATATTGTGATCTTGCTCGCGAATCGTGCTGGGACGATAAATCGACTTCAGTCCGGCGGCAACGGGGCACGCCGCCCGATTTGTCCGCCCCGCAGGTCCCGCGCGACGAGTCTGCAAGCGTTGTGCCCAGCTCCCCGCCAGGTAATCCGCCGAGCCGGCCGTCCCAGGATGCGAACCCGGGCGCCTGGCCATTCGGGTCAGTCCGCACGCCTCCCCCACGCCCAGCCGGCCCGCACCCGCGAGTACCCGGAAAACCGGTCGGCTGCTGACGGTCCGGCGCCGTACACTGGGCGGAGCGAAAAGCGTGGATGGGGACGAGTAGCGGCGTACGCAGCCATGAGCGACCCGGGGACGGTGCGAGCCCGGGGGTGAGCGCGACGTGAAGATCACCCCGGAGCCGCCGGAAGAAAGCCGCAGCGACCCAGCAGCGGCCGGTAGACCCGGCATCGCGACCCCAATGAGGGGGCTCACCGGCGCGTACAGGGCGGCGGAGGGCCAAGGAGGGTGGTACCGCGGGAGCGCGCCGCACACGGCGTACGTGGCAGCTACTACGTAGCAGCACAGGCTCTCGTCCCTCCGGACGGAAGGCAGAAAGTCCGCCGGAGGAAGCTCGTTGAATACGCAGCCGCAGTATCGCCAGGTGCCCGCCCAGGTCGACCTGCCCGCCCTCGAGCACGCCGTGCTCGACTTCTGGCGCGAGCAGAAGATCTTCGCCAAGAGCTTGGAGCAGTCCGAGGGCCGCCCGGAGTGGGTGTTCTACGAGGGCCCGCCCACCGCCAACGGCATGCCCGGCGCCCACCACATCGAAGCGCGCGTCTTCAAGGACGTCTTCCCGCGCTTCCGCACCATGCGCGGCTACCACGTGGCCCGCAAGGCCGGCTGGGACTGCCACGGCCTCCCGGTGGAGCTGGCGGTCGAGAAGGAACTCGGCTTCAACGGCAAGAAGGACATCGAGGCGTACGGCATCGCCGAGTTCAACGCCAAGTGCCGCGAGTCCGTGACCCGCCACACCGACGCCTTCAGCGAACTCACGAACCGCATGGGTTACTGGACAGACCTCGACGGCGCCTACCGCACCATGGACCCGGCGTACATGGAGTCCGTCTGGTGGTCGCTCAAGGAGATCTTCAACAAGGGCCTGCTGGTCCAGGACCACCGCGTCGCTCCCTGGTGCCCGCGCTGCGGCACGGGCCTGTCGGACCACGAGCTGGCGCAGGGCTACGAGACGGTCGTCGACCCCTCGGTGTACGTCCGTTTCCCACTCACCTCCGGTCCCCTCGCGGGCGAGGCCGCGCTTCTGGTGTGGACGACGACCCCGTGGACGCTGGTCTCCAACACGGCGGTCGCCGCGCATCCCGAGGTCACCTACGTGGTCGCGACGAACGGCGAGGAGAAGCTCGTCGTCGCCGAGCCGCTCGTCGAGAAGTCCCTCGGCGAAGGCTGGGAGGTCACGGGCGACACCTTCACCGGCGCCGAGATGGAGCGCTGGACGTATCAACGCCCCCTCGAACTCGTGGAGTTCCCGGCACCCGCCCACTACGTGGTGAACGCCGAGTACGTCACGACCGACGACGGTACGGGTCTGGTCCACCAGTCCCCCGCTTTCGGTGAGGACGACCTCAAGGTCTGCCGCGCGTACGGCCTGCCCGTGGTGAACCCCGTCCGCCCGGACGGCACCTTCGAGGAGGACGTCCCCCTCGTAGGCGGCGTCTTCTTCAAGAAGGCGGACGAAAAGCTCACCGAGGACCTCCAGAACCGCGGTCTGCTCTTCAAGCACATCCCGTACGAGCACAGCTACCCGCACTGCTGGCGCTGCCACACCGCGCTCCTCTACTACGCGCAGCCGTCCTGGTACATCCGCACCACGGCAGTCAAGAACCGCCTCCTCCAGGAGAACGAGAAGACCAACTGGTTCCCGGAGTCGGTCAAGCACGGCCGGTACGGCGACTGGCTGAGCAACAACATCGACTGGGCCCTGTCCCGCAACCGCTACTGGGGCACCCCGCTGCCGATCTGGCGCTGCGAGGACGACCACCTCACCGTCGTCGGCTCCCGCGCGGAGCTCACCGAACTGACGGGCACGGACCAGTCGAACCTGGACCCGCACCGCCCGTTCATCGACGAGGTCACGTTCGCGTGCCCCCAGGACGGCTGCGGCCAGACGGCCACGCGCGTGCCGGAGGTCATCGACGCCTGGTACGACTCGGGTTCGATGCCCTTCGCGCAGTGGGGCTACCCGTACAAGAACAAGGAGCTTTTCGAGAGCCGCTACCCGGCCCAGTTCATCTCCGAGGCCATCGACCAGACACGCGGCTGGTTCTACACGCTGATGGCGGTCGGCACGCTGGTCTTCGACAAGTCGTCCTACGAGAACGTGGTGTGCCTGGGCCACATCCTCGCCGAGGACGGCCGCAAGATGTCCAAGCACCTGGGCAACACCCTGCAGCCGATCCCGCTGATGGACCAGCACGGCGCGGACGCGGTCCGCTGGTTCATGGCGGCCGGCGGCTCCCCCTGGGTGGCCCGCCGCGTCGGCCACAACGCGATCCAGGAGGTCGTCCGCAAGACGCTCCTCACGTACTGGAACACGGTCGCCTTCCAGGCCCTGTACGCGCGTACGTCGGGCTGGGCGCCCAGCGAAGCCGACCCGGCCCCGGCCGACCGCCCGGTCCTCGACCGCTGGTTGCTGTCCGAACTCCACGCGCTCACCGACCAGGTGACGCAGGCTCTGGAGTCGTACGACACCCAGCGCGCCGGAAAGCTCCTGTCGGCGTTCGTCGACGACCTGTCCAACTGGTACGTACGCCGCTCGCGTCGCCGCTTCTGGCAGGGCGACAAGGCCGCGCTGCGCACGCTGCACGAGGTCCTCGACACGGTCACGCGTCTGATGGCCCCGCTGACCCCGTTCATCACCGAGCGGGTCTGGCAGGACCTGGTGGTGCCGGTGTCCCCGGGCGCCCCCGAGTCCGTACACCTGTCGTCCTGGCCGGAGGCGGACCTGTCCGTCATCGACCCGGAGCTGTCGAAGCAGATGGTGCTCGTACGACGACTCGTGGAGCTGGGCCGTGCCACGCGCGCGGAGTCGGGCGTCAAGACCCGTCAGCCGCTGTCCCGCGCGCTGGTCGCCGCGACCGGGTTCGAGTCCCTCGACCGCGAGTTGCACGCGCAGATCACCGAGGAGCTGAACGTCTCGTCGCTGGCGTCCCTGAGTGAGGTCGGCGGTTCGCTGGTCGACACCACGGCGAAGGCGAACTTCCGCGCGCTGGGCAAGCGGTTCGGCAAGGGGGTCCAGGCCGTCGCGAAGGCCGTGGCGGAAGCCGATGCCGCCGTCCTGTCCCTCGCGCTGCGCGAGGGCACGGCGTCGGTGGAGGTCGACGGCGAGACCGTCACGCTCGCCCCGGACGAGGTGATCATCACGGAGACCCCGCGCGAGGGCTGGTCCGTCGCCTCGGACTCCGGTGCGACGGTCGCCCTCGACCTGGAGCTCACGGAGGAGCTGCGCCAGGCGGGCCTTGCCCGTGACGCGATCCGCCTGATCCAGGAGGCCCGCAAGAACAGCGGCCTCGACGTGGCCGACCGGATCGCCCTGCGCTGGACGTCCACGGACCCGAAGGTCGTCGCGGCGCTCACCGAGCACTCCTCTCTGATCGCCGACGAGGTCCTCGCCACGGACTTCGAGCAGGGCGATGCGGACGACGCGTACGGGAATCCGTTCACGGACGAGCCGCTGTCGCTGACGTTCCGCCTCCGCAAGGCGTAGGCCCACAGCCGAAGGCCCGGGCCCACCGAACTTCCTTGGTGGGCCCGGGCCTTCGGCGTTGCGTGCCCGCGTACAGATGCGCCCGGTTCCGAACAGACGCCCGCTCCGGGCGCGTACGGCACAAAAGGGCGGAGCCCCCGGGAATCCGGGGGCTCCGCCCTGAACGCTGCCGACGCCTAAGGCGTACTGGAGGCCGTCAGTTGTCGTCCTCGTCGATGAGGAAACCGCGCATCGGCGAGGGCGCCTGCTGCATGGACGAAGGGCCCTGCGGCCGCACCGGTGCCATTGGCTGGGTCATGGCCGGCGACATCTGCTGCTGACCACCGTAGGACGGAGCCGCGGGAGCCGGGCCGCCCATCTGGTTGCCACCGTAGGACGGCGCGCTCGCCCCGGCCGGAGCCATGGACGGCGTCGGCGACGACGGCAGAGACGCGGCCGCCGGCGTACGCGGCGGGGCCAGCGAGTCGTCGGCCTGGGTCTCCAGCTGACGCAGCTGCGACTCGAGGTAGGACTTCAGACGCGTGCGGTACTCGCGCTCGAAGCCTCGCAGGTCCTCGACCTTGCGCTCCAGCGTGGCGCGGGCGGACTCCAGGGAGCCCATCGCGACGCGGTGCTTCTCCTGCGCGTCCCGCTCGAGAGCGTCGGCCTTGGCACGGGCGTCGCGCTCCAGACCCTCGGCGCGGCTGCGGGCCTCGCCGACGATCTTGTTGGCCTCGGAACGCGCCTCGGCGATCGCCTGGTCCGCGGTCTGCTGGGCAAGTGAGAGCACACGAGCGGCACTGTCGCCGCCGGGGCCCTGACCGGGCTGACCCATCTGCGGGCCGTGACCGCCCATGGGGCCACCCATGGGACCGCCCATCGGGCCGCCCATCTGCTGGGGCATCTGCTGCTGCATCTGCCCCTGCATCTGACCCTGCATCGGGCCGGGACCCTGACCCATGGGGCCCTGCCCCATCGGACCCTGGCCCATCGGGCCCTGGCCCATCTGACCCTGCCCCATCTGACCCTGGCCCTGCTGGCCCTGGGAGCTGGGGCCCGCGGGCAGCTGCGGCGCACCGCTCGGCAGCTGAGGCGGCCCGCCCATGGGGCCACCCATCTGCTGCTGCGGCGGGCCCGATATGCCGGCGGGCACGGGACCGCCACGCATGCCCTGCGGCGGACCCTGCTGTTGCTGCTGGTCCTGCTGTTCGGGCGGCTTGCGCATGCCCTGCTGTTGGTTCTGCGCGGCGGCGCGTGTGGCGGCGGCCAGCTTGGCGCGCAGGTCCTCGTTCTCGCGGAGCAGACGGGTCAGTTCGGCTTCGACCTCGTCGAGGAAGGCATCGACCTCGTCCTCGTCATAGCCTTCTCGGAGGCGGACGGTCGTGAACTGCTTGTTCCGCACGTCCTCGGGGGTCAACGGCATCTCTTCACCTCAACGTAGTCGTCGGCATCGTCGGCGTTCGGCAAGACCGTATCGTTCACAGCCGACTCACAACGGAGATCAGGATGTAGACGATGATCATCAGCACGAAGAAGGACAGGTCGAGCGCCACGCCCCCGAGACGCAGCGGCGGGATGAACCGCCGCAGAAGCTTGAGCGGTGGATCAGTGACAGTGTAGGTGGCCTCCAGAACGACCACCATCGCCTTGCCGGGTTGCCATGAGCGGGCGAACTGGAAGACGTAGTCCATGACCAACCGGAAGATCAGCACGATGAGAAAACACATCAGCACGACGTAGAGAACCTGCGCAACCACGCTCATGATCCGTGCGTCCCTCTCCCCTGTTTTCGTGCCTTGTCCGGTCCTGCGTCTCAGCTCTGGTTGAAGAACCCGCCCTCTGCGATGCGAGCCTTGTCCTCCGCCGTGACATCGACGTTAGCAGGCGACAACAGGAACACCTTCTGCGTCACCCGCTCGATGCTGCCGTGAAGACCAAACACCAAACCGGCCGCAAAGTCGACAAGTCGCTTCGCATCCGTGTCATCCATCTCAGTCAAATTCATGATCACCGGAGTGCCCTCACGGAAGTGTTCCCCGATGGTACGGGCCTCGTTGTAGGTCCGGGGGTGCAGTGTGGTGATCCGGTACGGCTCTCGTTCCGACACGACCTTGGGCATGATCACCGGTGCGTTCTTCTCCAGGCTCTGACGTTCTTGTGTGATGGATGCCACGGGGGCGATACGCGCCGGACGCCCCGATTCCGCGGACAGCGAAGCGGAATGTGACACGGGATCCCGCTGTACCGGAGGCTGCACCACTCGTACCGATTCGTCCCGTTGGGGCTGATGCGGCTGGTGGTGCGACTGATGCGACGGCTCGTGCCGTCGGCGGTCCCGCTCGGGCTCCGGGTCAAGCTCGGGCTCGAAGTCGTCGTCGGGGTCGAATCCCCTGCCGTCGTACCCATCGTCCTCCACGAGGCCGAGGTAGACCGCCATCTTGCGCATCGCGCCGGCCATTGCTCTGAGTCCTCCGCTCTGTGGTGGATCGGCTGACTATTGCCAAGTGCCCGCGATCCACGAGGTCGTTATGCCCGCCTAGTGGCGGTAATGACCATATTTTCTGCTGTGGTCCGACTTCTTGGCGACGTTACCCGAGCCTGGGACGGACGCCGAGTACCGCAGTGCCGACGCGCACATGTGTCGCTCCGGCCGCCACGGCCTGCTCAAGGTCCGCACTCATCCCTGCCGATACCATGTTCGCAGCCGGATGAGCGCGGCGCAGGTCAGTCGACAAATCCATCAGCCGCTCGAACGCCGCCTGTTGGCGTCCCGCGTACGGTCCGGTGAGCGGCGCCACGGTCATCAGTCCGCCGAGCCGCAGCCCCGGTGCCGCCGCGACGAGATCCCCCAACTCCGCGATGCCGCCCGGTCCTACGCCACCCCGCTCTCCCCGTCCGCTCTCGCCGGCGTCGAGCGCGACCTGGATGAGGCAGCTAAGGTCACGCTCCACCCGTACCGCCTCCTTCGAAAGAGCCGAGACAAGCCGGGCGCGGTCGACGGACTGCACGACATTCGCATAACCGACCACGGAGCGCACCTTGTTGGTCTGCAATTGACCGACAAAGTGCCACGAGAGGGGCAGGTCGGAACAGACCGCCGCCTTGGGCGCCGCGTCCTGGTCCCGGTTCTCGGCGACGTGACGCACACCGAGTTCCGACAGGATCCGCACATCGTCGGCCGGGTAGGTCTTGGTGACCACGATCAGGGTCACCTCTTCCCGCTTGCGTCCGGCGGCCACACACGCCGCCGTGATGCGCTCTTCCACTTTGGCCAGATTTCCGGCGAGTTGATCCTTACGGTCAGTCATGTCCCATCAGTCCAGCCAGACATAGCCGGCGAGCCGACCCGTGGTGCGGTCGCGCCGGTACGAGAAATGGTCACCGGATTCGAGCGTGCACACCGGCGACTGCTCCCGGTCGCGCACCCCGAGCCTTTCGAGCTGCGCGTGCACGCCGGCGGTCACGTCGACCGCCGGAGTGCCCCAACTGGTCTCGGCGTACGCCGCGGGCTCGACGGCGGCGACCTCAGCCCGCATCGCGTCCGGCACTTCGTAGCAGCGGCCGCAGACCGCGGGGCCGGTGCGAGCTACGATCCGGGCGGGGTCGGCGCCGAGCGACTCCATAGCGGCGATGGCCTCGGGCACGACACCGGCGATCATGCCGGGCCGCCCGGCGTGCGCCGCGGCGACCACCCCGGCGACCGGGTCGGCCAGCAGGACGGGCACGCAGTCGGCGGTGAGCACGGCCAGGGCGAGGCCCCGGGTTGCGGTCACCAGGCCGTCGACCGCCGGCGTGCGCCGGGTGGGCCACGGTCCGTCGACCTGGGCGACGTCGCTGCCGTGCACCTGGTTCATCCAAACCACCCGGGCCGGGTCGAGGCCCAGCGCCTTGGCCGCCAATTCGCGGTTGGTCCGTACGGCGTCGGGGTCGTCGCCGACCGCTCCGCCGAGATTGAGCTCCTCGTACGGAACGGCGCTCACCCCGCCCCACCGGTCGGTGAAGGCGAAGTGGGCGCCGCTCGCAGAGATCACAGCGTCGCGTCGCTGTCCTATCACTTGAGGAAGTCCGGCACATCCAGCTCTTCGGCCGCGCTGTCCGAGTAGCTCCGGGACGGCGGGACCGGCGGGGAGACCGGGGGCAGTTCGCTGCTCACGGGCTCCGGGGCGGGCTCCGGCGACTCCTTCGGCGTGACGCTGCCGAGGGAGCCGAAGGACGGGCGGCTGTCGTTGGAACGTACCGGCGTGGGCTCCTCGCGCTTGGCGGAGGACGAGCCCAGCACGTTGTCCCGCTTGGACGGAGGCTGTCCGCCGTCGAAGCCGGCCGCGATGACGGTGACCCGGACCTCGTCGCCGAGCGCGTCGTCGATGACCGCGCCGAAGATGATGTTGGCCTCGGGGTGCGCGGCCTCGCTCACCAGCTGGGCGGCCTCGTTGATCTCGAACAGACCGAGGTCGGAGCCGCCGGAGATGGAGAGCAGCACGCCGCGGGCGCCGTCGATGGACGCCTCGAGGAGCGGCGAGGAGATCGCCATCTCGGCGGCGGCCACCGCGCGGTCGTCGCCACGCGCCGAGCCGATGCCCATGAGCGCCGAACCGGCCTCGGACATCACGGACTTGACGTCGGCGAAGTCGAGGTTGATCAGGCCGGGCGTGGTGATGAGGTCGGTGATGCCCTGAACACCGGAGAGCAGGACCTGGTCCGCCGACTTGAAGGCGTCGAGGACGGAGACCTGGCGGTCCGAGATGGACAGCAGTCGGTCGTTGGGGATGACGATGAGGGTGTCGACCTCTTCGCGGAGCTCGGCGATGCCGTCCTCCGCCTGGTTGGCGCGGCGCCGGCCCTCGAAGGTGAAGGGGCGGGTGACCACGCCGATGGTGAGGGCGCCGAGCGAGCGGGCGATGTTGGCCACGACGGGTGCGCCGCCGGTGCCGGTGCCGCCGCCTTCACCGGCCGTCACGAAGACCATGTCGGCCCCCTTGAGGACCTCCTCGATCTCCTCGCGGTGATCTTCGGCGGCCTTGCGGCCGACGGCCGGGTTGGCGCCGGCGCCGAGTCCGCGGGTGAGTTCACGGCCGACGTCGAGCTTGACGTCGGCGTCGCTCATCAACAGCGCCTGGGCGTCAGTGTTGATGGCGATGAACTCGACACCCTTGAGACCGACCTCGATCATCCGGTTGATGGCATTGACACCACCGCCGCCGACACCGATGACTTTGATGACTGCGAGGTAGTTCTGCGGTGCTGCCACGTCGAAGGCCTCTCGCCTCGAGTTACGTGTCGTCGCCTCGCGGTCCTCGCGATCCGACGACTGATGCCGAATGGGACGGTCCGAACGCCGACCCGAACCCTAACGCTGAAGTTTAGGGTTACCAGTGTGTCTGTTCCTTGGACTCTTCCGAACAGGACACTAAGTCGACAAGTGGCGCACGTTCAACGAACACGCCGAACCTCCCGTTTTTCTTTTCACCCTATGTGATCAGCCGTAGCGCTGCCCAACCAGGGTGCTGGCCTGCGCGTATGTGCGTCAACTCCCCGATGACGCAGGGGCGGTGGGCACGCTTACGTCGAAGTACCGCGCCTCGGGAGAGGCTTTCATGAGAGCCGTCAGCGTCCTGGCCTTCGCGCGGCCCTTCTCGCTGCTGCCCCATGCGACAGTGCGGTTGCCGCTCAACTCCAGTGAGATGGAGTCGTACGAACGGACCTTGACGACCTGAGTCCGGCGCGCGACGGCGGCCGGAAGTGAACCCGCGACGCTCACCGCCTCGCGCACCAGCCGGCCGGTGCCGAAGCGTCGCAGGCTGGCGGACGACGAAGAGGACTGCGCCGCGGTCAAATTCAGTGCGGGCACGCCCTTGGGGGCACGCGAAACCGTGGCGAATCGCACTCCCTTGGCGTCCACTTCGACGTACTTGCCCCCTTTTCCGGAGTTTTCGACAATGAGAACCGGGGTGCGTTCGATCACTTTCAGCCCGATTCCATCGGGCCAGGAACGGACGACATCAACCGAGTCAATTCGGGGCAATTTCTGCCGCAGTCTTGCCTCAATCACATCGGTGTCGACGGAAATCAACGGCGCTCCGACCGGAACATCGGCAGCCTCTCGCACCTGCTCGTCCGTCAGGACCCGCGTCCCGGACGTCGATACGCGCTCTACGCGCAGCCACTGCGAACCGTAGAGGACCCAGGCGCCGGTCGCCCCGAGGAGGACTACGCAGACGAGCAGAATGATGAGCGTACGAGGTGAAAGAAGCCTCTTGAAGCGGGTCAGCCGGGGCGGGCCGGAGTCCAGGTGCTGCCGTTCGCCGCGTTCGGCGGTGGTCGGTCCGGCCACGCTCCCCTGCCTTCTGTCACGCGCTAGTGGCGTGACGCGATCGCCTCGTACACCATCCCGACGAGCAGGTCGTCGGCGTCCCTGCGGCCGAACTCGGAGGCGGCGCGGGACATCTCGAACAGCCGGTGCGGATCGGCCAGCACGGGCAGGACGTTGGCCTGCACCCACTGGGGCGTCAGTTCCGCGTCGTCGATGAGCAGTCCGCCGCCGGCCTTGACCACCGGCTGGGCGTTCAGCCGCTGTTCGCCGTTGCCGATGGGCAGCGGGACGTAGACGGCGGGCAGCCCGACGGCGGAGAGTTCGGCGACGGTCATCGCGCCCGCGCGGCAGAGCATCACGTCGGCCGCGGCGTACGCGAGGTCCATCCGGTCCACGTACGGTACCGGGATGTACGGGGGCATCCCCGGCATCTGTTGTACGTACGGCAGTTCGTTCTTGGGACCCACCGCGTGCAGGATCTGGATGCCGGCCTGCTGGAGGTACGGAGCGGCCTGCTGGACCACCTCGTTGAGGCGACGGGCACCCTGCGAGCCGCCGGATACCAGCAGGGTCGGCAGGGCGGGGTCGAGCCCGAAGGCGGCGCGCGCCTCGGGGCGTACGGCGGCCCGGTCGAGCGTGGCGATGGAGCGGCGCAGCGGGATGCCGATGTAGCGGGCGCCGCGGAGCTTGCTGTCCGGGGTGGAGACGGCGACCTGGGTCGCGTACCGCGAACCGATCTTGTTGGCGAGGCCCGGCCGGGCGTTGGCCTCGTGGACGATGATCGGGACGCCCAGACGTTTGGCCGCGAGGTACGCGGGCAGGGCGACGTAGCCGCCGAAGCCGACGACCGCGTCCGCCTTGACGCGCTCGAGGATCTGCTCGGTCGCCTTGATCGTGCCGCGCAGCCGTCCGGGGACGGTGATCAGCTCGGGGGTGGGCTTGCGCGGCAGCGGAACGGCGGGAATCAGCGCGAGTTCATAGCCCCGCGCCGGTACGAGACGTGTCTCGAGTCCGCGCTCCGTGCCCAGGGCCGTGATTCCCACGGTCGGGTCCTGCCTGCGCAGGGCGTCCGCGAGGGCGAGCGCGGGCTCGATGTGGCCGGCGGTCCCCCCACCGGCGAGTACGACATGCACCGAAATTCACCGCTCTCCGGACGAACGCGCCGCGGCGCGCCGTCGCATCGTGTTCCATCTCCGAGGCCCCGCGGCCCCCGCGGAGCCTCTCACCGCAGCCCGCTTTCTGCCAAAGCGGGGTTGCCGCATCGCAAGCGCCGCCCGCGCAGCGGGATCCTCACGCGCGAAGGCGATCAGCAGCCCGATGGCGAACATGGTCGGCAGCAGGGCGGAACCCCCGTAGGAGAACAGCGGGAGCGGGACTCCGGCGATCGGCAGCAGACCGAGCACCGCACCGATGTTGATCACGGCCTGGGCCGTGATCCAGGTGGTCACGCCACCCGCGGCGTACCTCACGAAGGGGTCCTCCGTGCGTCCGGCCACGCGGATACCCGCATAGCCTAGAGCCGCGAAGAGGGCGAGCACCGACAGCGTCCCCGCGAGGCCCAGTTCCTCACCGGTGACGGCGAAGATGAAGTCGGTGTGCGCCTCGGGCAGTTGACCCCATTTTTCCACACTCGCGCCGAGCCCGGAGCCGAAGAGTCCGCCGGAGGCGAGGGCGTAGATGCCGTGCACGGCCTGCCAGCAGCTGTCACCGGGGCCGGGTTCGGTCGCGCCGATGCAGGAGAGACGGGCCATGCGGTTCGGGCTGGTCTTGATCAGGAGCACGCCGATCGTGGCGGCTATGGCGAGCACACCCGCGAAGAGCCGCGTCGGCGCTCCCGCGAGCCACAGCAGCCCGAACAGGATCGCGGTGAGGATGATCGCCGTGCCCATGTCGCCGCCGAGCATGATCAGCCCGAGCAGCATGAAGGCCACCGGGACGAGCGGCACCAGCATGTGCTTCCACTGGGTCAGCAGCCGCTTGTCCTGTTTGCGGGCGAGCAGATCGGCTCCCCACAGCACGAGCGCGAGCTTGCCGAACTCGCTGGGCTGGAGCTGGAACGGGCCGCCGACCGAGATCCAGTTCTGGTTGCCGTTCACCGCCACCCCTATCCCCGGCACCTGCACCAGGACCATCAGGAAGACCGAGCCCAGGAGCATCGGATACGCCAGCGCCCGGTGCAGCTTCACCGGCATACGCATGGCGATCAGGAGCAGCGCACTGCCGATCACGGCCGCGAAGAACTGCTTGCGGAAGAAGTACGACCCCGGCAGCGACAACTGCAACGCGGTGATCTGCGAGGCCGAGTACACCATCACCAGACCGAGCACGGTGATCAGCAGACTGCCGCCGAGGATCAGGTAGTACGCGGTCAGTGGCCGGTCCCAGGCGCGGCGGGCGTTGGCGTAGAGACGGCGTACGGGGTTGTCGCGCGGAGGACGCGGTGTAGCGGGCCTTCTCGCGGCCCGCTGGACCGGGGGGCGCCCGGTGCGGCTACTGGCCATCGGAGGCACCTCCGGCGCCGCAGGAGGGGCTCCCGTAGGCCAATGCGACGCCACGGGAGAGGGCCTCGCAGAGCGATGGGGGTCCGCCACCGGCCGAATGCCGCATGCGGAGCACCGACCACGATGGCGTCACGCGTCCCTCCCAAGGGTCCCGGGCGCCCCGGACCGGCTCAAACCCGCCGTCAGGCGCTCGCGGCGCCGAGTTCGCGGACCGCCTCCGCGAACATGTCACCGCGCTGGTTGTAGTTGACGAACATGTCCATGGAGGCACAGGCCGGAGCCATCAGCACCGTGTCGCCCGAGCGGGCGAGCCGCGCAGCCTCCTGGACCGCCGCGAGCATCGCCCCAGTGTCGGTCCGCTCGAGGTCGACGACGGGTACTTCGGGTGCGTGTCGCGCGAGGGCTTCGCGGATGAGGGCCCGGTCGGCGCCGAGCAGGACGACGCCCCGAAGTCGCTTTGCCGACTTGGTCACCAGCTCGTCGAAGGTCGCGCCCTTGGCGAGCCCGCCGGCGATCCACACGATCGACTCGTACGCGGCCAAAGAGGCTTCCGCCGCATGCGTGTTGGTGGCTTTGGAGTCGTCGATGTACGCCACTCCGGCCACGTCGGCCACGTGCTCGATGCGGTGGGCGTCGGGACGGAAGGCGCGCAGTCCGTCGCGTACGGCCGCGGCGGGCACCCCGAAGGCGCGTGCCAGGGCCGCCGCCGCGAGGGCGTTGGCGATGTTGTGCGGGGCGGGCGGGTTGACGTCCGCGATCTCCGCGAGTTCCTGGGCCTGCTTGTGCCGGTCCTCGACGAAGGCGCGGTCGACCAGGATGCCCTCCACGACGCCGAGTTGGGACGGTCCCGGCGTGCCGAGGGTGAAGCCGACCGCCCGGCAGCCCTCCTCGACGTCCGCCTGGCGCACCAGATCCTCGGTGGCCTTGTCGGCCACGTTGTAGACGCAGGCGACCTGATTGCCCTCGTAGATACGGCCCTTGTCGGCGACGTACGCCTCCATGGAGCCGTGCCAGTCGAGGTGGTCGGGGGCGAGGTTCAGGACGGCGGCGGAGTGGGCGCGCAGCGAGGGGGCCCAGTGGAGCTGGTAGCTGGAGAGCTCGACCGCGAGGACGTCGTACCGCTCCTCGCCCAGGACGGTGTCCAGCAGCGAGACCCCGATGTTGCCGACGGCCGCCGTACGCAGCCCTGCCGCCTCCAGGATCGAGGCGAGCATCCGCACGGTCGTGGTCTTGCCGTTGGTGCCGGTGACCGCGAGCCACGGCGCCGCTTCCGGTCCGCGCAGCCGCCAGGCGAGTTCGACGTCGCCCCAGACCGGGACGCCCGCCTCGGCGGCCGCGGCGAAGAGCGGCTTGTCCGGCTTCCAGCCGGGCGTGGTGACGATGAGCTCGGTGCCCTCGGGCAGGGTCGCCCCGTCGCCGAGGCGCACGGTGATGCCCACCCGTCGCCCGCCACCAGCCCTTTCCGAGGAGCTACGCGCCGCCCCCGCCCAAGCCTCCAGGTCCGCGGCCTGGGCCCGGGCGCGCTCGTCGTCTCCGTCGTTGACGACCGTGACGACGGCGCCGAGACCGTGCAGCACGCGTGCCGCCGGGATGCCGGAGACGCCGAGCCCGGCGACGGTGACGTTCTTCCCCTGCCAGTTGGTCACTTCTTGGCTGCCCATCCCGCGTAGAAGAGTCCGAGACCGACGATCACGCACATGCCCTGGATGATCCAGAAGCGGACCACCACAAGGACTTCGGACCACCCCTTGAGTTCGAAGTGGTGCTGGAGCGGGGCCATTCGGAAGACGCGCTTCCCGGTGAGGCGGAAGGAGCCGACCTGGATGACGACCGACATGGTGATCAGGACGAAGAGACCGCCGAGCAGCGCGAGAAGCAGCTCCGTGCGGGAGCAGATCGCGAGACCGGCGAGCGCGCCGCCGAGGGCCAGCGAACCGGTGTCGCCCATGAAGATCTTGGCGGGCGAGGTGTTCCACCACAGGAAGCCGAAGCAGGCTCCCATGAGCGCGGAGGCGACGACCGCGAGGTCGAGTGGATCTCGTACTTCGTAGCAGGCGGCCGGGTTGGTGAGGGTCTGCGCGTTGGCACAGGACTCCTGGAACTGCCAGACCCCGATGAACGTGTAGGCGCCGAAGACCATCACGGAGGCACCGGTGGCGAGACCGTCCAGACCGTCGGTCAGGTTCACGCCGTTCGACATGGCGAGGATCATGAACAGCGCCCAGACCACGAACAGCACCGGGCCGATGGACCAGCCGAAATCCTGCACGAAGGAGAGCCTGGTGGAGGCCGGGGTGTTGTTGAGGTTGTCGGCGAACTGCAGCGAGAGCACCGCGAAGCTGATGCCGACGATCAGCTGGCCGGCCATCTTCGCCTTGGCCCGCAGGCCCAGCGACCGGCGCTTGACGATCTTGATGTAGTCGTCCAGGAAGCCGACCACGCCCATGCCCGCCATCAGGCCGAGCACCAGCACTCCGGAGAACGTCGGCGGCTTGCCGGTGATCACCTTGCTGAGGAAGTACGCGACGATCGTGGCCAGGATGAAGGCGATACCGCCCATGGTCGGCGTACCGCGCTTGGCGTGGTGCTCGCGCGGGCCGTCGTCCCGGATGTACTGGCCGTAGCCCTTGCGGGCCAGAAGCTTGATCAGCAGCGGAGTGCCGATCAGCGTCAAGAAGAGACCAATGACTCCCGCGAACAGGATCTGGTTCATCATCGGGCGGAAACCTCACCCTCGGCACCGCCGTCGAGCAGCGCCTGCGCCACCCGTTCGAGCCCGACCGACCGGGACGCCTTCACGAGCACGACGTCTCCCGGGCGCAACTCGCTGCGCAGTAGGTCGACAGCCGCCTGTGCGTCGGACACGTGCACCGACTCCTCACCCCACGAACCCTCGTTATATGCGCCCAGTTGGAGCCAGGACGCTTCCCTGCCCCCGACCGCGACGAGCTTGCTGACGTTGAGTCGGACGGCGAGCCGCCCGACCGCGTCGTGCTCGGCGAGCGCCTCGTCCCCGAGCTCGGCCATCGGACCGAGCACCGCCCACGTACGGCCCCCTTGTGCCTGTGCGGCCTTGCCCATCGCCACGAGCGCGCGCAGGGCGGCTCGCATGGACTCGGGGTTCGCGTTGTAGGCGTCGTTGACGACCGTCACGCCGTCCGGGCGCTCGGTGACCTCCATCCGCCAGCGGGAGAGGGCGCCCGCCTCGGAGAGCGCGGTGGCGATCTCGTCTGCGGACATGCCCAGCTCATGGGCGACGGCGGCCGCGGCGAGCGCGTTCGACACGTGGTGCTCACCGTACAGGCGCATGGTCACGTCACCGCACCCGGAGGGTGTGTGAAGGCTGAACGCGGGCTGTCCGCTCTCCGTGAGCCGCACGTTCTCGGCCCGTACGTCCGCTTCGCCGGACTCTCCGAAGAGGATCACGCGTGCCTTCGTACGCGATGCCATGGCCCGTACGAGGGGGTCGTCGGCGTTCAGGATCGCCGCGCCGTCTTCTGGGAGACCTTCCACCAACTCGCCCTTGGCCTGGGCGATTTGCTCACGGCCGCCGAACTCGCCGATGTGGGCGGTGCCGACGTTGAGGACGAGGCCGATCTTCGGGGGGGTCAGATCCGTGAGGTACCGGATGTGGCCGAGGCCGCGGGCGCCCATCTCCAGGACCAGGAACCGGGTTTCCTCGGTGGCGCTGAGCGCGGTGAGCGGCAGCCCGATCTCGTTGTTGAGCGAGCCCGGTGTGTAGACCGTCGGCGCCTTGCGGCCGAGCACCTGGGCGATCAGGTCCTTGGTGCTGGTCTTGCCCGCGGAGCCGGTCAGGGCCACGAGGGTCGCGCCGAGCCGCTCGACGACATGGCGAGCGAGGGCGCCGAGCGCCGTCTGGACGTCGTCCACGACGATCGCGGGTACGCCGACGGGCCGGGACGCCAGGACGGCGACCGCACCCGCCGCGACGACGTCGGCGGCGAAGTCGTGGCCGTCCACGCGATCGCCCACGAAGGCGACGAAGAGGCTGCCTGGCTCCACCTCGCGGGAGTCCCTGACGACCGGTCCGGTGATCTGGACCGACGGATCCGGTATGTCGTGCGTCTGCCCGCCGACGACTGAGGCGATCTCGGCGAGAGAGAGGGCGATCACAAGTTCATCCCTGGGTCTTCTGGATAGCTTCGCGAAGCACTTGGCGGTCGTCGAAGGGACGTACCACTCCGGCGATGTCCTGGCCCTGCTCATGGCCCTTGCCCGCGACCAGCACGGTGTCTCCGGGCTCAGCGCGGGCGACGGCCGCCGCGATCGCGGCGGCCCGGTCCTCGAAGACCTGGACCTCTCCGCGCTCGTGCGCCGGCACCTCGGCGGCGCCGGCGAGCATCGTGGCGAGGATCGCGAGGGGGTCCTCGCCGCGGGGGTTGTCGGAGGTCAGTACGGCTGTGTCGGCGAGCCGGGCCGCGGCGGCGCCCATCGGCATCCGCTTGGTCTTGTCCCGGTCGCCGCCGCAGCCGAGCACGATGTGCACCTTGCCCTCGGTGACCTTGCGCAGGGCGCGCAGCACCGATTCGACGGCGTCCGTCTTGTGGGCGTAGTCGACGACGGCCAGGTAGGGCTGGCCGGCGTCCACGCGCTCCAGCCGGCCCGGCACACCCGGGACGGCGCCGATGCCGTCCGCCGCGGTCTGCGGGTCGATCCCGGCGACGGCGAGGGCGACGACCGCGGCGAGCGTGTTGGCGACGTTGAAGGGGCCCGCGAGCGGCGACTTGGCCGTGATCCGCTCGCCCTTGGGGCCGACCGCGACGAAGACCGAATCCATCGGACCGACCTCGACCTCCTCGGCGCGCCAGTCGGCATCCGGGTGCCCCTCAGCGGAAAACGTCACTACGGGGATGGTGGCTTCCTTGGCGAGCCTCCGTCCGTACTCGTCGTCGAAGTTGACTACGCCGAGCCTGCTGCGTTTCGGCGTGAACAGTTGTGCCTTGGCCCGGAAGTAGTCCTCCATGTCGGAGTGGAACTCCATGTGTTCCGGGCTCAGGTTGGTGAAGACCGCGATGTCGAAGACACAGGCGTCGACCCGGCCGAGGACCAGCGCGTGGCTGGAGACCTCCATGGCGACCGCGTCCACGCCACGCTCGCGCATGACGGCGAAGAGCGCCTGGAGGTCGGTGGCTTCGGGGGTCGTGCGTTCCGACTTGATGCGCTCGTCGCCGATACGCGTCTCGACGGTGCCGATCAGTCCGGTGTTGCGGACCGTCCTGAGACCGCCTTCGACGAGGTACGCCGTCGTGGTCTTGCCGGAGGTGCCGGTGATGCCGATCTGGAGCAGGTCGGGCCCGGGGTGGCCGTAGATCGAGGCCGCGAGCTCGCCCATCTGCCCGCGCGGGTCGTCGACCACGAGGACCGGCAGTCCGGTCGCGGCTGCGCGCTCGGCGCCGGTCGGGTCGGTCAGCACGGCGACGGCACCGAGACCGGCGGCCTGCGTCACGAAGTCGGCGCCGTGGAGCCGGGCACCGGGCAGCGCGGCGTAGAGGTCGCCCCGGCGGACGGCCCGGGAGTCATGGGTGATGCCCGTGACCTGGGCGGCGCTCTCCGGCTTGTCGGTACCCAGCTGATCGGCGAGTTCCGCGAGGGGTGTGGCGGCATTCCGAGCAGGTCGAGGCGGTCCCGGATATGTCACAGGAACGCCCTTCTGGGTGGTTTGGGACTGATCAGCGTGTGGCACGGCGGTGAGCGTACCGGGCGCACCCCCGCGGGAGCCAAAGGGGAGCCCGTGCGAAGCACGGTCCGGCAAGGGCGGTGGTGGGAGACGGGCGGGCGAGGGGCGCGGCTCCGGGTGGTTTCCCGGGTCGGGGGTGATCGTTGTCACGGGCGGTTCCTGATCGGTGGTCCGGGTGTGCCGAGCGGGCCGGTTTCGGGCCGGGGCGGTCTTGGGCGTGTTCGTTCTCAGGGCTCGAAGGTGACGGGGAGCCTGGCGGCCGCGGCCCCGGTGGGCGGGACCTGGAGGGTTTTCAGGGCGAACTCGAGGACTTCCTTGTAGACGGGCCCGCAGATCTGACCACCGAAGTAGCTCCCCTTGGTGGCGTTCTGGATCGCGCAGTAGACGGTCACCCGGGGGTTGTCCGCGGGCGCGAATCCGGCGAACGAGGAGGTGTAGCCGTTGTACCGGCCGGTGGCCGGATCCACACGGTTGGCCGTGCCGGTCTTGCCCGCGACGCGGTAGCCGGGGATCCGGGCCTTGATGCCGGTGCCCTCCTCGTCGTCCACGACCGACTCCAGCATCTGTGCCAGTGTCTTCGCCGTCTTCTCGCTGACGACCCTTGTCTTCTTGGGCTTGGCGGCGGGGGTGAACCGGCCGTCGGCCCCCTTGGTGCCTCGTACGAGAGTCGGTTCGACGCGTACGCCGCCGTTGGCGATCGTCGAGTAGACGGAGGCCGCCTGCATAGCGTTGATGGAAACGCCCTGGCCGAAAGGAATCGTGTACTGCTGCGAGGTCGACCAGCTGTCGGCGGGCGCGAAGATGCCCTTCGTCTCGCCGGGGAAGCCGAGCCCGGTGTAGCCGCCGATGCCGAACTTGCGCAGATACGAGTAGAGGACCTGGTTGGCCTCCTTCTGCGTCTTGCCGAGCTGGCCGGTCGCCAGGATGGTCCCGATGTTGCTGGACTTGGCGAGTACGCCGTTGAGCGTCAGGTACCAGGTCGGGTGGTCGATGTCGTCCCGGAAGAGCCGGTCGCCCCGCTGCAGCCGGTTGGGCACGGTCACATGGGTCGCGGGCGTGGCCGCGTTCTCCTCCAGGACGGCGGCCATCGACATGACCTTGGCGGTGGAGCCCGGCTCGTAGGCGTCCTCGAGTGCCGCGTTGCGCAGGGCCTTCGGGTCGGCCTGGGAGAGGTCGTTCGGGTCGAAGCCGGGCGCGTTGGCCATCGCGAGGATCTCGCCGGTCTTGTTGTCCTGCACGATCACGTACCCGCGGTCCGCCTTGGACTCCTTCACCTGCTCGGTGATGGCGTTCTGCGCGGCCCACTGGATGTCGCGGTCGATGGTCAGCTCGACCTGGGAACCGGCCACCGCGGGCTTCTCGGTGGATCCCGCGGTCGGCACCTGGCGTCCGCCGGACTGGGCGTAGCGGATCTGGCCGTCCTTGCCGGACAGCTCCTTGTTCAGCTGCCGCTCGACACCGCCGCCGCCCTTGCCGTCGGCGTTGACCCAGCCCAGTATCCCGGCGCCCAGGTCGCCGTTCGGATAGACCCGTTTGCTGCTGGGCTCCTGAAGGACGCCTGCCAGGACGTTCACGGCGGTCTTGTCCTCGCTCGCCTTGTCGCCGAGCGTGCTCTTCAGGTCCCTGATCTGCGTCCAGACCTGGGGGGTCTGGCGGCGGGCGAGCAGGACGTATCGAGTGCCCTTGGTCCTGAGCTTCTTGGCGAGCTCGTCGGGATCCTTGTCGAGGATCGGCCCGAGCAGCGCGGCGGCCTGCTCGGGGGCGTCGTCGATCTTGGTTGCCTTCCGGGTGAACAGCGTGGGGTCGGCGGTGATGTCGTTGGCGTCCACGCTGATCGCCAGGTCGACGCCGTTGCGGTCGGTGATCCCGCCGCGCTCGGCCGCCAGGGTGCGGCTGAGAAACCGGTTCTGCTCGGCCTTGGCGGTGTACTCGCTCGCGTCGACCGCCTGCACCTGGAGGAGCCGCACGACGAAGGCGATCAGCATCAGCGTCAGGGCGAGACTGACCAGGCGGAGCCGTGGACGGGGATTGCCGAGCCGGATGGCGCGCGGGCCCTGGGGACGAGGGGCGGCCGGGCGTCGGGCGGGCCTGGCGCCCGGGCCGGGACGCCGCTGACCGCCGGGACGTACGGGCCGGGCGGGCGAGGGCACCCGGCGGCGCGGGGGTTCCCTGTCGGACACTTCCGTCACCTGCCGGGAGTCGTAGAAGGCGGAGTGGGCCGCGGGGAGGACTCCGCGGCCGGAGTCGGCGTTCGCGTGGGCGTCGGAGTCTCGCTGGGCGTCGGAGCCGGCAACGGGGCGAGCGCCTCGGGCGGCACCACGGGGCCGGACACCGACGACTGCTCGGCTGCGGCACTCGGGACGCCGCGGACGCTGCCGTCGGGGTTGAGGAAGGCCGGGTCGCCGCCGGGCACCATGCCCAGCTCGCGGGCGCGGCGCTGGAGGGCGTCCGGGGCCGAGTAGTCGTCCACGTCCCGCTGGAGCGCCTGCTCCTCGTCGGTGAGGCTCTTCGTGTCGCTCTGGAGGTCGTCGAGCTTGAACGCCCCTTCGCTGAGGGCGGAGTTCAGGACCAGGAGTCCGATCAGGCCGCCGCCGAGCAGCAGCACGACCAGGAGAACGAAGGGCGTACGGGCGGCCTGTCCGGAGCTCGTCGGGAAGAGCCGCGCGAGCCGGGCCGCCCTCCCTTTCAGTTCGGGTTTCCTACTCACTCACCCTCCCGGTGAGTCGGTGTTTTCGGCCCAGGCACCCAGCGAGTTCGGGGGCCCGACTCACGCGTCGTCCCGTCACTCGGCGTCCTCCCGGATGCGCTGTGCCCCGCGCAGCCGCGCCGGGGCGGCCCGCCGGTTCTCCGCGACCTCTTCCTCGGTGGGGAGTTCGGCCCCGCGCGTCAGCAGCTGGAGCCTGGGCTGATAGCGCTCGGGGACGACGGGCAGGCCCGGCGGCGCGGTGTTGGCGGCGCCCGCCGCCAACACGTGCTTGACCAGCCGGTCCTCCAGGGAGTGATACGACAGCACGGCGATCCGGCCCCCGACGGCGAGCGCCTTCACGGCAGCGGGAATCGCCCTCTCCAGGACGGTGAGTTCACCGTTGACCTCGATGCGCAGCGCCTGGAAGGTGCGCTTGGCGGGGTTGCCTCCGGTGCGCTTGGCGGCCTGCGGCAGGGAGTCGCGGATCAGCTCGACCAGCCGCGCGCTGTTGCTGAACGGCTCCTTCTCGCGCTCGCGCACGATCGCGGACACGATCCGCTTGGCCTGCTTCTCCTCGCCGTACGCCCGGAGGATCCGTACGAGCTCGCCCGGCGGGTAGGTGTTGAGCACCTCGGCCGCGCTGATGCCGGTCGTCTGGTCCATGCGCATGTCGAGAGGGGCGTCCTGGGCGTAGGCGAATCCGCGGTCGGCCTCGTCGAGCTGCATGGAGGAGACACCGAGGTCGAAGAGGACTCCCTGGACGCGCGGGGTGTCCAGGCGGTCGAGCACCTCGGGGAGTTCGTCGTAGACCGCGTGCACCAGGGTGGCCCGGTCACCGAAGGGGGCGAGCCGCTCTCCGGAGAGGCGCAGCGCTTCCTTGTCGCGGTCCAGGGCGATCAGGCGGGCCTCCGGGAACCGGGTGAGCAGGGCATCGCTGTGGCCGCCGAGGCCGAGGGTGCAGTCGACCACCACGGCTCCCGGCCGCTCCAGCGCGGGGGCCAGCATGTCCAGGCACCGCTGGAGCATCACCGGGACATGTCGACCCTGTCCCTCCCGTCGCCCACCACCGCCCTTATTCGAATGCGCTTCGCGCCCCATTTGATCTGGGCCCTCTCAGGTCCGGCGCCGAGGTACGCACCGCCGGGTCCCCGCCCGCTCCGGGATGAAGGGGAAGGCCTGCCGGCGCCGGAAGCGTCAGCCGACCGGGAGCGGGAGGAGGCCGAGCCGTACGTACGCGCCGCGCACGCGGGGAGATTCCGGCACGTCGCCGGTCCTCCGGGGGATAACAGTCCAGCAGGGAGAACGTGTCGTCTCCAGCTTCGCGTCACTTTAGTCCACGGTGTCTCGCGGTCAATGAACCGCCCTGCGCGTCGCGGGCTCCTCCCGAGATGAAGCGGCAAATCGGAAAGATCCACCCGTACGGGTGCACGCAATCCACCCTTGTGGGTTACCTCACAACAACGCTCATTGATGTTCTTTGTCCCCTCTCACAGCAGGCCCGCCCTGCCTGTGACCATTACCGTCATCGGTATGACGACTTCTGCATCCGTTCCCGCAGAGCCCGAAGGCGCCATATCCATCGACGGCACGGTCACCGACCGGCTCGTCGAGGCCAACCAGCGGTACGCCGCCGCGTTCGCCGATCCCGGAATGGATGCCCGTCCCGTACTGCATGTCGCGGTCGTGGCCTGCATGGACGCCCGGCTCGACCTGCACGACGCACTCGGCCTGCAGCTGGGCGACTGCCACACCATCCGCAACGCGGGCGGCGTGGTCACCGACGACGTGATCCGTTCCCTGACCATCAGCCAGCGGGCACTCGGCACACGGAGCGTCATACTGATCCACCACACCGGCTGCGGTCTGGAAAACCTCACCGAGGACTTCCGGCACGAACTGGAGGACGAGGTGGGACAGCGTCCCGCGTGGGCGGTGGAGGCCTTCAGGGACGTCGAACAGGACGTGCGCCAGTCCATGCAGCGAGTACGCACCTCGCCGTTCCTCCTGCACACTGACGATGTACGTGGTTTCGTGTTCAACGTAAAAACGGGCCTGCTGCGCGAGATCGATCCCGCCTGACGTCCCCACCCAAAGGGCGCAAGGCCTGACATATCACAGCCAGTTATCCACAGGCGAGTGACACGAACCGGTAACGGCAACAACAATGCGGGTGTGGCGTCACGCGGAACTTTTCGCGCGTGGTGTCCGTGTTTCGGGGTGGGCCGGTCCGCATCGCAGAGCGTCGGCCCGGAGAAAGAACGGGCCGAGGAGGGCCGGGTGACGACCTATGACGATCGAGCGAGCCTTACAGATCTGACCACCACTGTGGAGAGAATCCGCAGTTCGGTGGAGGGAGTGATCGAAGGCAAGCCTGAGGTCGTGCGGCTTTCGCTGACCGTACTGCTCGCCGAAGGGCATCTTCTGATCGAGGATGTTCCGGGCGTTGGCAAGACCATGCTGGCCAAGGCGCTGGCCAAGTCCATCGACTGTTCGGTGCGACGTATCCAGTTCACTCCCGACCTGCTGCCCTCGGACATCACAGGTGTGTCCATCTGGGACCAGCAGCGCCGGGAATTCGAGTTCAAACCAGGCGCGATCTTCGCGCAGATCGTGATCGGCGACGAGATCAACCGGGCCTCGCCGAAGACGCAGTCCGCGCTCCTGGAGTCCATGGAGGAGCGCCAGGTCACCATCGACGGACATACCTACGAACTGCCCGGCCCCTTCATGGTGGTGGCCACCCAGAACCCGGTCGAAATGGAGGGCACGTATCCGCTGCCCGAGGCGCAGCGGGACCGCTTCATGGCCCGCGTCTCCATCGGCTATCCCAGCGCGGAAGCCGAGTTGCAGATGCTGGACATCCACGGCGGGGTGAACCCGCTGGACGACCTCCAGCCGGTGGCTCACGCGCACGAGATCGTGAAGCTCATCGACGCGGTCCGTACCGTCCACGTCGCCGACCCGGTGCGGCGGTACGCGGTGGACCTGGTCGCCGCCACGCGTAACCACCCCGACCTGAGACTCGGCGCCTCACCGCGCGCGACGCTGCACCTGCTGCGCGCGGCGAAGGCATCCGCCGCGCTCAGCGGCCGGGAGTACGCGCTGCCGGACGACGTCCAGGCACTCGCAGTGGCCGTCCTGGCCCACCGCCTGCTGCCCACCGCCCAGGCGCAGTTGAACCGCCGTACGGCCGAGCAGGTCGTCCTGGAGATCCTCCAGCGCACGCCCGTACCCGCGGCACCCCAGTCGCCGAGCGGTCTGGCGGTGGGGCGGAGCAGTTCCGCCTTCGGCCAGCAGCCGCCCCGGAGGCTGTGATGACCACCGGAGGGATGCCGGCAGCGCAGGCCGAGGAGGACAAGGGCGGGCTGCGCACGGCACTCGCCGGCCTCACCACGCGCGGCCGGTCCTTCCTGGCCGCTGGAGTGGCGGCCGCCATCTGCGCGTACGTCCTGGGGCAGAGCGATCTGCTCCGGGTCGGGCTGCTGCTCGCCGTGCTGCCGCTGGTCTGCGCGACCGTGCTCTACCGCACGCGCTATCGGGTCGCCGGCAGCCGTCGGCTCTCCCCCGGGCGCGTACCGGCGGGCTCCGAGTCCCGCGTCCATCTGCGGATGGACAACGTGTCGCGGCTGCCCACCGGGCTGCTCATGCTCCAGGACCGAGTGCCCTACGTGCTGGGGCCGCGGCCCCGCTTCGTGCTGGACCGGGTCGAGGCGGGCGGCCGGCGAGAGGTGTCGTACCGCGTGCGCTCGGACCTGCGCGGCCGCTATCCCCTGGGTCCCCTGCAGCTGCGGCTCAGCGATCCCTTCGGGATGTGCGAGCTGACCCGCTCCTTCTCGACGTACGACACCCTGACGGTCATCCCGCGCGTGGAGGCGCTGCCGCCGGTGCGGCTGACCGGCGAGGCGAAGGGGTACGGCGACGGACGGCAGCGTTCGCTGGCCCTGGCCGGCGAGGACGACGTGATCCCGCGCGGATACCGCTACGGCGACGATCTGCGCCGCGTCCACTGGCGCCTGACCGCGCGCTACGGCGAGCTGATGGTGCGCCGCGAGGAGCAGCCGCAGCGGTCTCGCTGCACGGTCCTCCTCGACACACGGGGCATCGCCTTCGACGGCACGGGCCCGGACTCGGCCTTCGAGTGGGCGGTGTCGGGCGCGGCGTCCGTGCTGGTGCACATGCTCGAACGGGGCTTTTCGGTACGGCTGTTGACCGATACCGGCAACTCGGTGCCCGGAGAGGGTGCCGACGGGTTCGCGGGGGCCAACCAGGAGTCGGCGGACGCCGCGGGACTGATGATGGACACCCTCGCGGTGATCGACCACTCCGACGGTACGGGCCTGTCGCGGGCGTACGACGTACTGCGTGGCGGGAACGAGGGGCTGCTGGTGGCCTTCCTCGGCGACCTGGACGAGGAGCAGGCGACCGTGCTCGGCAAGATGCGTCAGCGCAGCGGCGGTGCGGTCGCCTTCCTGGTGGACAGTGAGGCGTGGGTGCACGGAGCCGTCGACGAAGAGAGCGAGGAGCGGCTTCGGATGCTGCGCGAGGCGGGCTGGACCGCCCTGGCCGTCCCACCGGGCGCGAGCCTGGCCGACTTGTGGCGGGAGGCGGACCGACAGCGCAACGGGGTCGCGTCCACGGGGAGTACGGCGGGAGGCGGTGGCTCATGAGCGGGCGGGCACGACTGGCACTGTGCGCCGCGGCGGCGACGCTGATGGCGGCCTGTGCGCTGCTTCCGCTGGTCGATCCGGCGACCTGGTTCTTTCAGGCGGCGTTCCTGCTCGCGGTGCAGACCGGTGTGGGCGCGGCGGCCCGGCGGGTGCCGCTGGCGCGGCCGCTGACGATCTTGGTGCAGGCGCTGGTGACCCTGCTGCTGGCGACGCTGCTGTTCGCCCGTGAGCAGGCCATCGCCGGGCTCTTGCCCGGTCCCGACGTGTTCCGGTACTTCGGGGTGCTGTTGGAGGCGGGCTCGGAGGACGTCAGCCAGTACTCGATTCCGGCGCCGCTGTCCGACGGCATCCGGCTGATGCTGGTCGGCGGCGTGCTGGTGATCGGGCTCGCGGTGGACGCTCTCGCGGTGACGTTCCGCAGCGCGGCCCCGGCCGGACTGCCCCTGCTCGCGCTGTACTCGGTCGCCGCGGGTCTTTCGGACGGTGGCGCGGGATGGGTGTGGTTCCTGCTGGCGGCCGCCGGCTATCTGGTGCTGCTGCTTGCCGAGGGCCGGGACCGGCTCTCGCAGTGGGGCCGGGTCTTCGGCGGCGGGCCTCGCGCCCCCGCCGCGGAATCCTCGGGTGGCGCGGTCGCCCCGATCCGTACGGGGCGGCGCATCGGTGCCGTCGCGCTCGGCATCGCCCTGGTGGTGCCGCTCGCCCTGCCCGCGCTCGACGGCGGGCTGCTGGACGGCACGGGGACCGGTGTCGGCTCGGGAACCGGAGGCGGCGGCACGATCTCCGCGGTGAACCCGGTGGTCTCGCTCCGCAACAGCCTGAACGTGGACGAGGACCGCGAGGTCATGTCGTACCGCACCAACTCCGAGGAGACGCAGGACCTTTACCTGCGGATCGTCGCGCTGGACGAGTTCGACGGCACGGCGTGGAAGCCGGCCAAGCGCCGTATCGAGGACGTGCCGGGGTCGTTCCCGACGCCGCCGGGCCTCGGTGGCGACGTCCAGCGCACGGAGATCCAGACGAGGATCTCGGCGGCGAAGTCGTACGGGCAGGACTGGCTGCCCATGCCCTACCCGGCCACCCAGGTGGACATCAGCGGCAGATGGCGGTACGAGCCCGTGGGGCGCACGCTCGTCGGCGACCACGGCCAGACCACACGCGACCTGGACTACACGGTCAAGAGCCTGATCGTGCAGCCGACCGCGGAGCAGCTCTCCAACGCGCCACAGGCACCGGCAGCGCTGCGGCGTGAGTTCACCGAGGTGCCGGATTCACTGCCTCCGGTAGTGGCCAACACCGCGCGGGAGATCACGGCGGGCTCGGCCAACAACTACGAGCGTGCGGTGAAGCTCCAGGACTGGTTCGCCGCGGAGGGCGGTTTCACCTACGACACGGAGGTGCAGGTCGGCACTGGTTCCCAGGCGATAGCGCGCTTCCTGAGGGAGAAGGAGGGCTTCTGCGTCCACTTCTCCTTCGCGATGGCCTCGATGGCCCGCACACTGGGCATACCGGCCCGCGTCGCGGTCGGCTTCACGCCGGGTTCGCCCAAGGCGGACGGCACGATGTCCGTGGGGCTGCGGGACGCGCACGCCTGGCCCGAGCTGTACTTCGAGGGCGTGGGCTGGACCCGCTTCGAGCCGACGCCGAACCGGGGCTCGGTTCCCGAGTACACCCGGCCGGACACTCCGGGCACCACCCTCCCCGACCCGGCCGCCCCGTCGAGCTCCGCATCCGCGGCGCCCTCCGCCGAGCCGTCGGCCAGCGAGAGCTGCACGGCGGAGCAGCAGAGGCTGGAGCAGTCCTGCACCAGCGAGTCGCCGCAGGCGGCGTTCGGAGCGACCGACAACGGGCGGCCCTGGTTCCTGATCCTGGCGCTCACCCTGGGCGGGCTGGCCGTGGTCGCGGTTCCGCTGCTGCCGATGTTGTGGCGGATGCGGACACGGCTCGTGCGGCTCGGCGCGCACGGGCGCACCGAGGCGGACGCGGCGGCTGCCACGCTGGCGGCCTGGCAGGAGGTGACGGATACGGCGTGGGACTTCGGGATCGCGCCGGACGAGTCCCAGACCCCCCGGAAAGCGGCGGCCCGGATCGTCCGCATCGGGCACCTCGATCCGGAGGCCGCGGCCTCCGTCCACCGGGTCGCGGACGCGGTGGAGCAGGTCTTGTACGCGCCACGGCCCCGGCCGACCGCGGGCCTGGCCGATGACGTCCGCCGCATGACCGAGGGCCTTCGCACCACGGTCAACCGCGGCACCCGCCTCCGCGCACTCTTCGCACCGCGCTCGGCTGTACGGGTGGCTTGGGCGATGTCCGAGGGCTGGATCTCGCTGAAGGCCCGGGCGGCTGCTCGCTGGACAGCGGTTGTGCGTCGGCCGTCGGGGCAGAGCAGCGGCGGCTGAGAAGAGTCGGCCCTGTGGGGGCGCCTGCCCGGACGGGTGGGCGCCCCCACACGCTTGCGCGGGGCGGAGGACGAGTTGGCGAGTCGCACGACGGGTGCCGGGCTGCGGGCTGCGGGCTGCGGGCTGCGGGCTGCGGGCTGCGGGCTGCGGGCTGCGGAGGTTGAGGTGCCGGACTCGATGAAGTTCCGGACGCGACGGCGGCCGCGGCGGCCGCTGCTGCCGGCGTGGCGTTCTGTCGGGCCGCAGGGGCCCCGAGAACGTCCCTGCGTGCCGGGCCGAGCAGGCAGGACCGTGAGCCCAGCCTCAGACGCAGGAGGACTCAAAACGACGAACAGCGAACCACTCCGGCAATCGCCGCGACGGCACGCTGAAATCGGGGCACGCTGAAGGGGCGGCCACCCAGGTGGTCACCCCTTACGTGCGTCTGTCGGCCGGTGCCCTAAGGGCTAATGGCCGCCTTGCTCGTCACGGCGGCGCTGCCAGCGCTGTTCGATGCGGTCCATCATGGAGCGTCGCTGCCGACCCTGACGACGGGCATGCGGGGCATCCGCGCCCGGCGTACCCGCGGCGGGCTGCTCGCCCGGCTTGGGCGCCTTGCGCCAACCGGTGACGGCAAGCACCGCACAGCCCAGCATGACCAGGAAGCCCACCACGCTGAGCCACACCTGCTTGGCAACCATTCCGGCCATGAGGAGCGCGATACCCACCAGGAAGCCAGCGACCGCCTGGTAGACCCGTCGTCGGGTGTACGTACGCAGCCCGCTTCCCTCAAGCGCTGTCGCGAACTTGGGATCTTCGGCGTACAGCGCTCGCTCCATCTGCTCGAGCATTCGCTGCTCGTGCTCCGAGAGCGGCACGGCGTCCTCCTCATCGTGCAGTCGCCGGGGCGACCGGGGGTCCCCTTCAGGATAGGCAGGGAATCGCCCCCGTGAAACCCGCCCCTCTGCGCCAATTCGCCAACCGGAACCCGCCATGGCTTTCCGATCCACTGAGGCGTAGATTCCCCAGTGATCGGCCCGTCATGCCGGACGGTCTCCCCCGATCATACGGCGCCGAGCGCCCGATCGGGGGGCCTGTGGCGTACTCCATCTGCCGTCGAGCCCCTGATCAGCGGCGCACCACGGGAGGCGGCTCAGTCCTCGGCGGGCTCCGGCGTCTCACCGAGCACATGGAGCTGCGTCGCGACGGAGTGGAAAGCGGCGAGCTCGGCGGCCGCGGCCTCCAGCTTCAGCAGGGCCTCCAGGGCTCCCGGCTCGGTGTCCACGAGCACACCGGGGACCAGGTCCGCGAAGACCCGTACGCCGTGTACGGCACCGACGCGCAGGCCCGCGCCCGCGACCAGACCGGTGAGCTGTTCGGCCGTGAAGCGCCGAGGCACGGGATCACCCTCGCCCCAGCGGCCGTCCGGGTCACTGAGGGCCTGGCGGGCCTCTGTGAAGTGCCCGGCGAGGGCGCGCGCGAGCACCGCGCCGCCCAGTCCGGCGGCGAGCAGGCTGAGCACTCCCTCGGGGCGCAGCGCCCCGACCGCGTTGCGAATGCCCTCGGCGGGGTCGTCCACGTACTCGAGGACGCCGTGGCAGAGCACCGCGTCGTAGCCGCCGCGCTCTACGACGTCGAAGAGACCGTGCGCGTCGCCCTGGACGCCCTGGACGCGGTCCGCGACGCCGGCCTCGGCGGCCCGGCGCTCCAGCGCGAACAGCGCGTTCGGGCTGGGGTCCACGACGGTGACACGGTGGCCGAGGCGGGCGACGGGCACCGCGAAGTTGCCGCTGCCGCCTCCCGTGTCGAGCACGTCGAGCGACTCCCGGCCCGTGGCCTTGACCCGGCGGTCGAGGGCGTCCTTCAGAACGTCCCAGACCACGGCGGTACGGAGCGAAGCGCGGGGCCGAGAGGGGTCGGAGCGCAGCGACGCCGATTGAGGGCGAGGGTGGGAGACGGGCGGGCGCATCGGGTCCGACACGGCAGTTGACTCCTCGGCGCGGCACCGCCTCGTTTGCGGCGGAGCGATGGGGATACCTCCCCCCGCCCTGCTCGGAGGGCAGATGGAGATTGCAGGCATCCCCAACCCTATTGCCTCCCGCCCCGTCCCCGACCCTCCGTCTCGCGTGACTCGCACCGGGCCGCGACCGGCCCCCGGCCGGCCGGGCGAACGCCGGGCTCACGCGGCCGAAGTGATCCGGCGGACGCCGGCCTTGCGCGGCCCGAGCCAATCGGCGGAAAGCCGCCAGCACCACCCGGACCACCCAAAGGGCAGTCGCCGACTTTTGCCTCAACCGCCCGTCGGACAGCCGACCGCCCGGTACGAACCGAACCGCCCAGCGAACATCGGCCTTGTGCGGCCCGATCGTCCGTGTGCGGCCCGATCGTCCGTGTGCGGCCCGGCGGACACCGGCCTCCTCCATGGCCACGGTCGGCGCGACGGACCAAGACCCTGGTGCCAGTCATCCCGCGTCCGGCACGTCGGGGACGTCCCGCTGGTCGGGGACGTCGGGGGCTTCCTGTTCACCCTCCTGGCGCGGCTGCGGCAGGACAGGCTGCAGGACCAGCATGCGTTCGACGAGGCGGAGGAACATCGCCACGTCACGCAGCAGATCGTCGGCGTCGCGGGTGCTGGCCGCGCCCTGTATGCCCGCCTCCGCGCGCGCCCGGCGACGGGCTCCGGAGGCGAACAGCACGCTCCACTCGGCGAGTTCGGGCGCTATCTCGGGGAGCACTTCCCAGGCGCTCCGGATCTTCGCCCGGCGCCTCGCGGTGGGCTCCGGGCGGCCCCGGGCGGCGAGCACGGCGGCGGCGGTGCGCAGGGCTGCGAGGTGGGCCGTCGCGTACCGCTCGTTCGGCGTTTCCAGCAGGGCCGCCTCGTCGAGTCCGGCGCGGGCCTGGGCGAGCAGGTCGAGGGCGGCGGGCGGGGCCGTGGCCCGGCGGAGCACGGGATGCACGTCGCTCGCCGGGCCGCTCAGTGAGGGGGCAGGGCCGGTGACGCGGCGCCGACGGGCGGCGGCTGCGGAAGAGGTGGCCATGACGAACCTCCTGTCGTCTGTGTGACGGCACTGTGGCCGTATGTGCCCATCGTGAGGTATGCCACTGACAATCCGTTCTGACCTGGACTTTTGCTTCGATCGAAGGTTCGAGATAGCTTTTGCACTGACCAGTCAGTTCAAAAGTGAGATGGGGGAAGCTGTGGACGGTGCACACGGGTTCGGCGTCACCGCCGAGAACTTCGGACTCAAGGGCCCCCGCGGCTGGGCGTTCCGCGGAATCGACGTCGCCGCGGCCCCCGGCTCGCTGATCGCGGTCCAGGGACCGTCGGGCTCGGGCCGTACGTGCCTGCTGCTCGCGCTCACCGGGCGGATGAAGCCCACCGAGGGGCACGCGAAGGTCGGTCCGTCCGAGCTGCCGAGGCAGATGGCGGCCGTCCGCCGGTTCAGCGCACTCGCCCATGTGCCCGGCGTCACCGATCTGGACCCCGCTCTGTCCGTCGCCGAGCACCTGCGTGAACGGGCACTGCTGCAACGGAGATTCGGCGGCTCCGTACGCGGGCTGCTCCGGCCGCGGAACGAGCGGGTGACAGAGGCCCGGCTGCGGATCGACACAGCGCTGGCAGCCGCCGGGCTCGATCGCGAGGCGCTGGCCAAGGGCTCCCGGACCGCCGTACGCGACCTGGAACGGACCGAGGCGCTGCGCCTGTCCATCGCCCTCGCCCTGATCGGCCGCCCGCGGCTGCTCGGCGTCGACGACACCGACCTGAAGCTCTCGGAGGCCGAACGGACCGAGGTCTGGGCGCTGTTGCGCTCCCTCACCGAAGCCGGGACCACGGTAGTGGCCGTGTGCAGCGAGGCACCCGAGGGCGCGGTCGTGGTGACCACCAAGCCCACCCCCGAGCCCACCGACCCCTCCCCCGAGTCCACCGAGTCCCCCGAGGAAGACAAGGAGTCGACGGATGCGCTCGCCGAAGCTGGCCGCGCTTGAGCTCAGGCGCTTCGGCAGGGGGAAGCTCCCGCGCGCGGCCCTGGCCTCGCTCCTGCTGCTGCCCCTGCTGTACGGCGCCCTCTACCTGTGGTCGTTCTGGGACCCGTACGGCCGTCTCGACCGCATCCCCGTGGCCCTCGTGAACGACGACAAGGGGGCGACGGCAGCCGACAAGAAGGTCGTGATGGGCGACGAGATCACCAAGGGCCTGCGCGAGAGCAAGACGTTCGAGTGGCACGAGGTGAGCGCCGCCGAGGCCCGCGAGGGAGTCGAGAACGGCACGTACTACCTGTCGCTGACCATGCCGTCCGACTTCAGTAAGAGGATCGCCTCCAGCTCGGGCGACGCCCCGGAGACGGGCGCTCTCCAGGTGCGTACGAACGACGCGAACAACTACGTCGTCGGGCAGATCTCCCGGACCGTCTTCGGTGAGGTGCGTACGGCCGCGTCGACGAAGGCATCGCGGTCGTTCCTCGACAGGATCTTCATCTCGTTCTCCGACCTCCACGGGGAGACCGAAAAGGCCGCCGAGGGGGCCGACAAGCTCAAGGGCGGCATCGGGAAGGCCAAGAAGGGCTCGAAGGATCTCGCCGACGGCCTGAAGGACGCCGAGGAGGGCAGCGGTGAGCTCTCCTCGGGTCTGAAGAAGCTCGACACGGGCGCGGGCGACCTGGAGGACGGTTCCCGGCAGGTCTCGGAGGGCACGCAGGCGCTCGCGGACAAGGTCAACGGCGTCGCGGACAAGGTGGGGCCCTTCCTGAAGGGCAACGAGAAGGAGATCGGCGACACGGCGCAGCTCGTCGCGGACTCCGCCTCGGCCATCCGCCACAACCTCGACACGCTGGTGAAGGCGGCCCCGGCCGCCGCCAAGGGAGCCCATACGGCTTCCGACACGCTGAACGGCGTCTACAAGGCGCGCTGCGAGACCGGGACCGTACCGCTGCCCGACGCCGCCTGCCCGGAGCTCGAGAAGGCCAAGGAGGCGGCCGCGGACGTGGCCAAGGTCGCCGACGACGTGAACGCCCTGGTGGACGCTCAGAACGGCGATCTGGACGCTCTGGACCAGCACCTGACCACGCTCGAGAAGCAGGCCCAGGCGCTCGCCGACCGCTCACCGCACCTCTCCGAGGACCTGACCACCGCAGTCTCCGAGATCAACGAGCTCAACAAGGGTGCCGGGAAGGTCGCCAAGGGGGCGAAGACGCTGCACACGGGACTCGGCACGGCCAAGACCGGTGCGGCCGACCTCGACACCGGGGTCGGCGACCTCAAGACGGGCGCGACCGATCTGGAGGGGGGTATGTACAAGCTCGTCGACGGCTCGGGGAAGCTCGCCGGCGGACTGCGCGACGGCGCCGACCAGATCCCCGACTACGGCAAGAAGGACCGCGACCGGCGCACCGAGGTCATGGCCGACCCCGTGCGGCTCGCCTCCAAGGACCTGCACAGGGCGCCCAACTACGGCACTGGTTTCGCCCCGTACTTCATCCCGCTATCCCTGTGGGTGGGCGCGATGGTGGCGTACATGCTGATCCAGCCGCTCAACCGGCGTGCGCTCGCGGCGGGCGCCTCCGCCTGGCGTATCGCGCTCGCGGGCTGGCTGCCGGTGGCCGCCCTGGGAGTGCTTCAGACGGTCGCGCTGATGTCCGTACTCCACTGGGGGATCGGTCTGGAGATGGTACGGGCGGCCGGGACGGTGGGCTTCCTGTTCCTGGTGACGGCGTGCTTCGCGGCGATCGTGCAGTGGCTGAACGCGCGCTTCGGAGCGGCCGGTCGGATCCTCGTCCTCGCCTTCCTGATGCTGCAACTGACGTCGGCGGGCGGTACGTACCCCGTGCAGACCAGTCCCGGCTTCTTCAACGCGATCCACCCCTTCATGCCGATGAGTTACGTCGTCGAGGCCCTCAGGAGGCTCATCACGGGAGGCGGCCTGGGCCCGGTCTGGCAGGCCTGCGTCGTCCTCGCGGCCTTCACGGCGGGCGCCCTCGCGCTCACCGCGGTGTCCGCGCGGCGCAAGCAGGTGTGGACCCTCGACCGGCTGCACCCGGAGCTGAGCCTGTGACAATCGGGGCCATGGAAAGCAGCAAGACGGTGGAACGCGGCGGCAGCCGGAGACAGGCGACCCGGCAGAAGCTCTACGAGGCGGCGGTGACACTCATCGCCGAGCAGGGCTTCTCGGCCACCACCGTGGACGAGATCGCCGAGCGTGCCGGAGTGGCGAAAGGCACGGTCTACTACAACTTCGCGAGCAAATCCGTCCTCTTCGAAGAGCTGCTCCGGCACGGGGTGGGACTCCTCACCGCCTCCCTTCGGGAGGCGGCCGAGAGGACCGCCCAGGACGGTGGCAGCAAGGTCGACGCGCTGGACGCGATGATCCGGGCGGGGCTCGTCTTCATCGACCGCTATCCGGCCTTCACGCAGCTGTACGTGGCGGAGCTGTGGCGCACCAACCGGACCTGGCAGTCCACCCTGATGGTGGTCCGACAGGAGGCCGTCGCGGTCGTCGAGGGCGTACTGCGCGACGGGATCGCGAACGGCGAGCTGAGCGAGGAGATCGACGTCCGGCTGACGGCTTCGGCCCTGGTCGGCATGGTGCTGGTCGCGGCCCTGGACTGGCAGGCCTTCCAGCCGGAGCGCTCCCTGGACGACGTCCATGCGGCGCTGTCGCTGTTGCTTCAGGGGCGGGTCGGCGGAGGCCGCTGACCCGCCCCTGACCCGCTGACACAAGGAAGCGCCGGTCTGATGTGGCCGCGTCCCCCGCGGGCCACGCCTGACCGGCGCCACCTTTTCGTGCTCCCCCGTACTTCCCCCGTGCTCCCCCGTTGGTTCCCCCCGTTTTGGTCTCCCCCGGGTCCCCCCGTGCCTCGCTCCCGCCGAGTTCTCGGCGGAAGGAGCGGCCAAGGGCGCTGCACCGTTCCGCCGCCCCGTGTCGGCGGTACCGGAGCCGCGCCCCTTTCCGTGTCCCCACTCTCTCGTCCACGCAGGTCGGAACCTATCCGCGCGCGTACTCAACTCACCCCCTAGGTACGGGTACTCAGCCCTACGCACTCATGCGCAGGACGCACCGTTGCCGACTGGTTACTAACGCCTCCGGGTTCGTACTCCCTCCGACGCCCTCCGAGACGTCTCCCGCACCGCAGGACCCAGCGCCGGGGGGAGAAACAGTTCGCGGTGCGGGTGCGGCGGTCGTGCGGCTGGCCTCGGCGGAGTGCACGTCTGACCTCGGCGGACCGATTGTCAGTGGCGGCCGATACAGTCCCTGGCATGGCACGAATTGCGGTGATCGGCGCCGGGATGGGCGCGCTGGCGGCCGCCGCCCGGCTGGCCGTCGCGGGCCACCGGGTGGTGGTGTACGAGCGCGCGGCGACGTACGGCGGAGCGGTGGGCCGCTTCGAACGCGACGGCTTCGCCTTCGACACCGGCCCCGGGCTGCTCCACCTGCCCGCGGTCTACCGCGACTTGTTCGTCAAGACCGGCAAGGAGCCCCTGGAGGCGTGCGTCGACCTGGTCCAGGTCGACCCGGCGTCGCGTCACGTCTTCGCCGACGGCACGGAGGTCCTGCTGCCCAACGCCTCGCGCGCGGGGGTCGTTTCGGCCCTGGACGAGGCGCTCGGGGCGGGCGCGGGCGAGCGCTGGGGCGACTTCCTGGTCCGGGCGCGCGAGGCCTGGGACCGGACACGGCGGCCGCTCCTGGAGGAGCCCCTGTGGCCCAACTGGCGGGAACTCGGCGAACGCGAGCCGTACCCCGCGGTGCCCCACAAGCGGCTGTTGCGCACCCGGAGGGCGAGCACTCTCGACGAGATCGCCGCCTGGGAGCTGCGCGACCCCCGGCTCACCGCCCTCCTGGACAGCCACGCGCTCGCGTACGGCCTGGATCCCCGGAACACCCCGGCGAGCGCTGCCGTGCTGCCGTACATGGAGCACGCCTTCGGGACCTGGTACGTCCGGGGCGGGATACGGGAGTTGGCGCGGGCGGTGTACGAGCGGTGCCTGGCACGCCGGGTGGAGTTCGTCTTCGGGGCCGAGGTCACCGGGATCGTCGAGAAGGACGGGCGGGCGGCCGGACTGGAGCTCGCCGACGGGACGGTGGCCGAGGCGGACCACGTGGTGGCGGGTGTGCATCCCGTACGTCTCAACGGCATGACGGAGCATGTGCTCCAGGACGACGGCGACATGCGGCCCGACCTGGAGTCGCCGAGGCCCGGCCGGTTCACCGTGCTGCTGGCCCTGCGCGGCCGGGGCGACACCGGTGCGACGCACCGCACGGTCGTGCACGCGCCCGACCGCACCGCCGAGTTGGACTTCGTGAGTTACCTGAGCGACACGGACGAACCGGTGCGCCCCACGGTGACCGTGCTGCGCCCGGACGACCCGGCCCTGCGCCCGGACGACGAGCACGAGTCCGTGGTCCTGTCGGCGGCGGCACCGGCCGATGTCGACTGGGCGGAGGGTGACACGGCCGAGCGGTTCGCCGGCCTTCTCGTCACCGCCGCCGAGACCGCCGTCCCTGGGCTGACGGAGCGCCTCATATGGCGCGAGGTGCGTTCACCCGGCCTCAGCGCGCGGGAATTCGCCGCCGAGGACGGTGCCGTCCCCCCGCCCGCGCTCGCCGCGGCCCACAGCCGATTCCTGCACCCGGCCAACACCACCCGCTTCCCCGGGCTGGACCTGGTCGGCGGCTGGGCGCACCCCGGCGGCGGACTGCCGCACGCGGGCATGTCCGGCGCACTGGTCGCCGGACTGATCGTGGAGGGGCCGGACTTCCGGGGCTCACAGTGAGGCCCGAACCGGGGCCGGGGTGACGCCCGTTGAGGCCCGGCGGACTCACTATCGGTTACTCGGCGGGCTCAGTACCGGTACTGCTGCTCGTCGTACCCGCCGCCGTGCCCGTTGTCCTGTCCGTTGCCGTCGTACGGATACGGCTGCTCGGGCGGGAGTTCGCCGCCGTACGGGTCGTCGGTGGTGCGCTGCTGCGGCATCCAGACGCCGCCCGGCGGGGTCTCGCCGCTCCCGTAGGTGCCGCTGCCGGTGGCGTACGGGTCCTGGGTGTAGCCCTGCTGCGTGTACTGCTGCTGCGAGGTGTCGTAGGACTGACCGTATGAGGCGGCGTCATAGGTCTGCGTGCCGATGTACGGGTCGGAGTAGGCGGCGTACTGCTGCTGCCCCGTGTCATAGCCGTACTGCTGCTGGTCGTAGCCGGAGTAGCCGTCGTACGCGTAGTTCTGACCAAGCGGATCCTGGGTCTGGGCGGCGGCCGCGTAGGCCGGGTCGGTGGCGGCGGCGTACGCGGCGTCGTTGTAGACGCCGTACTGGCCGGTGTCGTCCGGCAGCGGCTGCGGCTCGTAGACCGAGGTGGCCTCGGCGGCGGTCTCGGCGTGCTGCCCGAAGACCGAGTCGTCACGCCCGTATACGTCGTCCTGGCCGACGTTCTGCCGAGGATACGTTCCGCTGTCCGTCGCCTGCAGGTCGGAGACCTGCAGCGTCGGGTCCTGGTGCTCCGGCTCGCCACGGCGGCGCTTGCTGGCGCCCGGGCGGCCGGTGACGGCCCAGCCGGACGCGAAGCCGCTGCGGAACGACAACGTGACGTACGTCTGCCCGACCGCGAAGGCTGCCGCGCCCAGGCCGATGACCACCACCGACGGGATCAGCACACCGAGGACCACTCCGAGGAAGCCGGCGAAGGCCAGCAGCCGCCAGCGCAACCGCGCCTTGTACTGCAGCAGTACCTCGCCGAGCAGCCACAACGCGACAATGCCAAACGCGATGTAGAGGACCGTCCAGCCCATGTACGCCCCTCTCCCAGGTGACCGCTACGCAGTGTGTCGTACGACGAGGCGGCAGGTCTAGGCCTGCTGTGAGTGGTGCAGTCCCAGATTCTCGTAGATTTCCAGCGTCGCGGTGGAATTGTTCAACGTGATGAAGTGCAGTCCGGGAACTCCCTCGGCCAGCAGCCTCGCACAGAACTCTGTGGCGAACTCAATGCCAATGGAGCGTACAGCCGCCGGATCGTCTTTGGCTGTGAGGATCCGCTCTTTCAGAGCGTCCGGGAACGCGGCGTTGCTGAGCTGCGGTAGTCGTTCCAGCATCTTCACACTGGTGACCGGCATGACCTCGGGGATGACAGGGGTCGCGCAGCCGGCGGCCTCGACGCGGTCACGCAGGCGCAGGTACGACTCGGGGTGGAAGAACATCTGCGTGATCGCGTAGTCGGCGCCGGCCCGGCACTTGTCGACGAAGTGCGCCACGTCCATGTCCCAGCTCTCGGACCTCGGGTGCATCTCCGGGAAGGCCGCGACGCCCACACAGAAATCGCCGGACTCCTTGATGAGCCGGACGAGTTCGGAGGCGTAGGTCAGGCCCCTGGGGTGCGGGATCCAGTCGCCCATGGGGTCACCGGGCGGGTCGCCGCGCACGGCGAGCATGTTCCGGATCCCGGCGTCCGCGTACTGGCCGATGATGTTGCGCAGCTCCGCGATGGAGTGGTTGACCGCGGTGAGGTGGGCGACCGGGGTGAGCGTCGTGTCCGCGACGATCTGCTCCGTCTCCTTGACCGTGCTCGCGCGCGTGGAGCCGCCCGCGCCGTACGTCACCGACACGAAGTCGGGAGCGACGGCCTCGACCCGGCGGAGCGCGTTCCACAGGCTCCGCTCCCCCTTGGGGGTCTTCGGCGCGTAGAACTCGAACGAGTACGTCGTCTTGCCGGTCGCGAGCATGTCACGCACGGTGCGTGCGCGGTCAGTCCTGGTGGAAGCAGATCCGAGGGCCATACCCGCAGGTTAGCCAGGGGGCGACGGTCCCCCAACCAGATGCGGAGAATTAGCCGGATTTGTCTACTTGTTGTCCATCCCTCGGACAACCACGGTTTGAGCCAACCTCAAGATCATGCCTCGCGCAACCGCTTCACGAACTCCGCCGCCGCCGCACCCGGGTCGTCGGCCTCGGTGATCGCCCGAACGACGACGACGCGGCGGGCACCCGCTTCGAGCACCTCGTCGAGGTTGCCGAGGTCGATGCCGCCGATGGCGAACCAGGGGCGGTCCGTCCCGAGCGCGGCCGTGTACCTGACCAGGTCGAGGCCTGGTGCGTGGCGCCCCGGCTTGGTGGGGGTCGGCCAGCAGGGGCCGGTGCAGAAGTAGTCCACGCCCTCCTGGACGGCGGCGGCCGCGACCTCCGGCCCGGCGTGCGTGGAGCGGCCGATCAGAATGTCGTCGCCGAGGATCGCGCGGGCGGCGGGGACGGGGAGGTCACCCTGGCCGAGGTGCAGCACGTCGGCGCCGGTCGGGTGCGCGGCGCGGGTCGCGTGCGCCACATCCGCCCGGTCGTTCACCGAGAGCAGCTTGCCGTGCACGCGGCACTTGTCGGCGAACAGTTCGAGGTATTCGAGTTCCTCGGCCGCCTCCATGCCCTTGTCCCGCAGCTGCACGATGTCGACACCGTTCGCGAGGACCTCGTCCAGGAAGTCGGCGAGGTCGCCCTGCCGCCTGCGGGCGTCCGTGCAGAGGTAGACCCGGGCGCCGGCGAGCTGCGCGCGTGCGGTGGATTCGGGCATGCGTGAATTCCCCGTGTCGTATCGGTGGCGTACGGGCCGTAAAGGGCGCGGCCCGTACGCCGGGCGGCGTGATCAGGTCAGACGGCGAGCGCCTGGGCGCGGCGCTTCACCTCCGTGCCGCGATTCTCGCTGAGAGCCTGCGCGGGGGTGCCGGGCAGGCTCGGGTCGGGGGTGAAGAGCCACTCGAGCATCTCTTCGTCGGTGAAGCCGTCGTCCCGCAGGAGCGTCAAGGTGCCGGTCAGGCCCTTGACGACCTTGTCCCCGTCGATGAAGGCGGCGGGAACGTGCAGCGCGCGGTTCTCACCACGGCGTACGGCGATCAGCTGGCCTTCCTTGACCAGCTGCCGGACGCGGGTCACCTCGACGCCGAACTGTTCGGCGATGTCGGGGAGGGTGAGCCAGGCGGGGACGAGAGCATCGATCTTTGCGTCAATCTCGGTCACGAGGACAAGCCTGCCATCTCGGACTGACAGTCGGTACCCAGGGCGGTGCGAGCGGGTCACCTGAGCGCAAACGTGACCCTCTGCGACAGCCGGCCGAATCCGGACACAGCCCCCTCTCGCGGAGCCCCCTCTCGCGGCCCCGGCGCTAGGCCGTAGCCCCCTTCAGGGGCCTGGACGGATCCGAGAGCAGCTCCGGGTTCATCCGGGTGCCCGACTCGATCAGCCTGCGCCCCTGCGCCAGGTCCCGGGGCCGTCCGACCGTCAGGACCGCGACCAGGCGGTCCTCGCGGAGCCAGCACACCGACCAGGAGGGCCCGGCCGGGTCGCCGCGCCAGACCGTGGTGTCGGCGGACGCGTGGTGGCCCGCGTACTGGACGAAGCGGCCGAACTGTTCGGACCAGAAGTACGGCACGGGATCGTAGGCGGCGGGCGTCTCGCCGACGATGTTCGCGGCGACCGTGCGGGGGCCCTGGAGGGCGTTGTCCCAGTGGTGGACCAGCAGGCGCTCGCCGTACCGGGCCGACGGGAACGAGGCGCAGTCGCCGACCGCGTACACGTCCGGGACGGAGGTGCGCAGATGGTCGTCCGCGACGACCTCGCGATGGGCGCCGAGCTCGATCCCTGATCCGGTCAGCCAGGCCGTGGCGGGCCGCGCCCCGATGCCGACGACGACGGCGCCCGCCGCCACCCGCGAACCGTCGTCCAGCACGACAGCGCCGGGCTCGACACGCTCCACGCGCGCGTGGGTACGCAACGAGGCGCCGCTGTCCGCGTACCAGGCGGCCATGGGGGCGGCCACCTCGGCGGGCAGCGCGCCCACGAGCGGCCGGTCGGCGGCCTCGACGACGGTCACCGCGCACCCCGCCTCGCGCGCCGCAGTGGCGAACTCGGCGCCGATCCAGCCCGCGCCCACCACCACGATGTCGTGCTGCCGGGCGAGTACGGGGCGCAGCCGCTCGGCGTCGTCCAGCGTGCGCAGCAGATGGACTCCGGGAATGCCCTGCGCGCCCGGCAGCTGGATCGGTTCCGCGCCGGTGGCGAGGACCAGGACGTCGTACGGAACGGGCCCGGCGGCCGTGTCGAGCTCATGTCGCGAAGGGCGTAGGCCGGTGACCTCGAGCCCCAGGCGCAGCTCGACGGCCAGCGCCTCGAAGTCGACGTCGAAGGCTGAGCCCTCGGCCTTGCCGAGCAGCACGGCCTTGGACAGCGGCGGCCGGTCGTACGGCTGATGGGGCTCCGCACCGATCAGGGTCACGGTGCCTGTGAAGCCCTGGTCCCGCAGGGCGACCGCGGTCTGCACCCCGGCCATGCCCGCGCCGACGATCACGACGTTCCGTCCCGCCGCCGGACTCCGTCCCTGCGTCTGCTCGCTCACCCGATCACCATAGACACTGACGAATTGCCAGTCAGGGGGCACGATCAGTGACCTGTTCCACAGGTTCAGCGGCTTCAGCTCTCAGTGACCTGTTCGACCACACTTGTTCCGCTGCCCGTCTGCGACTCCCACTCCCACGTCTCCTCCAGGCGCACCCGCCCGTCGGCCAGTTCGACGACCTGGGACACGCAGTGCCCCGAGGAGGTGGTGCCGTCCCGCTTGAGCTGCACGTACCGGAAGTCGAGACGGTCGCCCTCACGCGTGCCCACGAGGTGACCGCGTACGACGTCACCGCCCGCGTACTCGGCCCAGATCTCGCCGTCCTTCTCGTGGTACGCGAACCGGGTACGCGTACCGACCTGACCTGGGGCTTGGTCGGCGACCGGGGCGAGGACCAGACCGTCGAGTGACCGCCGCATGCCGTGAGGCTCCCTTACTGAGGCGTGAGACGAAGGGCTAGGGTGGCCAACGTAGAGCACTCGCGGGAGCCCGGACGTACCGGGCTGAGAGGGAGGCTGGGACGGCCTCCGACCGTACGAACCTGATCCGGGTCATGCCGGCGAAGGGAGGGGCTGGACGCCCATGTCGCGTACACCGAAGACACCGGAGACCGCGCGCACCTCAGACGTCCTCGTCATCGGGGGCGGAGTCATCGGCCTGGTCACGGCCTGGCGAGCGGCGCAGCGCGGCTTCACGACCGCGCTCGTGGACCCCGAACCCGGCGGCGGCGCCGCGCAGGTCGCGGCCGGCATGCTGGCGGCCGTCACGGAGCTCCACTACGGCGAGCAGACCCTGCTCGGCCTCAATCTGGCCTCCGCCCGCCGCTATCCGGACTTCGCCGCAGAGCTGACCGAGACCACGGGCCAGGACCTCGGCTACCGCCGGTGCGGCACGCTCGCCGTCGCGCTCGACGCCGACGACCGCGCCCATCTGCGCGAACTGCACACCCTGCAACGCCAGTCGGGCCTGGACTCGGAGTGGCTGACCGGCCGTGAGTGCCGGCGCCTGGAACCGATGCTCGCGCCGGGGGTGCGCGGCGGGCTGCGGGTCGACGGCGACCACCAGGTCGATCCGCGACGGCTCGCCGGTGCCCTCGTCACGGCCTGCGAGCGGGCCGGCGTGACCTTCCACCGGACGTGGGCGGAGCGGCTGACCGTCGTACGGGACCGCGCCGCCGGAGTCGTCACGGCCGACGGCACCGAGCTGTCCGCGGGCCGGCTCGTCCTCGCCGCGGGCAGCCTCAGCGGGCGCCTCGCGGGCGTCCCCGACGACGTACTGCCGCCCGTGCGTCCCGTGAAGGGCCAGGTACTGCGGCTGACCATGCCGAAGCGGTACGCGCCCTTCCTGAGCCGGACCGTGCGCGCCGTCGTCCGCGGCAGCCAGGTCTACCTGGTGCCGCGCGAGAGCGGCGAGCTGGTCGTCGGAGCGACCAGCGAGGAGCTGGGCTGGGACACGACGGTGACCGCGGGCGGCGTGTACGAGCTCCTGCGGGACGCGCACGAACTGGTCCCCGGCATCACCGAACTGCCGCTCACCGAGACGCGAGCCGGGCTGCGACCGGCCTCCCCCGACAACGCCCCGCTGCTCGGCCCGACCGAACTCCCCGGGCTGCTCCTGGCCACCGGCCACTACCGCAACGGTGTCCTGCTCACGCCGGTCACCGGCGACGCCATGGCGCACGTCCTGACCACCGGTGAACTCCCGGACGTAGCCCGCCCGTTCACACCCAAACGTTTCAGCACCGCCGTACTCACGGAGCAGTCCGCATGACCCAGGCCACAGCCCTCATCAACGTCTTCGTCAACGGAGCGCGGCAGCAACTCGCCGCGGGCACCGCCCTCGACACACTCGTCACCGCCCTCACCGCGGCGCCCTCCGGTGTCGCCGCCGCACTGAACGAAACCGTCGTCCCGCGCGCGCAGTGGTCGAAAACCCTCCTCTCCGAGGGAGACCGCGTCGAAGTCCTCACCGCCGTCCAAGGAGGCTGACCCATGGCCGACGACCCCTTCGTCCTCGGCGGCACGTCCTTCACGTCCCGCCTCATCATGGGCACCGGAGGCGCGCCCAGCCTCGACGTCCTGGAGCGCTCGCTCGTTGCGTCCGGCACGGAGCTGACCACGGTCGCGATGCGCCGCGTCAACACGTCCGTGCACGGCTCGGTCCTCTCCGTTCTCGACAAGCTCGGCATCCGCGTGCTGCCCAACACGGCCGGCTGCTTCACCGCGGGGGAGGCCGTTCTCACGGCCCGTCTCGCGCGTGAAGCGCTCGGCACGGACGTCGTCAAGCTGGAAGTCATCGCCGACGAGCGCACCCTGCTGCCCGATCCGATCGAGCTGCTCGACGCCGCCGAAACCCTGGTCGACGACGGCTTCACGGTCCTCCCGTACACGAACGACGACCCGGTACTCGCGCGCAAGCTCGAGGACGTGGGCTGCGCCGCGATCATGCCCCTCGGGTCGCCCATCGGGTCCGGGCTCGGGATCCGCAACCCGCACAACTTCCAGCTGATCGTGGAGCACGCGCGCGTGCCGGTGATTCTGGACGCGGGGGCCGGTACGGCGTCCGATGCGGCGCTCGCCATGGAGCTCGGGTGCGCGGGTGTGATGCTCGCCTCAGCCGTGACGCGGGCCCAGGAGCCGGTGCTCATGGCCGAGGGCATGCGGCACGCGGTCGAGGCGGGCCGGCTCGCGTACCGCGCGGGGCGTATCCCGCGCCGCCACTTCGCCGAGGCGTCGTCCCCGGCGGAGGGCATGGCACGGTTGGACCCAGAGCGGCCCGCCTTCTGATCGAACTCCGGGCGTGACAGGTGTCACAGCTCGGCTGCAGTACAGACCCGGAATCGGCAGCACGGGCAGCTCTGACAGTGGCGGCTCGTACACTCACCTGCGTGGATACGACCCTTCAGGACCCGCTAGTCGGGCGCGTGCTCGACGGTCGCTACCGCGTCGAAGCGCGGATCGCGGTCGGCGGGATGGCCACGGTCTACCGGGCCGTGGACACCCGCCTGGACCGGGTGCTCGCGCTCAAGGTGATGCACCCCGGCCTGGCGGCCGACGCCACGTTCGTCGACCGCTTCATCCGCGAGGCCAAGTCGGTGGCCAGACTCGCGCACCCGAACGTGGTGCAGGTCTTCGACCAGGGCACGGACGGTAGTTACGTCTATCTCGCGATGGAGTACGTGGCCGGGTGCACCCTGCGGGACGTGCTGCGCGAGCGTGGGGCGCTGCAACCGCGGGCCGCGCTCGACATCCTGGAGCCGGTGCTGGCCGCGCTCGGCGCCGCGCACCGCGCCGGGTTCGTGCACCGCGACATGAAGCCGGAGAACGTCCTGATAGGGGACGACGGCCGGGTCAAGGTGGCGGACTTCGGTCTCGTACGGTCCGTGGACACGGTCACCAGCACGACAGGGGCCGTGCTCGGCACGGTGTCGTATCTCGCCCCGGAGCAGATTGAACACGGCACGGCCGATCCCAGGGTCGACGTGTACGCGTGCGGCATCCTCCTCTTCGAGATGCTGACCGGCGACCGGCCGCATTCGGGGGACAATCCCGCGATAGTGCTCTACAAGCACCTCCACGAGGACGTGCCCCCGCCGTCGGCGGCCGTGCCCGGTCTGGCCTACACGCTCGACGAACTGGTCACGACGGCCACCGCGCGCAACCCGGAGGTACGCCCCTATGACGCGGTGGCGCTGCTCGCGCAGGTGCGCGACGCGCGGAACTCGCTGAGCACCGACCAGCTGGACCTGGTGCCGCCGCAGGCGGTCGTCGAGGACCGCGAGCACCACGACATCTCAGCCGACCGTACGAGCGTGATCCCGCGCTCGCTGACCGTGCCGCGGCTCTTGCCGGTCAACGAGGACGAGGACGGTCTCGCGCTGAACCGGACGAGCTTCCTGCCGTCCCCGCCGCCCGAGCCCCCACGGCGCGGCCGTGGCCGCGGTCGCGCCGTGGCCCCCCGCCGCGGTCTGCTCGCGATCATCGCCGCGGTTCTGCTGGCCCTCGGACTCGGCGCGGGTGTCTGGTACATCAACTCCGGCCAGTTCACCCAGGTCCCCGGGGTGCTCGCGAAGACCGAGACGCAGGCCAAGAAGCAGCTCACGGGCGCCGGACTCGACGTGAATCCCGTCAAGCGCGAGTACAGCGACACCGTCAAGCTCGGCAGGGTCATCAGCAGCGACCCGGGGCCGGGCGAGCGGATCCGCGACAACGACTCCGTGACGCTGGTCGTGTCGCGCGGTCCGGAGACCGTGCGCGTGCCGGACCTGGAGGGCTTCGCGCTGAGCAAGGCCAAGGAGCGGCTGAAGAGCGAGGGTCTGGCGGCCGGCATGGTCACCAGGGCCTTCAGCGACGAGGTCCCCAAGGGCTTCGTGATCAACACGGAGCCCGGGGCGGGCATCGAGCGCCGCGGCGGTTCGGCGATCGCGCTCACCGTCAGCAAGGGCAGCCCGGTGGACGTGCCCGACCTTCTCGGCGACGACCTCACCGACGCGAAGCAGGAGCTGGAGGACGCCGGCCTGAAGGTCGAGGTCGCCTCCGAGCGGATCAACTCCGAGTACGAGGCCGGTCGGGTCGCCCAGCAGTCGCCGGGCCCCGGCATCGAGGCGGCCGACGGTGACACCGTCAAGCTGACGGTGTCCAAGGGCCCGGAGATGATCGAGGTCCCGGACGTCGTCGGCGACAAGGTCGACGACGCGAAGCAGGAGCTGGAGGACGCCGGCTTCGAGGTCGACGAGGACCGCGGTCTGCTCGGCATCTTCGGCGACACCGTCGAGGGTCAGTCGGTGGACGGCGGCGACACTGCGCCCAAGGGGTCGACGATCACCATCGAGATCCGCTGAGCCCGGCCTGAGGACACCGGAGCCGGACCAGGGGAACATCCGCCGACGGGACGCCCGGGACCGCGTGACACCCTGATCGGGTGAGCACACAGCAGTCCCGCAACCCCGTCGGCGGCCACGTCCCCGTGGCCGGAGGTCTCGCCTCCGTAGGCCTCTCGTACGCACGCGACCTGGCCGCGGAGACCGTCCAGGTCTTCGTCGCCAACCCGCGCGGCTGGGCGACACCGCCCGGAAACCCGCTCCAGGACGAGGAGTTCCGCGCCGCCTGCGCCGCCGGGTCGATTCCCGCATACGTCCACGCGCCCTATCTGATCAACTTCGGCTCGCACACGGAGGCGACCGCGGAGAAGTCGGTGGAGTCGCTGCGGCACTCGCTGCGCCGGGGGCGCGAGATCGGGGCGCTGGGCGTGGTCGTGCACACGGGTTCGGCGACCGGCGGACGGGAGCGCTCGGTCGCGCTCAAGCAGGTACGGGAGTATCTGCTGCCGTTGCTCGACGAGCTGACCCACGAGAACGACCCGTACCTCCTCCTCGAGTCGACCGCCGGCCAGGGCGCCTCCCTCTGCTCGCGGACCTGGGACTTCGGGCCGTACTTCGAGGCGCTCGACGCCCACCCGAAGCTGGGCGTCTGCCTGGACACGTGCCACATCTTCGCGGCGGGCCACGACCTCACCGGGCCGAGCGGAATGCATCAGACCCTTGATCTGCTGGTGGACACGGTCGGCGAGGGCCGGCTGAAGCTGATCCACGCCAACGACTCCAAGGACGTGGTCGGCGCACACAAGGACCGCCACGAGAACATCGGCTCCGGGCACATCGGCGAGGACCCGTTCCGTGCGCTGATGACACACCCCGCCACCGAGGGCGTACCGCTGATCATCGAGACGCCCGGCGGCAAGGAGGGGCACGCGACGGACGTGGAGCGGCTGAAGAAGCTCCGGGACGGCTGAGGAGGAGCTCCCGGACAGCTGAGCAAGAGCTCCCGGACAGCTGAGAAGACACGCACCACCCACACCGGATTCCACTCTTGAGGGAATACCCCCCAGGGGTATACGGTTCCTGTCACTGGCAGGGACCGCTACCGGACATTGGGGGCTTTCATGGAGCACGACACGCACGCCGGACACGCGCAGCACACCCACGAGGGCCACGAGCACGCAGGGAACGCACACGAGGGGCACGCACACGAGGGCCACGGGCCCGGCACAGGCAAGGTCAGCTGGTCCATGGCCGCCCAGGCGACCCTCCACTGCCTCACCGGGTGCGCCATCGGCGAGGTCCTCGGCATGGTGATCGGTACGGCGCTGGGCTGGGGCAACGTGCCGACGATGATCCTGGCGATCACCCTGGCGTTCCTCTTCGGCTACTCGTTCACGTTGCGCGGCGTACTCAAGGCCGGCGTCGATCTCAGAACCGCGATCCGGGTCGCGCTCGCCGCGGACACACTCTCCATCGCCGTGATGGAGCTGATCGACAACGGCGTGATCGCGTTCTGGCCGGGCATGATGGAGGCTCACCTCACGGACGCGATGTTCTGGTGGGTCCTGGCCATCGCACTGGCCGCCGCCTTCGTGATCACCGTGCCCGTGAACAAGTGGATGATCGGCCGCGGCAAGGGCCATGCGGTGGTGCACCAGTACCACCACTGACCACGACGGCGGGTACCAGGACGACGGGTACCGGGATCAGAGCTCGGGGCCGTCTCCGGGCTCTTCCTGGTACGAGTAGCGCTGCTCGCGCCAGGGGTCGCCGACGTTGTGATAGCCGCGCTCCTCCCAGAAGCCACGCCGGTCGGCGGTCATGTACTCGACGCCGCGGACCCACTTGGGGCCCTTCCAGGCGTACAGCTGCGGCACGACGAGGCGGAGCGGAAAACCGTGCTCCGCGGTGAGCAGCTCGCCGTCCTTGTGGGTGGCGAAGATCGAGCGCTCGGACGCGAAGTCGTCGAGGCGCAGATTCGAACTGAAGCCGTACTCCGCCCAGACCATCACATGCGTCGCGGTGGGTGCGGGCGGGGCGATCTCCAGGATCGTACGGGCCGGGATGCCGCCCCATTCCGCGCCGACCATGCTGAACTTCGTGACGCAGTGCAGATCGGACACCACGGTGGCGTACGGCAGGGCCGTGAACTCCTCGTGCGTCCAGCAGTGCTTCTCGCTGTCGGCGGTGGCGCCGAAGACCCTGAACTCCCAGCGCTCGGGGCGGAACTTGGGTACGGGCCCGTAGTGCGTGACCGGCCAGCCGCGCTGCAGTCGCTGTCCCGGCGGCAGGTCCGGCCGCACCGCTTCTCCAGATTGACGACCCACCGGCTGACCCATGACTCCATCCTGACAGACCTGGGACGGTGGACATGACCAGGTCCACCCCAATTCGGATAACTCGAATATCTCGGACTAAGCCTGCACTTACTTACTAAGCATGCACTTACTGGACGATCTTTAAAGCCGGTGGAATCATGCGGCGCAACCTGCCAGTCCCCCCGCTTGGAAGGAGCCTCTGCAATGCAGGGCGACCCCGAGGTCCTTGAATTTCTGAACGAGCAGCTGACCGGCGAGCTGACCGCGATCAACCAGTACTTCCTGCACGCGAAGATGCAGGAGAACTTCGGCTGGGCGAAGCTCGCGAAGTACACGCGGCACGAGTCGTTCGACGAGATGAAGCACGCGGAGGTGCTCACCGACCGGATCCTCTTCCTGGACGGCCTGCCGAACTACCAGCGGCTCTTCCACGTCCGGGTCGGGCAGACGGTCACCGAGATGTTCCAGGCGGACCGCCAGGTCGAGGTCGAGGCGATCGACCGCCTCAAGCGCGGTATCGAGGTGATGCGGAACAAGGGCGACATCACGTCCGCGAACATCTTCGAGTCGATCCTCGAGGACGAGGAGCACCACATCGACTATCTGGACACGCAGCTGGCGCTGGTGGAGAAGCTCGGCGAGGCGCTCTACATCGCCCAGCTCATCGAGCAGCCGGAGGGCTAGGCCGCACAGCCGGAGGGCTAGGCCGCTTCGTCCAGCTCGGCGAGGACCGGCTCACCCTGGCCCACGAGCGCGCGGTCCACGAGCTCGTCGCGGGAGCACGCACCCCTGCCCAGCAGAGCCTGGATGCGTCGCACACAGGAGCCGCAGTCAGTGCCCGCCTTGCAGGCCGACGCTATCTGGCGGGGGGTACAGGCACCGCCCGCCGCATGCTTCTTCACCTGCTCCTCGGTGACCCCGAAGCAGTTGCAGACATACACGCGGTCCACCTCCCGCCGGGATCCCGAAGTCGTGCCGTCCCGAGTTTTCGGTGAGGCTAACCTAACCTTACCCGCCAGGTGGAAGTCGCAAAAGTGCCGTGGGGCGCGGATCGTATGTGATCCGCGCCCCACTTCATGCAGGTGTAACAACCGAAACGGCTACCCGCCCGCTACTGGTCCCGGTACATCTCGGCGACGAGGAAGGCCAGGTCGAGGGACTGGCTGCGGTTCAGGCGGGGGTCGCAGGCCGTCTCGTAGCGCTGGTGCAGGTCGTCGACGAAGATCTCGTCGCCGCCGCCCACGCACTCGGTGACGTCGTCACCGGTGAGCTCGACGTGGATGCCGCCCGGGTGCGTGCCGAGCCCCTTGTGGACCTCGAAGAAGCCCTTGACCTCGTCGAGCACGTCGTCGAAGCGGCGGGTCTTGTGGCCGGAGGCCGCCTCGTAGGTGTTGCCGTGCATCGGGTCGGTGATCCAGGCCACGGTCGCGCCCGAGGCGGTGACCTTCTCGACCAGCTCGGGCAGCTTGTCGCGGACCTTGTCGGCGCCCATGCGGACGATGAAGGTCAGCCGGCCCGGCTCGCGCTCCGGGTCGAGGCGCTCGATGTACTGCAGCGCCTCCTCGACCGTCGTCGTCGGGCCCAGCTTGATGCCGATCGGGTTGCGGATCTTCGAGGCGAACTCGATGTGCGCGCCGTCCAGCTGACGGGTGCGCTCACCGATCCACACCATGTGGCCCGAGACGTCGTACAGGTGGCCCGTACGCGAATCGACCCTGGTCAGCGCCGACTCGTAGTCGAGGAGCAGCGCCTCGTGGGAGGCGTAGAACTCGACGGTCTTGAACTCCTCCGGGTCGGCCCCGCAGGCGTGCATGAAGTTCAGCGCCTGGTCGATCTCGCGCGCCAACTGCTCGTAGCGCTGCCCGGACGGGGAGGTCCGTACGAAGTCCTGGTTCCAGGCGTGCACCTGGCGCAGGTCGGCGTAACCGCCGGTGGTGAAGGCGCGGACCAGGTTGAGCGTGGAGGCGGAGGCGTTGTACATCCGCTTCAGCCGCTCGGGGTCCGGGATCCGGGCCTTTTCGTTGAAGTCGAAGCCGTTGACGGAGTCGCCCCGGTACGTCGGCAGCGTCACGCCGTCACGGGTCTCGGTTCCCTTGGAGCGCGGCTTGGAGTACTGGCCGGCGATCCGGCCGACCTTCACGACCGGCACCGAGCCGGCGTACGTGAGGACGGCGCCCATCTGGAGCAGCGTCTTGAGCTTGGCCCGGATCTGTTCGGCACCGACAGCGTCGAACGACTCCGCACAGTCGCCGCCCTGAAGCAGGAATGCCTCACCCTTGGCGACGGCCCCGATCCGCGCGCGCAGCTGGTCGCACTCGCCCGCGAAGACGAGCGGCGGATACGACTCGAGGTCCGCGATCACATCGCGCAGAGCCTCGGCATCGGGGTACTCGGGCTGCTGCGCCGCGGGCAGGTCTCGCCAGGTCGCGTTGATGGCGACGGCTTCGGAATCAGCGTTCACGGTCACCTCACAAACATTACGGGGTCGTGTCGAGTTGCTTTCCCCGTGCCCGACTGATGAGACGGCTGAGGCCGCGGCTCGGCAGCAGCGTCTTGAGAGGCCACGGAGTCACAGGCCCGTCCGGCAGCCGAATCGGGTAGGGTGCCGCGCATGTTCGCGCATTCGATCCAGACCTGGTGGTGGACCGCTCATCCGGCGGCCCACTGACTGCGCGTACGCAAGACTTCGCGAAGGCCGCCCGAGGGGCGGCCTTCGGTGTTTTCGCGACCAGGGCCGTTCCTCTCCCCAGACTCCGAGAGGGAACACGGACCCATGAACCTGCTCGACCTGCTGGACGATCCCCGCCCGTTCGCCCTGCTGCGCCGCCGCACGCCGGGCCACGACGACACTACGGTCGAGCTGCTGCTCGGCCCGGTCTCCGAGTACGAGCGGCTGGCCGACATCCCCGAGGGCCTCGCCCTCATTCCGTACCGCCAGATCCGGGAGCGCGGCTTCGACGTCCGCGACGACGGCACGCCGCTGGCGGTGCTGGTCCCCGAGGAGACGTACGAAGTCCCCCTGGAACACGCCCTGTTGGAGCTGCCCTCGCACGACGTGAGCGTCGAGGGCGGTGGCTTCGACGTCGGGGACGACGAGTACGCCGGGATCGTCGGGCGGGTTCTGCGCGAGGAGATCGGGCGGGGCGAGGGGGCGAACTTCGTCATCCGGCGTACGTACGAGGGCGAGATCCCGGGGTTCGGGCGGGCCGACGCGCTGGCCCTCTTCCGGCGGCTGCTGGTCGGTGAGCGGGGCGCGTACTGGACGTTCGTCGTGCACACGGGAGACCGCACCCTCGTCGGGGCCAGTCCCGAGGTGCACGTCCGGATGTCCGGAGGGACCGTCGTCATGAACCCGATCAGCGGGACGTACCGCTACCCGGCCGGCGGTCCGACCCCCGAGGACCTGCTGGACTTCCTCGCCGACGGCAAGGAGATCGAGGAGCTCTCGATGGTCGTCGACGAGGAGCTCAAGATGATGTGCACGGTCGGCGACATGGGAGGTGTCGTGATCGGGCCGCGGTTGAAGGAGATGGCCCATCTCGCGCACACCGAGTACGAGTTGCGGGGCAAGTCGTCGCTGGATGTGCGCGAGGTGCTGAAGGAGACCATGTTCGCCGCCACGGTCACCGGGTCGCCCGTGCAGAACGCCTGCCGGGTCATCGAGCGGTACGAGCCCCTTGGGCGGGATGGTGTCGGACGCGGGTACTACGCGGGTGCGCTGGCGCTGATCGGGCGGGATTCCGGAGACGCCCAGACCCTCGACTCCCCCATCCTCATCCGGACCGCCGACATCGATGCGCGAGGGCGGCTGCGGGTGCCGGTGGGTGCGACGCTCGTACGGGGGTCGGATCCGGCGAGTGAGGTCGCCGAGACGCATGCGAAGGCGGCGGGGGTGCTGGCGGCTCTGGGGGTACGGCCCGGTCGGCCCGGCGAGGAGGGCGTACGGCCGAGGCTCGCGGACGACCCGCGGGTGCGGGCCGCGCTCGATGGGCGCCGGGCCTCGTTGGCACCGTTCTGGCTGCGGATGCAGGAGCGGTCGGCCGAGCTGGAGGGCCATGCCCTGGTCGTGGACGGCGAGGACACCTTCACGGCGATGCTCGCGCATCTGCTGCGCTCGTCGGGGCTCGAGGTGACCGTCCGGCGGTACGACGAGCCGGGGTTGCGGGAGGCCGTCCGGGAGCACGAGGGGCCGCTGGTCCTCGGCCCCGGTCCGGGCGATCCCTCGGACATGACGGACTCCAAGATGGCGTTCCTGCGCGGCCTCACCGCCGAGGTGATCCGCGAACACCGGCACGGGGTGCTGGGCGTCTGCCTCGGGCATGAGCTGATCGCGGCGGAGCTGGGCCTGGAGATCGTACGGAAGGAAGTCCCGTACCAGGGCGCCCAGACGGACATCGACCTCTTCGGGCGGACGGAGACCGTCGGCTTCTACAACAGCTTCGTGGCGCGGTGCGACGACGAGGCCGCGGTCGAGCTGGCGGCCCATGGAGTCGAGGTCAGCCGCAGCGGGGCGGGAGAGGTGCACGCGCTGCGCGGGCCGGGCTTCGCGGGGGTTCAGTTCCACCCGGAGTCGGTGCTGACGCTGCGCGGCACGGACGTTGTGCGGGAACTGGTGGGTCAGCTGGCCGAGGGAGCGGGTACCAGCACGTTCTCGGAGCGGCGGCCGGCTGTGTAGTCGAGGAGGGTTCTCGCCCCTTCGCGCCTACCCGTCCCGTCCCCGGGGCTGCCGCCCCCAGACCCCCGCTTCGGCCTGAACGGCCTCGCTCCTCAAACGCCGGACAGGCTGGAAATCAGCCTCTCCGGCGTTCGAGGAGCGGGGCGAAGACACCGATGGCCTCAGCCGAAGAACACGCCCACCTCCTCGTACAGCCTCGGATCCACCGTCTTCAGGCGGGCCGTCGCCTCCGCGATGGGGACGCGGACGATGTCGGTGCCGCGGAGGGCGACCATCTTGCCGAAGTCGCCGTCGCGGACGGCGTCGATGGCGTGCAGGCCGAAGCGGGTGGCGAGCCAGCGGTCGAAGGCGCTGGGCGTGCCGCCGCGCTGGACGTGGCCGAGGACCGTCGTACGGGCCTCCTTGCCGGTGCGCCTCTCGATCTCCTTGGCCAGCCACTCGCCCACGCCGGAGAGGCGAACATGCCCGAAGGAGTCGAGCGAGCCGTCCTTGAGCACCATGTCGCCGTCCTTGGGCATCGCGCCCTCGGCGACGACGACGATCGGGGCGTACGACGCCTTGAAGCGGGAGGTGACCCAGGCGCAGACCTGGTCGATGTCGAAGCGCTGCTCGGGGATGAGGATGACGTTGGCGCCGCCCGCGAGGCCGGAGTGCAACGCGATCCACCCCGCGTGCCGGCCCATGACCTCGCAGACGAGGACGCGCATGTGCGACTCGGCGGTGGTGTGCAGGCGGTCGATCGCCTCGGTCGCGATCCCGACGGCGGTGTCGAAGCCGAAGGTGTAGTCGGTGGCCGACAGGTCGTTGTCGATGGTCTTCGGTACGCCGACGACGGGCACCCCGTACTCGTCGGTGAGGCGCCCGGCGACGCCCAGCGTGTCCTCGCCGCCGATCGCGATCAGCGCGTCGACCTCCTGCTTGGCGAGGTTCTCCTTGATCCGGGCGATGCCGTTCTCGACCTTGAGCGGATTGGTGCGCGAGGAGCCGAGGATGGTGCCGCCGCGGGGCAGGATGCCGCGCACGGCGGGGATGTCGAGCCGGACGGCGTCGCCTTCCAGCGGACCCCGCCAGCCGTCCCGGAAGCCGGTGAAGTCGTAGCCGTACTCCTGCACGCCCTTGCGGACGATGGCCCGGATGACGGCGTTGAGTCCGGGGCAGTCGCCGCCCCCGGTCAGTACTCCGACCCGCATGGAAAATCCCTTCGCCGCGGTTGGCTGATGGGACTCACGCTAATAGTGATCCAGGTCACTTCGGCATGGGCTGGAAGGTCAATTTCGGTGAATTGTGCGGGCGTTGATCACTCACTTTCACTCGATGGTGTGCATCGGCCGGTTTACGCGTCGTCGAGGCCACGCTCGATGGCATAGCGCACCAGCTCCACGCGGTTGTGCAGCTGGAGCTTGCCCAGGGTGTTCTGCACGTGGTTCTGGACGGTGCGGTGGGAGATCACGAGGCGCTCGGCGATCTGCTTGTAGCTCAGACCCTTGGCGACCAGCCGGAGGACCTCGGTCTCACGGTCGGTGAGTTGCGGGGCCTTGGGCTCGTCGGCGCCCGGGCCCGGCGCGGGCTCGGAGGCGAGTCTGCGGTACTCGCCGAGGACCAGGCCCGCGAGCCCGGGCGTGAAGACAGGGTCGCCGACTGCCGTGCGGCGCACCGCGTCGATCAGCTCCTCCGTGGAGGCCGACTTGAGCAGATAGCCGGTCGCCCCCGACTTGACCGCCTCCAGGACGTCGGCGTGCTCGCCGCTCGCGGAGAGGACCAGGACGCGCAGGGCGGGGTTGGCCCCGACCAGCTCTTTGCAGACCTGGACGCCGGGCTTCGCGGGCAGGTTCAGATCGAGGACGAGGACGTCGGGCCCGGCGGCCTGCGCTCGGCGCACGGCCTGCTCGCCGTCGCTCGCCGTGGCGACGACGTCGAATCCGGACTCCCCCAGGTCGCGGGCGACCGCGTCGCGCCACATGGGGTGGTCGTCGACCACCATGACCCTGATCACGCCCTGCCCCTGCCCCTGATCCTGCCCCCGGCCCTGATCCTGATCCTGGCCCTGCTGGTCCGCGGCCCTCGTCATCGCCGCTCCGCCTTCCCCCGTGAACCCTTCGGGTCCTTCGAGTCCTTCGGTACCTTCAGTTCCACTTCCGTGCCCTGGCCCGGGACCGAGATCACTTCGGCCGTGCCCCCGATCTCGCGCAGACGTCCACGGATCGACAGGGCCACACCGAGGCGTCCCTCCCCCTCGGCCTGGGCGAGCCTCCCCTCGGGGATGCCCGGTCCGTCGTCGCGGACCGTCACGATCACGGCGTCCGGCTCGTCCTCGACCAGGATCCACGTCCGGGCGTCCGCCCCCGCGTGCCTGTGGACATTGTCCAGGGCAGCACCGACAGCGGCGGCCAGTTCCTTCGCGCGGGCCGGCGCGAGCGTCACCGGGGCACCCGGCTCGGAGAAGGTCACCCTCGCGGTGGCGTACGGGGCCAGCAGCGAGCGCAGGTCGCAGGGGCCGGCGTCGTCGTCCGTGCCCGGCTCGTCCGGCACCTCCACCGCGCGCACCACGGCGCCTTCGGTCACGTCCTCCGACACACGCGAGACCGGCACCAGGCCGCCCGACACCAGCGTGCGCAGCGCCACCTCCTGCTCGCCCGCCATCCGTCCCAGTTCCGCGGCGTCGCCGCCGAGCGCGGAGCCGCGCCGCTGCACCATGGCGAGGACCTGAAGGACGCTGTCGTGAATGTCGCGGGCGAGGCGCTCGCGCTCGCGGGTCGTGGCCTCGATCTCCAGGGCGCGGGCGAGGGTGCGCTCGGAGGCTCGGGCGACCTCGACGACGTATCCGATGGCGATGGAGGCGACCCAGACCAGCAGCACGTTGTGGATCGTGTCCTGGCTGGCCGCGCCGCGCTGGACGATGTTCGCGACCCCGACGAGCGCCGAGGCGAAGGCCGCCCAGCGCCAGCCGCCCTTGATCGCGAAGGCCAGCACGGAGCCCGCGGTCCATATCGACGGGAGGGTCGGGCCGCCGGCCTCGATCCGCTCCTGCGCGTCCGCGACCGGTGTGAGCAGGATGCCGGTGAGCGCGATGGTCAGGTCGGCGGTGAGGAACCGCTTGGTGCAGTTCGCCGCGTTGGCGACCCTGGGCAGGGTCGCGAAAGTCCAGGTGAAGAGCACCACGAAGTAGCCGATGGCCACCTCGGGGCGGACGAACTCGTCGTACTTCGTGACGAAGAGACCGATCGCGTAGAACATCGTCAGGACGCGATACGCGGTGAGCGCGCGCCACAGCGGCTGCTCGACCGACATTCTCATGACTCTCTCGCGCTTGGCCATGTCCCCCACTACCCCATCCCCCGACGGTCCCGTCTAGGAGCCGGACCGTTCCTTCTCGGCCTGCTGCCGGGCCTGTTCGGCTTCCTTCTCCGCTTCCTTCTGGGCTTCCTTGTCGGCCTGCTCGGCTTCCTTCTCCGCTTCCCTCTGGGCTTCCTTGTCGGCCTGCTCGGCTTCCTTCTGGGCCTGCTTCTGCGCCTTCGCCGCCTCCGCGATCTGCCGCTTGGCGGCCGTCGCGTAGATGTCGACGTACTCCTGTCCGGAGAGCTTCATGATCTCGTACATGACCTCGTCGGTCAGCGCGCGCAGGACGAACCGGTCGTGCTCCATGCCGCTGTAGCGGCTGAAGTCCAGGGGCTTGCCGATGCGGATGCCCGGGCGCATCAGCTTGGGCATCACCTTGCCCGGCGGCTGGATCTTCTCGGTGTCGATCATGGCGACCGGGATGACGGGCGCGCCGGAGGCGAGCGCCACGCGCGCGAGGCCGCCGGGCTTGCCGCGGTAGAGGCGGCCGTCGGGCGAGCGCGTGCCCTCGGGGTAGAGGCCGAACAGCTCACCGCGTTCGAGGACCTCGATGCCGCTCTTGATGGCCGCCTCGCCCGCGCCGCGCGCTCCGGAGCGGTCCACCGGCAGCTGGCCGACGCCCTTGAAGAAGGCGGCGGTCATCCGGCCCTTGATGCCGGGCGTCGTGAAGTACTCGGCCTTCGCGATGAAAGTGACCTTGCGGTCGAGGACCGCGGGCAGGAAGAACGAGTCCGAGAACGACAGGTGGTTGCTCGCCAGGATGGCGGGGCCGTCGGCGGGGATGTTCTCGAGGCCTTCCACCCAGGGCCTGAAGACGAGCTTCAGCGGCCCTCCGACGGAAAACTTCATGGCGCCATAGATCACCCGAGTGCCTCCTGTGTCGTCGATCAGACCTTAACCCGGGGCGCTGTCAAAGGACCCGACGGCCCTGGTCGGTGTCAGTGCGGTCGCGTACGGTGAAGTAGGCCTCGAAGCTTCGGGGTGATCGTCGCGTCACCCCGTACGGGCACGCCGCTCCACCAAGAACACGCCCCTCTGACGAACAGGAGACCGAAGGTGCCGGTCCTTCCTGGAGCCGAGCCGTTCCGCCACGAGGGCGGAGAGGTCGGGGTCCTCCTCTGCCACGGCTTCACCGGTTCCCCGCAGTCGCTGCGCCCCTGGGCGGAGTATCTCGCCGAGCGCGGTCTGACCGTCGCGCTGCCGCTGCTGCCCGGGCACGGCACGCGCTGGGAGGACATGCAGATCACCGGCTGGCAGGACTGGTACGCGGAGGTGGACCGCGAGCTGCGCGGGCTGCGCGAGCGCTGCTCCCGGGTCTTCGTCTTCGGCCTCTCCATGGGCGCCGCGCTCACCCTGCGGCTCGCCGCGAAGCACGGGGACGCGGTCAGCGGCGTCGTGGTCGTCAACCCCGCGAACAAGGTGCACGGCCTGTCGGCGTACGCCCTGCCGGTGCTCCGGCATCTCGTCAGGACGGTGCACGGCATCACGAGCGACATCGCCAAGGAGGGCGGCATCGAGATCGGCTACGACAGGGTGCCCCTGCACGCGGCGCACTCGATGCGGAACTTCTACCGGCTGGTCGACGGCGAGCTCCCCCAGGTGACCCAGCCGTTGCTGCTCCTGCACAGCCCGCAGGACCATGTCGTGCCGCCCGCCGACTCGGCTCGCATCCTCAGTCGGGTGTCATCCACGGATGTCACGGAGATACTCCTGGAACAGAGTTACCACGTCGCGACGTTGGACCACGACGCGGACCGGATCTTCGAGGAGAGCTTCGCCTTCGTCTCCCGGCTCGCACCCGGCGCCGGCAAGGAGGCCGACGCGGGTCAGGCGGGGCAGCAGGAAGGGACGGCCATCAGTGGCTGAGCACGACGCGGACCGCGAGCCCGACGAGAAGGACGCGGCGCCCGGCGAGGAGCAGGGCCCGTCGTTCGACGAGGCCGCGGCGTGGGAGGCGATCGTCGCGGGGTACGGCGACGAGCCGCCGGACCCGCCCGGCGCCAAGCCCTTCAAGTCGGTCGAGGACCTGGCGCTCCTGGAGCCCGAGACGAACGACAGCGGCACGAAGAGCTCCACGGGTTCCGAAGGAACCAAGGACGTGAAGAGCGCCGAGGACACAAAGGACACCGCCAAGGGCGGCGAGGCCGCCAAGGACGGCGATGATTCCGCGGCGGAGGACGAGCCCGCTTCCGGGAAGCCGCTCGGCAGCTCCGTCTCCTTCGCGCCCGCCCTCTCCGGTCCGCGGGACTACTCGGCGCCCGAGCCGGCCGAGGAGGACTTCGACGAGGACGACGAGGGCCACTTCGTGCCGCCCGAGCCGCCGCCGCTGCCCGCCGCGGACACGACGGCCAAGTTCGCCTGGCTGGCCGTGATCGGCGGCCCGCTCCTGCTCCTCCTCGCCGTTCTGCTCGGCTGGGACATGACCTGGTGGCTGGCCACCCTCGGCATCGGCGGATTCCTCGGCGGCTTCGCCACGCTGGTCGCGCGGATGCGCGGCGACGACGAGGACGAGGACGACCCGGGGCGCGGTGCCGTGGTCTGACGCCTGTTCGCACACGTACGTGAGGGCCCGCCCGGAGACGCTCCGGGCGGGCCCTCACGTACGTCCCTCGGCTGAGTGGAACCCGGCAGGGTTCCCGGGGGCCCAGACGTACGAGTTCCTCCACGGCGAAGCGACGGCTTCAAGGCCTCACGACGACGGGGGAACCCTGAGGGCGGCCAGGACCGGCAGATGGTCCGTGGCCGCCCTCAAGTCGGCCTCCGTCACTCCCGGCTGTCCCAGCGGCACCCCGCAGCCCAGCACCTCCACGCCCTCCGTGGCGAAGAGCGCGTCGATCCGCTGGTGGGGGTCGGCCGGGGTGGACGTGTACTCCGCGCCCCAGGGTGCGACGGCCCAGCAGTCCTGGAGTTCGGTGGCGAGACGCTTGAAAGTGCGGCCGTTCGGGCGTTCGTTGAGGTCGCCGCCCGCGATGACGTGCGGGGTGCCCAGTGCGGCGAGGCGGTCCAGGAACATGCCGCCCTGCTCGTACCGCTCGGCCTTCTGAAGGGAGAGGTGGCAGCTCAGTACGCCGATCCGCGCACCCCCGAAACGTACGACCGCCGTGGCGAAGCCGCGCCGGTGCAGGCCCGGGGTGAGGGGCAGGAGCACGTCGTCGGTCCGTTCGACCGTCGCCCGCAGCGAGCAGAGGAGGGCGGGCCCGGACGCCGTGGCTCCGCCCGAGAGAAGCACCTGCCCCGACACCCTCGCGAGACGGGCCAGCTTCTTGCGCCAGCGGAAGAACCGCGGGGCCTCCTGGACCAGAACGAGGTCTGGTGCGCAGGCGCTGATCACGCGGGCGAGCGCGTCGGTGTCGTCGCGCATGGAGCGGATGTTGTAGCTGAGCACGCGGATGACGGCGGAGCCGTCGGGCTCAGTACGGGATTCGGGTAGCGGACTGGCTGAAGGGCTGGTCGGCATAGTGATCAAGATATATGCCGAGGAGTCTCAGGCCGGCGGTTTCCCGCGGGCCGGTGGGGGCTGCTCGCTCCCCCACTCTCGGCTTCTCCCCCACTCTCGGCTTCGCTCGAGCGGGGGGACCACCGTGAGCGGGGGCACGACCCCCATCGCGGCGGAGCCGCACAATGACGCAGCCCCGCGCCCCTTACGGGGCACGGGGCACGTCGTCCGGAGGGCATCACATGATCGGGTCCGGCTCCCGGGCCAGGTCCGCCGCGCCCACCAGGCCCGCCTTGTTGCCGAGCTGGGCGGCGATCACGTCGGCCACCGGGCGCCAGTTGCCGCCGACGAGCCAGCGCTTGTAGGACTTGCGGATCGGGTCGAGGACGAGCTCGCCCTCGTCCGACAGGCCGCCGCCGACGATGAACGCGGAGGGGTCGAAGAGCGAGGCCAGGTCGGCCAGGCCCGCGCCCGCCCAGCGGGCGAGCTCGCGGTACGAGTCCACGGCCACCGGGTCGCCCTGGCGGGCCGCCATCGAGATGTGCTTGCCCTCGATCCCCGCGGGGCTGCCGTCGCCCAGCGAGAGCAGGATCTCCGCGTTCTCGGGCGTCGCGTTGGCCCGCTGCTTCGCGTACCGCACGAGGGCCCGGCCGGACGCGTACTGCTCCCAGCAGCCCTGCGAACCGCAGCCGCAGAGGATGCCGTCCGGGACCATCCGGATGTGACCGAACTCGGCGGCGACGCCGAAGTGCCCGCGGCGCAGCTTGTTGCCGATGATGATGCCGCCGCCGAGGCCCGTGCCGAGGGTGATGCAGATGACGTTGCGGTGGCCCTTGCCCGCGCCGAACTTGTACTCGCCCCAGGCGGCCGCGTTCGCGTCGTTCTCGACGACGACCGGCAGGCCCACGCGGGCCTCCACCTCCGCCTTGAGCGGCTCCTGCCGCCAGTCGATGTTCGGCGCGAAGTAGACCGTGGAGCGCTGACGGTTGACGTAGCCGGCCGCACCGATGCCCACGCCGACGATCTCGTGCCCGGCCCGGGCACCCTCGACGGCCGCGGCGATGGCGTCCACGATCGCCTGCGGCGTGCTGGGGGTCGGCACCTTGTGGGTCGAGAGGATGTTGCCTTCCTCGTCGACCACACCGGCCGCGATCTTCGTGCCGCCGATGTCGACGCCGATGGTGAGTCCCATGAATCCCTCAGTTTCGGTCGAGCCCCGCTATGGCCAACCGTACCCGAGCGTGTTCAGTCGAGGTCGATGTGTTCCCCGGCACCGGTGCCCTCGCCCTTGGGACGCGGGGCGGTGTCCTGGGTCCAGCGCCGTTCCTGTGCCTCGACGGCGGAGCGGTACGCGGCGAGCAGTTCGGAGCCGGCCGCGGCCAGGTGGTCGAACACGTCGGGGTTGCGCTCTATGACGGGCTCGACGGCGGCCTTGGCCTGCTGCACCACCTGGTTCACCATCTGCTGGGCGGCGCCGCCGGCCACCGCGCCGAAGAGCGGCGACTGCAGTCCGGACAGCTTGTCGGCGACGGTGTCGACGAGTTTGCGCAGTTCCTCGGCGGCCGAGCCGGGCGGCTGACCGTACTGGGTGCGGCGGCGGGCCTTCTCCGCGGCGAGGTCCTCGGCGCACGCCTTCGCCCAGGCATCGGCGTCGGTCGCGCGCACCTCGTCCGGTACGTCGTCTCGCACCTTGTCGAGCGCGTCCTCCGCGGCATCGGACGTGGGGCGCTCATCGCTCATGGCGGACTCCAAGCATTGGCTCTGTGTCTCTCGACGTTACCCGAACGGGGGTATGCCGTTCACGGTCTCCGCCACTGTGTCCGCGCCCATGGGCGGGACTCGGTCACCTTCCCCGTGGCCACAGCTCCGGGTCCGGCGTGAAGCGAACGCGCAGTTTGCCGTCGCGCAGGGAGGCGCCGTCCACCGTGCAGCGGCGCAGGGCGGAGGGGAGCGTCACGATCCGGCGGAACTGCCCTGCGGTGACGACGAGTTCGTCGCCGCGCCGGACGAGGTCGAGTTCCTCGCGTATGGCGCCGGGGAGAGGGAGGTGCCACACGAAGACCCTGTCGCCCCCGTCCTCGCCGAGGCCGTCGGTGACGGGCCACTCGACAGGGCCGGGGGCGTCACCCGCCGGGGGGACGCGGAGCGCGGCGAGGTCCTCGGCACCGCGCGGGTCACGGCCGAGGTGCGGAATCTCACGCACGTCGTACGTCTCCTCCCGCTGCTCGGTCTTCCCCCACTCGTCGCGCCACTCGTCCAGGGCCTTGCGCTGCTGGATCGCGAGGGCCGCCAGCCAGGTGTCGGGGGACGCGTCGGGCAGCACGCGGTTGGCGGCCAGGACGTCGGTGCGCAGGCCGCGCAGGGCGAGGCCGGTGGTGGCGGTGCGTACGGCGTCGGTGCCGGCCGGGCCCGGTTCGGCGACCAGTCGTACCGTCGTGGCCGGGTCCTCGACGGCCGCCTGGACCGCGGCGAGTTCGACGTCCCAGCGGGCGGCCGTCTCGTACAGCCAGTCCGCCGGCATCGGGACCCCGGCGAGACGGCCGAGGACAGGGCGCAGGGCGCGGGCCGCCTGACGCTCCGCGGGGAGCAGGCGGCGGAGGTAGCGGCGCGTCTCCTCGGGCAGGGCCAGCAGAGCGAGTGCCTGCGGGGTGGGGGGCAGGTCCACGACCAGGAGGTCGTACGTCTCCGCCGTGGACGCGTCGCGCAGGGCGCGGAGCAGGGCGAGCTCCTCGGCACCGGGGAGGGGGGTGAGTTCCTCACCGTCCAGGCGGGCGGCGCCCAGCAGGTCCAGGACGGTGGCGGATCGGTCCTGGAAGGCGAGGAGGTCCGCCCGGAAGCCTTCGGTCGCGTCCGGCCGCCACGCCGTCAGGCCCGGCGCGGCCTCGGCGGGAGTCCCGCCGGTGGGGGTGCCGAGGACGCCGCCGAGGGTGTCGGTGCGGTCGGCCGAGAGCACCAGAGTGCGGGTGCCCTGGCGGGCGGCCGCCAGCGCGGTGGCCGCCGCGACTGTCGTACGCCCGGAGCCGCCGGGGCCGGTGATCAGGATGGTGCGCATGGGGATGAACGGTACGCGGTGCCGCGCCGGTACCGGCGTGGCACTACTCGCCGCCCGTCTCGACCCTCTTCTTCAGCCCCGCCAGCGCCCGGTCGATGATGACCTTCTCCGCCTTGCGCTTGATCATGCCCAGCATGGGGATCTTGACGTCGACGGTGAGCTGGTAGGTGACCTCGGTCGCGCCCGAACCCGCGGGCTTGAGGATGTACGAACCGTCCAGCGACCGGAGCATCTGGGACTTGACCAGCGTCCAGGAGACCTCGTGCTCGCCGGTCCAGGTGTACGCCAGGGTCTGGTCGTCCTTGATGGCGCCCGCGTCCATGACGAGACGCACCTGCTCGGCGCGGCCCTGGCCGTCGGCGGCGAGCACCTCCGCTTCCTTCACCTCGCCCGTCCAGTCCGGGTAACGGGCGAAGTCGGCGATCACTCCCATGACGTCGGCCGGTGCCGCCTCGATCGTGATGCTCGAGCTGGTGTGTTCCGCCATCGCCGTGGCTCCTCCAGATGCGGTCCGGACAGGGGTGTTTATCGCGGTACGAAAGGTTCTTACCTGTGCATGCAGCGTGAAGGCTACCGCGCGGTGGGCAGGTCACCACCCTCGGGCCCGCCGAGCCGTCTCGGGGCCCGGCGCCCTCACCACTCGAGCACCCACGGCTTCCCGGATCCGGCGAAGTGCCCCACGTTGACGCACTCCGTGGCCCCCAGCCGCATCCGCCGCGCGAGGGGTTGATGGACGTGCCCGAAGAGCGCGTACCTCGGCCGGGTCCGCCGAATCGCGTCGAGCAGTGCCCGGCTCCCCCGTTCGAAGCGCCGTGCCACCGTGTCGTAGACGAGCTCGGGCACCTCCGGCGGAATGTGCGTGCACAGCACGTCGACCTCGCCGACGGCCTCGACCTTCGCCGCGTACTCCTCGTCGCTGATCTCGTACGGCGTACTCATCGGAGTCCGCAGCCCACCACCGACGAACCCGAAGACCCGGCCGCCGATCTCGACGCGCTCCCCGTCGAGCACGGTGGTACCGGGTCCGGCGTACTCCGACCACAGGGTTGGCATGTCGACATTGCCGTAGGTCGCGTACGTCGGCGTCGGGAACGCGGCGAACAACTCGGCGTACTGCTTGCGCACGGCCTTCTCGATGGCGGGACCACGATCGACGCCCGCCCACAGCCGTCGGCCGAACTCGCGCGCCTCCTCGTAGTCGCGGGCGGTGCGGAGCGCGACGATGCGGTCCGTGTTCTCGGTGCCGAACAGGTCGGGGAAGATGCCGCGCGAGTGGTCGGCGTAGTCGATGAAGAGCACCAGATCGCCCAGGCAGATCAGGGCGTCCGCGCCGTCCCCGGCTCTGGCCAGGTCACGCGCGTTCCCGTGTACGTCGCTGACGACGTGGATGCGCGTTCTGGGGGTACCCGCGTATGTGCCTGCCATGGCGATCAAGGGTAAGCCTGTGGAGCAAACGTGAGTAGACATGGTGGGACCTGCGGTTACTTTCCGGTCAGTAACGAGTTGGACTACTGTGCGCGAAGGAACGCCAACACGTGTGACGCGGGGAACATCTCGCCCGACCCCCCTGTCGTAGAGGCAGTACCGGCGGGTAACGTCCGGGCAGTCCAGTCGTGCTCAGGGTTTCAACCATCTGGGTCCCCGAGCACCTGCCCGACCCTTGGACCGCTCCGTCGCAACACACGAAGTCGTGGCGTCGGCGCCCTATGAGGAGCAGCAGTCTTGCGCGAGTTCAGCCTTCCGGCTTTGTACGAGGTCCCCGCGGACGGCAATCTGACCGACATCGTCCGCAGAAACGCCGCGCAGCATCCCGATGTGGCGGTCATCGCCCGCAAGGTGGGCGGCACTTGGACGGACGTCACGGCCACCGCCTTCCTCGCCGAGGTGCAGGCCGCCGCCAAGGGCCTGATCGCCTCGGGCCTGCAGCCGGGCGACCGGGTCGGCCTGATGTCCCGTACGCGCTACGAGTGGACGCTCCTGGACTTCGCGATCTGGAGCGCGGGCGGGGTCACCGTGCCGGTGTACGAGACCAGCTCTCCCGAGCAGGTGCAGTGGATCCTCAGCGACTCGGGCGCGACCGCCTGCATCGTCGAGCTGGACACGCACGCGGCATCCGTCGAGTCCGTACGCGACCGCCTGCCCGCCCTCGAGCACGTCTGGCAGATCGAGGCCGGCGGTGTCGAGGAGCTGGGCCGGGCCGGCAAGGACGTCACCGACGCCGCGGTCGAGGAGCGCAGCTCGCTCGCCAAGGCCGACGACCCGGCGACCATCGTCTACACGAGCGGCACGACCGGACGCCCCAAGGGCTGCGTCCTCACCCACCGCAGCTTCTTCGCGGAGTGCGGGAACATCGTGGAGCGGCTGCGCCCCCTGTTCCGTACGGGCGAGTGTTCCGTCCTCCTCTTCCTTCCCCTCGCGCACGTCTTCGGACGTCTGGTCCAGGTCGCGCCGATGATGGCGCCGATCAAGCTGGGCACCGTTCCGGACATCAAGAACCTCACCGACGAACTGGCCTCGTTCCGGCCGACGTTGATCCTCGGTGTGCCGCGCGTCTTCGAGAAGGTCTACAACTCGGCGCGGGCCAAGGCCCAGGCGGACGGCAAGGGCAAGATCTTCGACAAGGCGGCGGACACGGCGATCGCGTACAGCCGCGCCCTGGACACCCCGTCGGGTCCGTCCATCGGCCTGAGGATCAAGCACAAGACGTTCGACAAACTCGTCTACAGCAAGCTGCGCGCGGTGCTCGGCGGCAAGGGCGAGTACGCGATCTCGGGCGGCGCTCCGCTGGGCGAGCGCCTGGGCCACTTCTTCCGCGGCATCGGTTTCACCGTCCTGGAGGGCTACGGCCTCACCGAGTCCTGCGCCGCCACCTCCTTCAACCCGTGGGACCGGCAGAAGATCGGCACGGTCGGCCAGCCGCTGCCGGGCTCGGTGATCCGGATCGCGGACGACGGCGAGGTGCTGCTGCACGGCGAGCACCTGTTCAAGGGGTACTGGAACAACGAGGGCGCGACCGAGGAGGCGCTGGCCGACGGCTGGTTCCACACCGGTGACATCGGCACCCTCGACGAGGACGGCTACCTCCGCATCACCGGCCGCAAGAAGGAGATCATCGTCACCGCGGGCGGCAAGAACGTCGCCCCGGCCGTGATCGAGGACCGCATCCGCGCACACGCGCTGGTCGCGGAGTGCATGGTGGTGGGCGACGGGCGGCCGTTCGTGGGCGCGCTGGTCACCATCGACGAGGAGTTCCTGGGCCGTTGGGCCGACGAGCACGGGAAGCCCGCCGGCTCGACCGCGGCGTCGCTGCGGCAGGACGCGGATCTTGTCGCCACGATCCAGAGTGCGGTCGACGACGGGAACGCGGCGGTGTCGAAGGCGGAGTCGGTGCGGAAGTTCCGGATTCTGTCCGCCCAGTTCACCGAGGACTCGGGACACCTCACGCCGTCTCTGAAGCTCAAGCGCAATGTGGTGGCGAAGGACTACGCCGACGAGATCGAGGCCATTTATCGGGGCTGAGGGCGCCTTCTCGCCGTAGGGGCGGGGGTGTTCTTGCGACTCACCGGTTGTGGGTGGTTGCTCGCTCAGTTCCCCGCGCCCCTTTCAGGGGGGCGGGGAACTGAGCGACAAGCCCCCTCCGGCCCGCGGTCGCCAAGAATCCGAAAGCGGCATCCCCGTAGGCGCTACAGCAACGCCTTGAGCCGCTCACCCAACAGATCCCAGCGCCACTTCTCCTCGACCCACTCCCGCCCCCGCTCCCCCATACGGCGCCGCAGCTCCTCGTCGCCCAGGAGCGCGACGATGCGGTCGGCCGCGTCCTCCGGGGAGCCGCCCCGGACAACCCAGCCCGTCTCACCGTCGAGGACAGCGTCCGGCGCCCCGCCGGAGTCACCGGCCACCACGGGCAACCCCGTCGCGGACGCCTCCAGATAGACGATGCCGAGGCCCTCGACGTCGAGACCGCCCCGCCGGGTGCGGCAGGGCATGGCGAAGACGTCGCCCGCGCCGTAGTGGGCGGGGAGCTCGGACCAGGGGACGGCGCCGGTGAAGCGAACCGAATCGGCGACCCCGGTCTCGTACGCGAGCTTCCGCAGATCCCTCCCGTACGGCCCACCACCCACGATCAGCAGCACCGCCTCCGGCTCGCGAGCCAGGATGCGTGGCATGGCGAGGATGAGGGTGTCCTGGCCCTTCCGCGGGACCAGCCGGGACACGCAGACCACCACCGGGCGGTCGGTCAGGCCGAGGCGGGCGCGGACGGCGTCGCCGCCCGACCCGGGGTGGAAGGTCTTCTCGTCGACACCGGGCGGGAGCTGGACCATCCGCGCGGCCGCGCCCGGCGTCAGCGCCGTGGCGATCCGCGACCGCGTGTACTCGCCGAGATACGTGATCGTGTCCGTGGACTCCCCGATCCTGCGCAGGAGTTGGCGGGAGGCGGGCAGCTGGGCCCACCCCGCCTCGTGGCCGTGGGTCGTGGCCACGAGCCGCTCCGCGCCCGCCTTCCGCAGCGCGGGCGCCAGCAGCCCGAGCGGCGCCGCCGCCCCGAACCACACCGACGTGCAGCCGTGCTCCCGCAGCAGCCCCACGGCCCGCTGGGAGACCCTCGGAGTCGGCAATAGCATGGTCGTTCGGTCGCGTACGATGGCGAAGGGCTGTTCGGCATCGAAGGCGGCCGTCGCCTCGACACCTTCCCGGCTCCGCTTCCACGTGGAGGCGTAGACGACGAGTCGCTCGGGTTCCAGGCGCAACGCCATGTTGTGCAGGAAGGCCTGGATGCCGCCCGGCCTGGGCGGAAAGTCGTTGGTCACGATCAGGGTCTTGTGCATCGCCGTCGACAGTACCGAAAGTCGTCGTCAGTACCGAAGGTCGTCGTCGGTACCGAAAGCCGTCGACGGCGCCGAACGTACCGAACCCGCACCTCGCAGCTCCGCACGGCCGCGCTTCATGGCTCTCGCACAGCCGCAGAGGGAATCATGGCCGCACACAGGATCCGTACGGAAGAGCAAAAGGGACAGGTGGCATGACGGGAGCAAGGGGGGCCAGGTTCCCGTACGTACTGCTTGGGATCTGGGGCCTGACCAGGCTGGTGCTGCTGCTCTTCGTCTTCAAGGTGTACGTCTTCCCCGGCCCGGACGTGACGAGCGACGTCTCGGTGATCTACCAGGGCTGGTACGAGGTCCTGCGCACCGGCACATTCCCGCAGGATGACGTGACCTGGCAGTACCCGCCCGCCGCCGCGCTCGCGATCCTCTCCCCCGGTCTGCTGCCGTTCCTCGAGTACACGTCGGCGTTCTTCGTGTGCGCCTTCGTCGCCGACCTGATCGCCTTCGCCCTGCTCCTGTACGCGGGCCGGCGCCCCGGCAAGTCGTTGCGCGGCGCCTGGGTGTGGGTGGTGGGCGTGCCGCTGCTCGGGCCGACGGTGTACTCCCGCTACGACGTGATGGTGACGGCCGTCGCGGTGGCCGCGCTCCTCGCGGGCGTCCGGCATCCGCGGGTCATGGGGGCGCTCGCCGCCCTCGGCGCGCTGCTGAAGGTGTGGCCCGCGCTGCTGCTCCTGGGCACGGTCGGGCGGAGGGCCTGGGGTGCGGCGGCGGTGACGGCCGGGGCGATCGCGCTGCTGTTCGCCGTGTCGATGCCCGGCTCGTTCGCCTTTCTGACCTTCCAGCGGGATCGCGGAACCGAGGTCGAGTCCCTCGGCTCCCTCGTCTTCCACATCGCCCGGCACCACGGCTGGGAGGGCCAGGTGCTGCTGAACTACGGCTCCGTGGAGTTCCTCGGCCCGTACGTCGACATCGTCAGCACGGCCGCCCTGCTGCTGACCATGGTGGCCTTCGGCTGGCTGCTGGTGTGGCGGCTGTGCGCGACGCGGTTCCTGGCGCACACGGTCGCGGACGCCGCGTTCGTGGCCGTGCTCATGTTCACGGCCACCAGCCGGGTGATCAGTCCGCAGTACATGGTGTGGCTGATCGGTCTGGCCGCCGTGTGCCTCGTCTTCCGCGGCAGCCGGATGGCGCTGCCGGCGTGGCTGGTCCTGGCCGCGAGCTTCTTCACCGTCCTGGAGTTCCCCATCTGGTTCGCGCACGTGGTGGCCAGCGACGGGCTGGGCATCACGCTGCTCGTCGTCCGCAACGGCCTGCTGGTCGCCGCGACCCTCACCGCGGCCGTACGGCTCTGGCGCGACACGGTGTCGTACGCGCCCCCGGCCAAGCTGCCCAGTCAGACGGCCCGCGCCCAGGAGACGCTGACCCCCTGACGGCGCAGGCACGGCAGAACCACGGCGCACTGCACGGCCATGGCGAGCGCCATCGCGAGACGGACCCCGGGCCCAGCGCGCCCCTTAAGCCAAAGGGGCGCGGGGCTGGGACATTGTGCGGCTGCGCCGCGATGGGGGGTCCCCGCTCGTGGGGGAGAAGCCGAGAGTTGGGGAGCGACCAGCCACAACCGGCCCGCAGATTTCATCCCAGCCGGTCCCCCAAGTACGCCCGCCACTCCTCCGTGAACTTCTCCAGCGTCGTACCCAGAACATCCCCCAACGCGCTCTCCACCGCCCCCGCCCGCTCCTCGTGCGCCCCCACGGCCCGATAGAACTCGCCCAGCCGCACCTCGCCCCACCGCTCGGCGATCAGCCGACACGCCAGCCAGCCGCCCTCGTAAGCCCGCGCCAGCGACCCCGCGTCCCCGTCGAAGCCGAAGTCCCCGTCGTCCGGCAGAGCGGCGGGGACGTGCCCCTCGGAGACCACCCGTGCCAGCTCGGGCGCGGCCTGCGCCGCCGAACGACCGGTGCCTCGGTAGCCGACCCAGTCCGCGTAGCCCTCGGAGAGCCACAGCGGGGTCGCCGCCGAGGTCGCGGAGCGGGTCGCGACGTGGGTCGTCTCGTGGGTGAGCACGACCTGCCGGCCGAAGGCGCCGAGGACGCCGTACGCGTCGGGGTTGACGATGATCCGGTCCGCGGGCGCCTTCGCGGAACCCCCCGCCTCACCCGTGGTGACCGCCGCTATCCCCCGGTACCCGGACGCGGGCGCCCCGAGCAGCCCCGCCATGCCCTCGAGCGACTTCGGTACGAGGACGACGACCCGCCCCGACCACTCGCCGCCCCATGCCTCCCGCACCGTGGGCACCGCGCGGTCGGCCAGCTCCGTGTAACCGCGCAGACTGTCGCGGGACTGCCCGACGCCCAGGACGAGGCTGCGCTCGCCACGGACGGCCAGGACGGTCCCCTGCTCCCACAACTGCTCGCCGGCGTCCTTGGCGGGCCGGTCGGCAGCCACGTACCAATGCCCGTCGGCCCGGGTGAGGCTCAGCGTGCGGGCGGCGACGATGGGCGACCTGTCGTAGCCCTCGACCCGGTAGCGGAGTTCCGCGTCGGCCGTGCCGCGGTCGCCGGAGCGGTGGAAGCCGGTGACGCGGTACGACCAGGCGGCCAGCGGGACCGTCCGCAGGTTCTTGAACTCGGTGCGCGCGGCGGCGCGTTCACCGGCGGCGACCGAGCTCGGCACCTCCGTCGCCACGAACGCCCGCTCACTGCCGTCGCGCACCGCCGCCGCCCGCCGGTCGAGGACACGCTGCACGTCCGCGGTCGCGCTGTCGGGCTCCGCGGCACCCCCGCAGCCGACCAGGCCCACCAGGCCGAGGAGCAGCAGCCCCACGACCCACCTCGGCGCCCGCCCACGACCAGCCACGATCCTGATCGTACGGCGCCGGGGCCGATGGGTCAGGGGCGCGTCACGGCCGAGACCGGCATCATGCCGACGGGGTCGTACCGCACCGGGGCGCCCGGGTAAGGCGCGTGGACCACCTGGCCGTTGCCCATGTACATCCCGACATGGCTGGCGTCACCGCGGTAGGTGACCAGGTCGCCGGGCCGCGCCTGCGCGAGCGGCACCTGCTGTCCGGCCTGCGCCTGGGCCTGTGAGGTGCGCGGCAGACCGACACCGGCCTGCGCGTACGACCACTGCATGAGGCCCGAACAGTCGAAGCCGGTGGGCCCGTTGGCGCCCCAGACGTACGGGCGGCCGACCGCCGCCCGGGCGGCCGCGACGGCGGCGGCCGCCCGCGCGGAGGACGGGGTGACGCCGCTCAGGTCGGGGATCTCGTCCCGCCCGGAGCGGGAGGCCCGGTCGTAGGCGGCGCGATCGGCCTCCGGCATCGAGTTGAGCAGCCGACGCGCCTTGGACAGCTTCTGCTCGACGATCCGCTTGTGCCGGGCGACGGCCTTGCGGCTCTTCTCCAGCTCGGCGAGTGTGCGGGTGGCCTCCTCACGCTGCTGGGAGAGGTCGCGCACGGCGCTTTGGAGGCCCTTGAGTTCCCCTGCCTGACGGGAGCCGATCCGGTCCAGCGCGGTCGCCTTGTCGAGGTACTCCTCGGGGTCGTCGGAGAACATCAGCGCCAGGGAGGGGTCGAGGCCGCCGGAGCGGTACTGGGCTCCGGCGAGCGAACCGAGCGCGTCCCGCATGGTGTTGACGCGGTCCTGCTGTCTGGCGATCCGGTCCTGCGCCTCACCCACCTGGTCGCGCAGTGTGTCGGTGCGCTCGTCGGCCTTGTTGAACGCCTCGGTGGCCTGCTCGGCCTCTTCGTACAGACGGTCCACCTCGGCGCGGGTGTCGTCCCGCGGCGCGGCGCCGGCCGGCAGGACGCCGAGGGCCGCGGCCGCGGCGGTCAGTACACAGAGTGTGGCGCCTCGGGCGCCCCGGTCGAAGCCGGACGGTGCAAGGCGGCGATGGGACCCCACAGGAAGCCGCTCTCCCTTCCGCTGACGGACCCCCGGAGTTGGGGGAAACGCGGCAGACAGTAGCCGTGCGACTACGCGGCAGCCAAAGGCCCCCACGTGCACACAACGTGACGCCCCGCCTCAGACGCAGGTCATCAGCGGGGCGTGGGGTCAGCGGGGTGTACGGAAATTCGCCCGTTCGGGCGGCGTGGCGAGGGGCCTCTCAGCGAATCCGGAGCAGGCCCGGGCGACGGGTCCGGAGCAGATCCGGATCAGACGCGGACGCCCCACATGAACGGGCCGCCGATCGTGTTCATCGACTCGTAGCGGACGACCGTCCCGGTGCGCGGAGCGTGGATGATCTGGCCCTTGCCGGCGTAGAGACCGACGTGGTGCAGGTCGCTGAAGAAGAAGACCAGGTCGCCGACTTGGAGGTCGCTCACCGAGTTGATACGCGTGCCGTACTGCGCCTGCGCCTCCGAGGTGCGCGGAATGGAGACACCGGCCTGGGCGTACGCCCAGGAGGTCAGACCCGAGCAGTCGAAGGAGCTGGGGCCGGAGGCGCCGTAGACGTAGGGCGAGCCGAGCCTGCCCTGGGCGGCGGAGAACGCGGAGCCGGCGCGGCCGGAACCGGGCTTGATGGGCCCGCCGCCGATGGCATCGCGCTCGGCGGCGCGGCTGGCGCGCTCGTCCTCGGCGGCGAGGGCCGCCTTCTCCGCGGCCGTCAGGGTGTTGAGCAGCTTCTGGGCCTTGGCCAGCTTGGCCTTGACCTCGTCCTTCTTCTGCTTGAGGGTCTCGCGGGTGTCGGCGAGGTCCTGGAGCTTGCCGGTGGCTTCCTCGCGCTGCTGGGCGAGCGCGCGCTGCTTCTCCTGGACCTTCTTCAGGGTCTCGACCTGCTGACTGCTCAGCTGGTCCATCGCGGACGCCTTGTCGAGGTAGGTGTCCGGGTCGGAGGAGAGGAAGAGCTGGACGGACGGGTCTATCGCGCCGGTGCGGTACTGGGAGTTGGCCATCAGACCGAGGCCGTCGCGCAGCTCGTTGAGCTCCTCCTGGCCGCGGGCGACGTTGTCCTGCAGGGTGTCGATCTGCTTCTCGAGCTTCTCGGACTTCTCCCTGGCCCCGACGAACTTCTCGGTCGCCGCCTCTGCCTCTTCGTAGAGCTTGTCGACCTTGGACTGGACCTCGTCCTTGCTGGGCTTCTCACTCGGCGCGGCGTTGGCCGCCTGCGAGCTCATGGCCACAGCGGCAGCAGCAGCGGTGGTGAGCACGGTCACACGGGTGCGGCTCGGCTGCTTCGCTCGACGGTGGGACGCCACGGAGGCGAGCTCCTTCATACGTCAGCCGCCCCCGAGAACGCCGGTTGGCGGTGCCCCTTCACCGTCACTCCCAATGAGTGATCACCCGAGTGAAGGTTCGACGCCCGACCTTAGTGACCTTCTTGTGATCAGTTCAAATCCTCCTCATAAAAATCTCGGTCACCGGGCGTTTTCTTTACACTCAACTCACCTCGAGTAGTGCAGGCTTGACGCTACGTTGCGTGAAGGTCTCGCCAATTAGGGCAAGAAGAACATGTGTTGCGCTTGGGATGTCTGTTACTTATGCGACGTAAGCCGCAGAAGTTCTCAGCCCCGCGAGAGACGCTTGAGCAGCACCACGGAGGCCACCGGTCGCGCTCCCGCCTTGGCCACGCCGTCGGCCACCTCACGGTCGGTGGAGACGACGATGACGGGCCGCCCGGGCGGCTCGGCGCGCACCAGCTGGCGGATCAACTCGTCGGCGGTGATACCCGGTTTGGAGAACAGCACCCGCACCCCGCGCGGCGGCGCGAGCAGCACCGGGGCGGCCAGTTCGGCCCCGTCGAAGACACAGGTGACCTCGGCGCCGGTCTGGGCGGCGAGCTGCGAGAGCTGGCCGAGGAGTCTGAGCCGCTGTTTCTCCAGCGGCATCTGCGGATAGCCGGTCTTGGTGACGTTGTAGCCGTCGACGACCAGATGCGCCTGCGGCAGCGCGAGCAACTGGTCGACGATCGCGGGATCGTTTTCGGAAAGCGCCCGAGTCGCGATGTCTTTCGGGGTCATTCGTCCCGGTTCGACGGCATCCACGGTCTCCGCGGGCCGTACCGACACGGGCGGCAGGGCGAGTTCACGCCGCAGCCCCTGGGTCGCGTCGAGCACGGTGTCGAGCAGCAGCCGTACGCGCATGTCCTCGACGCTGCGTCCCTCGCGGGCCGCGCGGCGGGTGGCCTCCAGCGTGGCCTCGACCTCGCCGAGCCGCGACTTCAGCCGCCGGGTCTCGCTCTCGGCGGCGGACACCTGGGCCTGCCCCTCGCCGCGTACGGCCTCCATCTCGCCCCGCAGCTTGCGCACGGCGGCCTCGCCGCGCTTGACGTCACTGAGAGCCGAGCGCAGCTTACGGCGAAGCGATTCAGCTTCCTTCTTCGCCGAGTCCAGTTCGGCACGCAGCCGTTCCGTGTCGGCGCGGGTCTGGCCGCGGGCCTCGGCGAGCTCCTCGCGCAGCCGCTCCAGCTCGGCACGGGTCTCCTCGTCGACGCGCTCGGCGTCCGCCCGCAGGGCCTCCTCGCCCGCGGCGGTCACCAGCTTCACCCAGCCCGTGGGCCGCAGCACATAGGCCGCGGCCGCCACGTCCAGCGGGTCCGCGGCCGGGGGCGGCGAGCCCGCGTCGAGGGCGCCGGCGAGCTCCGCCTGGGCTTCCCTGAGCTTCTCGGCGATGCGCTGCCTGAACAGCGGGTCCGTCTCCAGCGCCGCCGCCATCGCGTTGCCCGCGAACTTGGCACGGCGATTGGGGGCGAAACGGGCGTACTGCCGCAATTGCCCGGGCAGTTCGGCCACGGTCAGTCCGCCGAAGCCGTCCGAGACGATCTGTACGACTCTGCGGCGCACGCCGTCGGGCAGCGGACGGTCGAGCACCTCAGCGGCGCCGTCGTCCGGCTCCCCGCCTTTGGTCTCCACCATCCGTCACCCCATCGTCCGTGCGGGGCCCGCTCCTGTCAGGAGCCGGCGCCCGGCCTGTCCACCAGTTCCACCTGATCCACCGCGTTGCACCAGCGGCAGCGCACCGACTCGATGGTCTCACTGACCACCTCGCGCTCCTCGACCTTCGGCTCACCGGCCAGGTCCAGGTGCACGTACTCGACGACCTTCGACGAACGGGTCACGTCGAACCGCGTGAGGTTGCCGCAGAGCGTGCAGCGCCACCGGGTCTCGGCAGTCGGCAGGGGAACCGTCATCGTGGCAGTCGCTCTCTTTCCTGGTCTCCGTGCCGCACCAGCTTCCCTGGAGCGTGTGGCACGTAACCCTACGGCCTGGCGGGTACGGTGCGCTCCGCGGGAAGCGCCGTTCGGAAGCCGTGGGGTTTGTAAGGTGCGGGCCGTCCTTGGCTGGTCGCGCCCACGCGGCGGAGCCACACAATGTCACAGCCCCACGCCCTCGAAGGAGCGCGAAGCGGCGAGGCAGCCTGTGCGGGTCGGTCCTCTTACGTCATGCTCTGTCCCATGATCGGCAGCTGGTGTACGTCCGCCGTCAAGGCGGTCCTGAGGCAGTCCGCACCCGTGACCCACGGACTGATCATCCTGTGCTGTCTGATCTTTCTGATCGGTCCGGCCTCGGGTCTCAGTACCGCGTACGGCACCGGTGACGAGCTCCTTTCCGCGCAGCGGGCCTATTTCGAGCGCTGGGGTGTGGTGCCGGTCGAACTGTTCGCCGGGGCACCGCGGGCCGCCGCCACCCCGGCCACCGCGCTCTTCGTGCACGGCAGCTGGCTGCATCTCCTCGGCAACATGCTCTTCCTCTACGTCTTCGGGGCGATGGCCGAGGAGAGGATGGGCCACATTGAGTTCGCCCTCTTCTATGTGGGCTGCGGCTATCTCGCCCTGCTCGGCTACGCGGCCGCCCATGCCGGCTCCGCGCAGACGCTGGTCGGGGCTTCCGGAGCGATCTCCGCGGTCCTCGGCGCGTTCCTTTACCTGTTCCCCAAAGCGCGGGTGACCAGTCTCTTCCCGTTCCTCTTCTTCCTGCCGCTGCGGTTTCCCGCCTGGCTGGTGCTGCCGTTCTGGGTCTCGCTCCAGTGGCTGGCCGCCAGCCGCGACTCCCAGGGACCCGGGGTCGCGTATCTGGCACATCTGCTGGGGTTCTCGCTGGGCTTCCTCTACGCGTGGGTGAGGTTTCGCCATCCGGCTAGAGTGAAATCCCCAGCGACGGCCACCGAGGGAGAAAACCAGTCGTGATCACCGCGATCGTGCTCATCAAGACCAGCGTGGACCGGATCCCCGAGATCGCCGAGTCGATCGCGGCGTTGGACTCCGTCAGCGAGGTGTTCTCCGTGACCGGGACGTATGACTTGATCGCCATGGTCCGGGTGAAGGCCCATGACGATCTTGCGGACATCATTCCTGGGCAGATCAGCAAGATTCCGGGGGTGGAGGGTACGGACACGCACGTCGCGTTCCGTACGTACTCGCAGCATGATCTCGAGGCCGCGTTTGCCATTGGGCTGGACAACTGATCGCTTCGCGGGAGCGGGTTGTGCGTCGTGTGCCGGTCGTTTTGGCTGGTCGCGCAGTTCCCCGCGCCCATTCGGGGGCGCGCTGATCGCCAGGTGACTCGACAGATGAAGGGTTCTTCATCCGGGGCTCATCCGGCCGGACGGGTACCCGCCGCAGGATCCCCTCATGGCCTTCTCCCATCGGATGGCGGCTCTCGCCGCTGTTGTGGCGATTCCTCTGGGGATCGCCGCCACCAGTTACGCCCTGACCGACAGCCCGGAGTCCCCCAAGGTGCCGCCCAAGGTGGAGCTGGACAGCGGGTCGCCGTCGGCGACGCCTACGACCATCAAGCCGACGCCGAGTGACGAGGTCGTGTCCCGGCCTCCGGTGAGTGACGACGATGACGACGACAGCGGCGGCGCGAGTGACGGAGCGGGCGACGACGGACCCGGTGACGACGGCTGAGCCCGTATCCGCTCCCGGTCCCGCCCGCCGGCGGATCTCCGCCCGGGTCCGCATCCTGCTCTGGCTGCTGCTCGTGATGGCGGTCGCCTTCGCCGCCGTGGCCACGACCACCCGCTCGATCCTCCTGCGGGACGTCGACTCCCGCGTCAGCGGTTTACTCGCCCAGGAGGCGGGTGAGTTCGCGAACTTCGAGGAGCGGGGTGTGGACCCCGAGACCGGGCGGCCGTTCACCGATCCGGGCCGGCTGCTGTGGGTCTTCCTGCAGCGGCAGTACGCCGACCCGGACGAGGAGCTGATGGGGCTTGTGGAGCGCCCGGGCACGGATCCCGCGAAGATCGTCCAGGATCGGGAGATCCCGGTGCGGCTGCCCCTGCACCGGGACTCGGCGGCCCGTAGCGAGATCTTCGCGTCGGCCGACTCAACCGGCACGCTCCACCGCTCCGCCGGTGACATCCGCTGGGCCAAGGTCGCCATCGCCCGCCCGGGCGGCGAACCGGAGGCCGCCTTCGTCGTCGCCTTCCACCCGGGGCGCGAGCAGGACCGCGCGGACCAGGTCTTCCGCATCCTGCTCGCCATCTGCGGAGTCGCGCTGCTGATGACGACGGGTATCGGCTGGGTGGTGGCCGGGCGGATCCTCAAGCCCGTACGCCTGGTCCGTACCGCCGCCGCGCAGCTCACCGAACAGGACCTCACCCGCCGCATCCCGGTCCGCGGTCACGACGACATCGCGTCGCTCGCCGAGACGTTCAACGCGATGCTCGACCGCCTGGAGCGCGCCTTCGCGGCCCAGCGCGAGTTCGTCGACGACGCGGGGCACGAGCTGCGTACTCCGATCACCATCGTGCGCGGCCATCTGGAGCTGATGGGCGACGACCCGGCCGAGCGCGAGGAGACGGTCCGGCTGGTCACCGACGAGCTGGACCGGATGAGCCGCATCGTCGAGGACCTGCTGCTGCTCGCCAAGGCCGAGCGGCCCGACTTCGTCACGCCCGAGCCCGTGCAGCTCGCCGAACTCACCGCCGACGTCTTCGTCAAGGCCCGCACGCTCGGCGACCGTCACTGGGAGCTGGCCGAAGTCGCGGACGGCGAGGCCCAGTTGGACCCGCAGCGGATCACGCAGGCCATGGTGCAGCTCGCGCAGAACGCCGTGCAGCACACCGTCCCCGGCCAGTCCGTCCGCATAGGCTCGCGCGTCGCCGGCGATCGCGTCGAGCTGTACGTCGCCGACTCCGGCCCGGGTGTGCAGCCGCAGGACGCCGAGGTGATCTTCGAAAGGTTCCGCCGGGGCACCGCCCGGCGCGGCACCCGGGGCAGCGGAGCCGGGCTCGGGCTCGCGATCGTGCGGGCGATCGCGGAGGGACACCGGGGCGGCCAGGTGCGGCTGCGGGAGACGGCGGGGGGCGGCGCCACTCTCGTGCTCACGCTGGACCTCGTGTCGGACCGCGTACCGGACCTCGTCCCGGAGCCGGATCGCACATGAATACCCGTACGGGAAAGGCCGGTTGGACATGAAACGCATCCTGATCGTCGAGGACGAGGAGCGCATCGCGTCCTTCGTCGAGAAGGGCCTGCGCGCGGGCGGCTTCACCACGACCGTCGTCGCGGACGGCGACTCGGCCTACGAGTACGCGCTGACCGGCGGCTTCGACCTGATGATCCTCGACATCGGGCTGCCCGGCCGGGACGGCTTCACGGTGCTGCGCGAACTGCGCGAGGCCCGTGTGACGGTCCCGGTGATCGTGCTGACCGCACGGGACTCCGTACGCGACACCGTGGCGGGCCTGGAAGGCGGCGCCGACGACTGGATGACCAAGCCGTTCCGCTTCGAGGAACTCCTCGCCCGGGTGCGACTGCGGCTGCGTACGGCGGCCGGGGCGCCCGAGGTCACCGTGCTGCGCGGTGGTGACCTGACCCTGGATCTGCGTACGCGGCGGGCTCGGGCCGGCGAGCAGACGGTTGACCTCACGGCCCGTGAGTTCGTGTTGCTGGAGCTGTTTCTGCGGCATCCCGGGCAGGTGTTGTCGCGCGAGCAGATCCTGTCGCATGTGTGGGGGTACGACTTCGATCCCGGGTCCAACATCGTTGATGTGTATGTGCGTTCGCTGCGGAAGAAGTTGGGTGCGGAGAGGGTGGAGACGGTTCGGGGTATGGGGTATCGGCTGCCGGTGTGAGTGTTCCGTCGACCGGTTGACTGACGACTTCGGACCGTCCCTGGCTGGTCGCGCCCACGCGGCGGAGCCGCACAATGTCACAGCCCCGCGCCCCTATCGGGGCCCGTGAAGCTTCCTTCATGTGCGGCTCATCGACGGCTCACCGCCCAGCTGAACGCTGAGTGTCGTGAGCCTGACCTCCCAGCAAATCCGACAAGCCGTCACCCTGTGCGTGGCCCTGAGCCTCTGCGCCCTGCTGGTCGTGCCCGGCAACTTCCCCGGGCTCGACGGCGACGCCCGCCTGACGCTCGGCGTCTTCGCCCTGGCGACCTGCGCGTGGATCGGTACGCCCATCGACGACACGTACATCGCCCTGGGCGCGGGACTCGCGCTCACGGTGACCGGGGTGATCAGCAGCGAGACGCTCTTCGGCACCCTTGGCGACTCGACGGTCTGGCTGCTGATCTGCGCCTTCGTGCTCGCGGCGGCGGTGACCCGGACGGGGCTCGCGGGGCGGACGGCGGCGTTTTTGGTGGGCGGGGCACGTACCGTCCGGCAGCTGGTGCATCTGACCACGGCCGCGCTGGTCGTGACGGCCTTCGCCGTCCCCGCGACCTCCGGTCGGGCGGCGCTCGCGCTGCCGGTGTTCCTCGCGCTCGCCAAGGCGCTGGCCGACCGGAAGCGACTGGTCGTGATGCTGGCGTTGCTGTTCCCGACCGTGATCCTGTTGTCCGCGGTGGCGACTCTGATCGGTGCGGGTGCCCATCTGATCACGGTGTCAGTGCTCTGGGAGACGACCGGGGACCGGATCGGCTTCACGCAGTGGCTGCTGCTCGGCTTGCCGCTGGCGGTGGCGTCCTCCCATCTGGCCGCCGAGGCGGTGCTGTTGACCAGCACGCGGCGCTCGGACCGCCGAAGTCCCGTACGGATCACGGCCGATGACATCCAGCGGCACAGCGAGCAGCCGGTCACCGGTCCCTGGTCGCCGACCGAGTCGCGTTGCGCGCTGCTCCTCGCGACCGTGGTCGCGCTGTGGTGCAGCGAACCGCTCCACCAGGTGTCGCCCGCGGTCGTCGCCCTGATCGGCGCGGTCGTCGCGGCCTCACCCGCGCTCGGGACCGTACGGCTGAAGGACGCCCTGAAGACCGTTCCCTGGGCGCTGCTTCTCTTCATGGCCGCGACGATGGCGATGGGCGTCGCGCTCGCGGACTCGGGGGCGGCGGAGTGGCTGGTCTCCGGGTTGCCGGTGGGTGTGGAGCCATGGCTCCTCCTCGCTCTCGTCGTCGCGGTGAGCACGGCGGCCCACCTCGTCCTCCAGTCCCGTTCCGCCCGTTCGTCGGTGCTCGTCCCGCTGGTCGTCGCGGCGGCCGTGGGGGCGGGGGTCAACCCGGTCGCGGCCGCGCTGGCGTCCACCGCCGCGGCGGGCTTCTGCCACACGCTTCCGGCCTCGGCGAAACCGGTGACCCTGTTCGCCGAGATACCGGGCACGCCGACCTACACCCCGCGCGACCTGCTGCGCCTGTCCGCCGTACTGGCCCCGCTGACCGCCGCGCTCGTCCTGCTCTTCGCCCTCGCCGTGTGGCCGCTGCTCGGCGTGCCCGTCCTGAAGCCCTGAGTTCCCAAGCCCAGAGTCCTGAAGCCCCGAGTCCTGAAGCCCTGAAGGAGCCCCACCATGCTGACCCGTTTCGCCGTCGCCCCCAGCGGCTTCAAGGAGTCCCTGTCCGCCCAGGCCGCCGCCGACGCCATCGCGGCGGGCGTACGCCGCGTCGTACCGAACGCCGAGGTCGACCTGATCCCCCTGGTCGACGGCGGCGAGGGCACGGCCCGGGCCCTCGCCTCGGCCACCGGCGGCCGCCTGGTCGCCCTGCCCGCCACCGGCCCGCTCGGCGAGCCCGTGGGCACCCACTTCGCGCTGCTCGGCTCCGGCTCCGGGGACACGGCCGTCGTGGAGATGGCGGCGGTCGCGGGGCTCTCCCTCGTCCCGCACGGCCTGCGCGACCCGGGCGCGACGACCACGTACGGCGTCGGCGAACTGATCCGCGCCGCCCTCGACTCGGGCGTACGCCGCGTCCTCGTCGGCTGTGGCGACTCCGGTACGTCGGACGGTGGCGCCGGCGCGCTCCAGGCACTCGGAGCCCGACTGCTCGACGCGGACGGCTTCGAACTCCCGCACGGCGGACGGGAATTGATCCGCCTGCACCGCGTCGACCCCGTCGGCCTCGACCCCCGCCTCAAGGACGTCGACCTGCTGGTCGCCTGCAACCCGTACAACGTGCTGTGCGGCGAGCGCGGCGTCGCCCGGGTCTTCGGTCCGCAGAAGGGCGCGACCCCCGCACAGGTCGAGGCGCTGTCCGCGGCCCTGGAGAACTGGGCGTACGTCCTCACCCGCGACCTCGGCAACAACGGCACCGATCTCCGTCACGGCCGCGGAACCGGCGCCTCCGGCGGCCTGGGCGCGGGCCTCGCCGCTCTCGGCGCCCGCCTCCTCCCCCGCTTCGAGGTGCTGCTCGACCATCTCGACCTGGACGCCCGCCTCGCCCGCGCCGACCTGGTCGTCACCGCCGAGGGAGCCCTGGACCACCAGACGCCGCGCGGCAAGGTCCCGGCCGAGGTGGCCCGCCGAGCCAAGCTGCACGGGCGCCCGGTCCTCGCCCTGGCGGGCACGCTCGGCGAGGGCGCGCACACGGTGCCGGGCGTGGACGCCTTCACCGGGATCCTGCCCGCCCCGATGGCCCGCGCCGAGGCCTTCCTGCGCGCCGCCGAACTCCTCACGGACGCGACCGAGCGGGCGCTGCGGATGATCCTGCTGGGGGCCGGCCTGCCGAGAGGGGCGAGCGTGTGACGACAGCCCGGTCGGTCGTACAGGCCCAGGCGGTCATACGGACCCAGGCGGTCGTACGGACCCAGGCGGTCGTGTCGAGCGCGGCGATGCCGTCGGCGGTGCCAACGGCCCTTCGCGTGGATCGCGGTCAGCGCCTCGCCGAGGGCCGCCGCGAGGACGCGCACCGCGTCCTCGGGCAACGCGCCGTGGTCCAGGACGGCATCGCGCAGGTTCGGCCCGTCCACGAACTCCGTGGCCATCCAGGGCCGTTCACCCTCGGTGTCCGCGTCCACCACCCGCGCGGTGTACGTCCCGGCCCCGCCCACGGTCTGCGCGGCCCGCACCTCCTGCCGGAACCGGGCCCGGAAGGTACGGTCCTGCGCGTGCTCGGCGCGCACCACCTTCACCGCCAGCCGCGGACCGGCGGACGACTCGGCGAGATAGACCTCGCCCACGCCGCCCGCGCCGAGTCTGCCCAGAACCGCGTACGGCCCGATCCGCCGAGGATCCGTCTCGCGCAACGTCTGCAGCACCCCGTACTCCCCCTGTCCGGTCGTGCGATCCGAACGGCCGTCCAAAAGGAGCGTATACGCCGGATACGCGTCAGGGCAGTGGCCGGACGAACGCGCGGGACACCCTCCGCGGGGTCACACCGCCGGGACGCAACGCCCGTCCACCGTGCGGTAGTTCCAGCGCGCGCCCTCGCTCACGAGCTCCCGCACGGCCCGGACGAACCGCTCCACGTGCTCATCGGGCGTCCCCGCCCCGAAGCTGACCCGAATGGCATTGAGCGACTTCTCGCCGGCCGCCACCTCGGGGGCGCCGCACTCGCCCTGTGTCTCCGGGTCGCTGCCGAGGAGGGTACGGACGAGGGGGTGGGCGCAGAACAGCCCGTCCCGCACCCCGATGCCGTACTCCGCGGAGAGCGCGGCCGCGAAGTGCGAGCTGTTCCAGCCGTCGACGACGAAGGAGATGACGCCGACGCGCGGGGCGTCGTCGCCGAAGAGCGAAAGCACACGCACCTCGGGCACCTCGGCGAGACCGGCCCGGACGGTGTCGATGAGCTGCTGCTCGCGGGCGACGAGCGTGTCGAAGCCGGCCTCGCTCAACGCCTTGCAGGCGGAGGCGATGGAGTAGACGCCGATGACGTTGGGCGACCCGGCCTCATGACGGGCGGCGCTCTCGTGCCACTCCACGTCCACCCCGCCGTCCGCCCGCCGCGACACCTTCCGGCTCGCGCCGCCGCCCGCGAGGTACGGCTCGGCCTCGCGCAGCCAGTCCGAGCGCCCGGCGAGCACACCGGAGCCGAACGGCGCGTACAGCTTGTGCCCGGAGAAGGCGACCCAGTCGACGTCCAACTCCCGTACGGAGACGGGGTGATGGGGCGCGAGCTGGGCCGCGTCGAGCACGATCCGTGCGCCGTGCGCGTGCGCGGCGGCGGCCAGTTCCCGTACGGGCCACAGCTCGCCGGTGACGTTCGACGCGCCCGTGACGCACACGAGCGCCGCGCCGTCGGCGTCCCGGTCGGTGAGCGCCCGCTCCAGCGTCGCGACGGCCTCGCCCGGTGTACGGGGCGCGTTGAGGTACGTCACCCGGGCCTCGCGCCACGGCAGCAGCGACGCGTGGTGCTCGGTCTCGAAGACGAAGACCTGGCAGTCGGCGGGGAGGGCGGCGGCGAGCAGGTTCAGCGAGTCGGTGGTGGACCGGGTGAAGACGACCTGGTCACCGTCCCGGCAGTCCAGGAACTCGGCGACGGTCGTGCGGGCGTTCTCGAAGAGGTCGGTGGACAGCTGCGACAGGTATCCGGCGCCCCGGTGCACGCTCCCGTAGTACGGGGCGTACGCGGCCACGTCGTCCCACACCCGCTGGAGGGCCGGGGCGCTGGCGGCGTAGTCGAGCGCGGCGTACGTGACTTCGCCGCCGGTGACGAGCGGGACGGTGACATCCCGGCCCAGAACGGGCAGCGGGGCACAAAGCGACTGGCTGACGGCGATGGTGGAGACAGACATGGCGAACTCCTGTGAGGCGCAGGCGGAATCACCGTGCCGGACAGCGCCCGGAGGGGGCGGCTTCGTCAACGGCACAGGAAAAGGTGAACGGGGTATGCGGAGGCGGGGCTCTACGCCCTATCGCATTCGCTTGCTCACAGAAGGCTCCCTCGAACGACCAGGACCCCTGGGCTGTCCACTCAGAAGAGTGCGAGGGGTCCGCGCTTGCCGTAGACCTCACTGCCTACGGCCTGGTCTTCACCCGGGGCACCCCGCCACGGACGGAGGGTTGCCGGACAGCCGGCCGGGGCCTGATGGCTGTCGCTCATGACCTGCCAAGCATCTTGCCACACGATCTTCCGGACGCAACCCCGGTGTCCGGATAGCGGGATTCGCCCCGCCGGAGGGGCTGGGAATCAGCCCCTCCGGTGTTTGAGGAGCGGGGGTCCACGGGGCCGGCCCCCTGGCGGGGTCTGGGGCGGAGCCCAAGAAGGATGGGACGGGTAGGGGCGGCGGGGGCGAAAAACCCTTGGGGCGACCAACACGTACCCCCCTAACATCCCCACACGCCCAGCCCCCAAGGCTTCG